>CALFXX010000114.1 GCA_937952975.1 uncultured Alcaligenaceae bacterium
ATAAATCTGAATGAGATAACAGCATGGATTTCAGTTGTTCCAGCGTAAAACTTTTCTCTTCGGCAAAGGCGAGCATCTCGGCTTTAGAATTTTCGCTTGGCGGTAAGATTTTGTAGTAGGCATTGATTACGCCAGGAACCGTTCTAGCAGTGAGCGCATGCGATAGTACTTTTAGATGTTCATTGACTAGACGCTCGTTTCTTTTAATCAGGTGAGCAAACAGATCGATCATAGCTATATTGCTTACGCCAATCGTACTTTCACTGATACGGTCGATTGGAGCGCAGATGCGTTTTGTAATTGCAACAACCCGACTGAGATAGCTCCAATTTCTTACTGCTTGCGTGTTTAGACGTAAACCTTCCTGAATGAGCCTGATGGCTTTTGCCTCTTCGGATAACTCTTTTTCAAGCTCAGATAGTCGCCTCAGGTGGTAGGTGGTGGCTAATTCGGGTAGGACATCAAAAAGACTATGTACAATTTTAGTGCTTGGAGTTTTTTGGGCTTGCGCGCTATACGATATCTGTAGGAAGAGTGCCTGAATCAATTCAACATGGGACTGATTGAACTCCTCACCCTTATAGCCAGCACTTAGTTCACCGTCAATATTAATAGTGCCAAAAAGCCCGTAAGTAGCGAGCACCGAAATAGTTGAGATTGGACTTAATGTTTGCAGGCCATTTTCTAAGGACTTAAGACGATTTGGAAATTCAAATTTATGCTTATGCCCTAACTCAAGAAGTTTTTGTTTGAGGGTTTCGTGTGGTACCGCAGAAAATGGATGTTCGGTAAAAGTCGCACTAGGCCACTTTGTTGGTCGTAATTGCTTAGACTTATGATGATCTTTTTTGCGCCGATGCTTGCTGACAGGCATTCAATCACTCTCTATAGATGATCTTACTTAAATAGAATAAAGATTCCGGCGATGTCAGATCACAGTACTTCGAATGATGAAAGGTGTTTTTGATCTTTGCTTCCTAAATTGATTCGACGGCAACCTTACCAAATTCTAAGCCGTCTTCGATTGCTTGTTTAAGGGATTGTGCAAATGAAGGTGAACAATCGATTTTTTTTCGTTTTTTCGCAAAGTCTGTCACATACACGTGAAAGGGAAAGCGGTCCTCATTGATGTCATAACCGGCCACTACCTCAATAGTGTGATTATTAAAGGTAGTGGTTGCAGTAGTGCGCCCGTCTTGAGTTTGAATCTGTGGAATTAAAGTCATAAAAACTCCGTATTCTATAGAGCCATAAACTTGTATGGGTCAAGGGTTAGCAAAGTCTTGGTTACACGAGTTTTGATTGCACGTGTCATGCTACTTAGCTGATTTGATTCTATCTTTAAAAACTAAATAAAGACATCCCTAATTCACGGGTGCTTGATTAGTGGCTGTTTGAGCTAGCCATCTTTACACTCAACATACTTACATGTAATAATCATTGCGTCGCGATAACACGCGTCCTTAGAAAATGCACACAAACCGCCATGTCTTAAAACTAGGCGGTTTTTTTACGTCTGGAGTTGGAGATTGAACGCAGGTCTGTCACATTGGTAATCTTGCCAGCTGTTCAAATAAAACCAGTTGAAGACACTTAAGATAAGCGCCAAGATGTTAGATGAGTCGAGCGTCAAGCGAGGCTTGGCTACGATTCGTTTTGCTGGGAACAGCTTGTACGCGATTATGAAGCGGTTTGAACGTAATAATCCAAGGCTCTGCGCAGAATGTAAGCGTCAAGGTCGAGTGAGGTACGGTGACGAACTGGAACATATAGTCCCACTCTGGCAAGGCGGTGCTGAGAGCGACTCAAACAGGGAATGGATCTGCCGAGACGATCACAAGATCAAAACAGCACGCGAGGCTTCAATGCGGCGCACAGGCTAAGTTTAAAGACAGGGAGGGGGTAGGTAAAAGTTCAAAATGATCTTTTGCTGTAAACCACACCCTCCTCATTCGTAGAAAAAAATCGGTTTTATAGAGAATTCATCAAATGGCAGGTGTAAAGGGTAAGAGCGGCGGTGCGCGGCCAAGCACCGGTGGCGCTCGTCCCGGCGCTGGGCGCAAGCCTAAACCGCCACCGGAAATGCCGAACGCGGGCACCACCGGTGGTGATCAAGATCCAAAACAGTTTCTCCTCAACGTGATGAACGATGATTTAGCGGATCCGCGTCTGAGGATGGATGCGGCCAAGGCACTATTGCCTTTCGTTCACCAGAAGCTGGGCGAGGGTGGCAAGAAAGATGAACGGCTCAACTCGGCTAAGCGCGCCGGGGCCGGTAAGTTTTCAGCGGCGCCACCACCGTTGCGTTTGGTCAAATAATTGAAGGAGATTAGTACGGCATGCCCAGACTGGGCGGCTAGGTTGCGCGCGGGCAAAACGATCATCCCGGCACCGATCTTTCCAGTCGAGGCAGAGGCAGGTCTGGCAGTGATGCGAGAGTTGCGGATTGTTGATGCACCGAATAGCCCGACGATTGGCGAGGCGTGTGCGCCCTGGGTGTTTGATCTGGCGGCCTCGATCTTCGGCTCTTACGATGCCGAGTCAGGGCGACGGCTCATCACTGAATGGTTTGTCTGTCTGCCTAAAAAGAATTCGAAGTCGACGATCGCGGCGGCCATCATGCTGACAGCGCTGATCCGGAACTGGCGAAACTCTGCTGAGTTCATCATTCTGGCACCGACGGTTGAGATTGCGAACAACAGCTTTGCACCGTCGCGGGATATGGTCCAGAAAGATGATGAGCTCGATGCGCTCATGCACGTGCAGACCCATATCAAGACAATCACTCACCGCGAGGTGGGAGGTGGCCTGAAGGTAGTCGCGGCGGATTCGAATACGGTCGGCGGCAAGAAAGCGGTCGGGGTGCTGATCGATGAGGCCTGGCTGTTTGGCAAGGTTGCGAATGCAGAAAATATGCTTCGTGAGGCAACGGGTGGTCTGGCCTCGAGGCCTGAGGGTTTTGTGATCTGGCTCACCACCCAGTCTGATGATCCTCCAGCCGGGGTCTTCAGGCAGAAGCTGAAATATGCGCGTGATGTGCGCGACGGCAAGATTCTTGATCCGCGTTTTGTACCGGTGATTTACGAGTTCCCTGAAGACATGATTGCCTCGGGTGAGCACCGCAAGCCTGAGAACTTTGCGATGGTGAACCCGAATATGGGCTTCTCAGTTGACCGCGAGTTTCTCGAACGTGAGTTCAAGAAGGCTGAGAACGACGGCGAAGAATCCATGCGTGGGTTTCTCGCCAAGCACCTGAACGTCGAGATCGGCATGAACCTGCGCTCAGATCGCTGGGCGGGAGCTGATTTCTGGGAAGTGCAGTCAACTCAGGGGCTCACGCTGGAGTCGCTGATCGAAGAGTGCGAGGTGATTGATATTGGTATCGATGGCGGTGGTCTCGATGATCTGTTGGGGCTTGCCGTACTCGGCCGGCAAAGACAGACGCATCGTTGGATGCTCTGGACGCATGCTTGGGCCCATCCGTCGGTGATGGAAAGACGGAAGGCTGAGGCACCACGGTTTAAAGGCTTTGCAAAAGACGGTGACTTAACGTTGGTGAAACAGATTGGCGATGACGTGACAGACGTTGCTGAGCTCGTGGCGCAAGTTGAACATTCTGGTTTGTTGGACCGAATAGGCGTTGATCCGCACGGGTTGGGTGGAATTATTGAGGCCTTGCATGACGTGGGGATCATCGAGGACAAAATTATCGGTATCTCGCAGGGCTGGAAATTGACCGGTGCCATCAAAACGGCCGAACGCAAGTTAGCCGAAGGAGCACTAGTACATGGTGGGCAGCCCCTAATGTCTTGGTGCGTGGGTAATGCAAAGATTGAGCCCAAGGGCAATGCTGTCTCGATTACCAAGCAAGCCGCGGGGTTTGCAAAGATTGACCCACTGATGGCTATGTTTAACGCAGTATCACTGCTGAGTTTGAACCCGAGTGTCGGGACTATTGATCAAGGTTATGTAAGTTTATGAGCATCCTGTCTGCAATTGCCCGGTCGCTAGGTCTGGGCAAGGGACAGGTGCGAGCTCAAAATGCAGTGGGTTCACAAACGAAGTATTCAGAAGATGTCTTGCAATCTTTCGGGCTTGTCGGTTCAGCTGCAGGCCAAATGGTGACACCTATATCCGCGATGCGTGTCGCTGCAGTCTTTGCGTGCGTGCAGCGGATCTCTGGCGCGATCATGACTTTACCGGTTGACTGCTATCTTACGGATGGCGAGATTCCGGTCAAGATGCCACGCGATGATCTTTGGTACAAACTAAACGAGCAACCTAGCGCGCAGTTCACGGCGGCCTCTCATTGGGAAGGGGTAAGTGTTGGACAGCTATTGCGTGGGGATTCGTATACCTGGATTCGGCGCGGCTCTAACAATTCGATCCGTGAGTTGTTGCCACTGCCTTGGGGTGCTGTCTCACCGATCCGAATGTCTGACGGCCAGGTTCGGTATTACTTATCGATCCCAGACCATGGCGTCACCACCTGGCTTGAACCTTCTGAAGTATTGCATTTCGCGGGTTTTGGCTTTGACGGGCTCAGGTCGCAATCGATTATCAGCTATGCCGCACGCTCCGCAGTGGGTAATGCGCTGGCCATGGATTCGTACTCTGGCAAGTTTTTTGAAAATGGCGCGCACCCGTCCATCATTCTTAATACTGCGGTCAAGATGAGTCAGACTCAGATTGAAGGGTTACAGGCTGCGTTTGCGGCAAAGTATTCGGGCTCTGAGAATTTTCACCGGCTGCCACTGGTGTTAACCGAGGGTATTACGGCTAAAGAGCTCAGCCTGTCAGCGCAGGATAGCCAGTTACTAGAAGCTCGACAGTTTCAGGTCATCGATATAGCCAGGGCGTTTGGTGTGCCTCCTCACATGATTGGCGAGACATCTGGCTCAACCTCATGGGGCTCTGGGATCGAGTCGATGAGCCGTGGCTTTGTGACCTATACCCTGCAACCGCACTTGCGCAAGATCGAGCAAGAGTTGAACCGTAAGTTGTTTCCAAGGGACAGCGGTAAGTTTCTACGCTTTGATCGGGACGCACTGATTGAGGGTGACTCTAAAGCTCAGGCCGAATACAACCGTGCCGCTTTGGGTGGTCCGGGCTCTGGTATGGGGTGGCTCACGCCCGATGAGGTACGACGAAAACAGGGTCATAAACCGATGGGGGGTAACGCGAGTGAGCTATTCAATCCAAACATGAATCAGCCCAAAACGGAACAACTAGCCGAGGCAACAGCAGAATGAACAAAATCATGCAGCTCTACCGCGATAACGCGCAACGGCCCAAGCAGTTCACTACTTTAGTAAACGTCGCAGGCGATACCGCTACGATTTACCTCTACGACATGATCAGTGCCGATTGGGGTGTATCTGCGCTTTCAGTGATCGAGGCGATCGCGCAAGCAGGTGAAGCCAAAATCTTGAATGTACATATCAACTCGCCGGGTGGAGATGTATTTGAAGGGCGCGCAATCATGGCCGCGCTCTCCGCTTTCAAAGGGAAAACGGTCGCTCGGATTGACAGCTTGTGTGCCTCAGCTGCTACCAGTATTGCTCTTGCTTGCGATGAGGTGGTAATGGCTGACGGTGCATTTTTCATGATCCACAATGCCAGTGGCATGGCCTGGGGTGATAAGCAGACTCTTCGCGACACCGCGGATGTACTTGAGAAAGTCGAGGGTGCGATCGTCAGCGATTACGTGCAAAAGACCGGCAAAGAGGAACCTGAGATCCGCGCTTTGATGGATGCAGAGAGCTGGTTCACGGCAAACGAGGCCATGGAGCACGGTTTTGTCGATGCAATCGACAAGGGTAAGAAAGCGACTAACACCTGGAATTTATCTGCCTTCGCCAAGGCACCCAAGACGGAAATAGCACCAGAGCCACCGCCAGAAGTCACAAATACAAGCACTCACGAACCCGCTCAGGCGGGTTTTTTAATGTCCTCAGCCAATGCAAACCGCCTGCGAATTTTGACGATTGCCTGACGCTTTGCGCAGACCGAAGAGGCCGGTTGCCTCAAACCTTTGCGCCGTTGGCGCTTTTTTTTGGAAATAGCACTATGACAAACACTCAAGCACTGCGCGACAAGATTGAGCATCTCGCCAACTCGGCTAATGCCTTGTTGACTGAAAAAGGAGCCGTCCCCTGGACTAAAGAGGAGCAGGCGAGTTTTGACAATATTGCAGATGAAATCGAAAGTCATCAAAAGCAGCTCAAGGCGATCGAACGCTTGCGGGACCTGGAGGCCGATAAGTTTTTCAATACAGCGGCGAAACCGGTGAAGAGCGACGGTGAAGTGATTGGTGCAGTGCAGGCAGTGGCTCTCTATCTTCGTAATGGCAAGAACGTTACCAGTGAGCAAGCGGCTGCGATTCACAATGCCATGTCGACCACAACAGCAAGCGAGGGTGGTTACACGGTACCCTCAGAGGTCGAGGCCATGGTGATTGAGCGCATGAAAGCGTTTGGTGGCATGCGCGAGGTCGCGCAGATTCTCTCGACTGCTAGCGGGTCACCACTTAACTACCCTTCGAGCGATGGTACCGAGGAAGAGGGTGAAATCGTTGCAGAAAATGCGATGGCTGGTGCGCAAGATGTGACCTTTGGCACCGTTGCGCTGAATCCCTTTAAGTACAGTTCAAAATCAGTCGCGCTACCGGTTGAGCTCATCCAGGACAGCGCAATCGATGTTGTGTCATTTGTCGTCGATCGTCTGGCGACTCGTCTTGGTCGGATTACGAATAAGCACTACACACTTGGAAGCGGTTCAGCTCAGCCGTTTGGCTTAACCAATCGTGCCGAGGTGGGTAAGACAGGGGCTAAAGGTTCTGCTACCTCGGCCTCTTATGACGATCTGATGGATTTGATTCATTCGGTCAACTCAGCCTATCGCAAGAAGAATGCTCGCTTTATGTTCAGTGATTCGACTCTTTGCGTGTTGCGGAAGCTCAAAGATACAACTGGGCGCCCGATCTGGGGGCTGGGGGATATGCGCGAGGGGGTGCCTTCAACGTTGTGCGGCTATGGATACACAGAAAACGATGACATGCCTGTAATGGCAGCCGGTGCCAAGGCAATCGCCTTTGGTGATTTTGGCAAGTTCATCATTCGCGATGTGGTGGGGTCTACCTCGATGCGTCGTTTTGACGATTCGGCTTTCGCGTTAAAGGGGCAAGTTGGTTTCTGCGGCTGGATGCGCTCCGGCTCAAATCTGATTGATACCGAGGCTGTGAAACTGTTCGTTAACTCAGCCGCCTAAGTTCTTGCGCCTTGCGGGCCTGTTCTCAGGAGCTGGCTCGCAAGGCGCTTGCGTTTATCGGAGAACGGAAAGAATGAAATCGCATACTCAACGGGTAAGTAAATATTGTGTCAGTGCTTGAGCTTGTAAAGGCCTCTCTGCGAGGTGCAGATGACGAGGACGATGCGCTGCTGTTGCAGCTGATCGATTCGGCCAGTCGGGAATGCGCGCAGTACATCTACGGAGTTATCCCTGATTATGAATTGGCAGGAACCGTTAAAAACCCAGTTGACGTCCCCGAGCTGGTCAATGGAATCGTGATCCTTGTGCAGGCTGACTACGAAGATGATCATGCCAAGCGCGATGATTATGTAGCCGTTGCCAGAAAACTCTGGTGGCCTTACCGAAACGATCTGGGAATTTAATGCGGTCTTACCAACTCAGACACAAAATTAGGATTCAGAGGCGAACACGTTCTTTTGATCCTTACGGACAACCCCACGAAATCTGGGCGGATTACTTGTCTGTGCGGGCACATATACGTCCGATCTCAGGCAAAGAAAGTGTCGGTGCGTTGTCAGTTAACCCCTCGCTGACGCATACGATCGCGGTGAGATACAAGCCGGCCTTTGGTTTACCTCATTCGATGGCCTCTTATCGGGTGCACTTTGGCGAGCGAGTGTTCAACATTGAGTCAGTCCGAAATCTTGAAGAGCGCAATCGGTGGGTGATTTTGAATTGCATAGAGGGTTCAGCCGATGGGCAGTAATCAGTTCGCAGTAGGTGGGCTCGCAGAGCTCGACCAACTGATGAAGTCTTTGCCCGTAAAAATTGAGAAGAATGTTCTTAAAGGTGCGTTACGGGCGGGTCAAAAAGTCATGCTGCAAGGTGCGAAGAATCATCTTAGTGAAGTAACTAAGCGCGACTCGGGTGCCTTGGAAAACAGCCTAAGAATTAGGTTCGCAAGAAATGCAGAGCGTATCGGCTGGGTACGCTCGTACTTGGTGGCAGGGGATAAGTATGCGTTTTATTCGCATATGGTCGAATTCGGGACAGCGTCTTTTTATTCTGGTGCAGGTAAGACCGTAGGTGCGCCTTATGTGATTGCAGCTCAGGTCAAAGAGAGTCTGTTCTTTGGTGGTCAGGCAAAAGAGGCGGTTCTGCATCCTGGCATCAAGCCGAGGCCTTTTATGCGGCCAGCCATGGATGAGCAGG
>CALFXX010000115.1 GCA_937952975.1 uncultured Alcaligenaceae bacterium
CGGTGACTGGAGTTCAGACGTGTGCTCTTCCGATCTGGCATAGCGTGTGCTCGCAAAGTAGGTGTCTCCAAGCGGGCGTGTGCCATCGTGTGGGACTTCGACCGCATATAAGAATGAACCACGTGGAGGCGTCGCGACGTACCACATATCGCTATGCCAATAGCGACCCGCGTCTTCCATACCTACGGGTTTTCCTTCGTCGAGTAGATTCGACACAATGAAAATCTCTGGATTTTCTTTCATGTTGAAGCGATCGAATACGAAGCGGTCTAAAGATCCAAAACGACGGCTGAAATTGAGTTGCTGGTCTGGCGTCAGTTTTTGATCGCGAATCACCACAACGCCATAGGTCTGGTAGGCCTCGTCAATCTCTTTGAATGTTTGTTCATCAAGGTTATTTAAATCGACACCGCAAATCTCGTGCCCAAGAGGGGTGTCATTAAAGTGAATATCTAGTGCCATCTTTGTCCCCACGCGTATATTTTTATGGCTACTCAACCCGCAATAGCCTTAATTTGGTTTTGGTCGATTTTCCTTGATCCTTGGTTTTTTCGTCAAATCCAAGTGACGATTATTCAAGCTTGACCCCCGCTTTTTGAATCACCGCACCCCACTTTGCATATTCAGTACGAATGAATGTCGCAAACTCTTGTGGGGTGCCGCCAATCGTTAGCATGCCGGTAGAGTCAAGTTTGGCCCGAATGACTGGATCAGCAACTGACTGCAGCAGTGCCTTTGACAGCACCTCAACGCGCGCGGGATCCATACCGGCGGGGCCCACAATGCCCATCCAGCCCACCGCCTCAAAACCGTCAAAGCCTTGTGAGGCGATCGAAGGCACTCGGGGAAGCGTGTCGATAGGTTTAGCCGTGCTGACGGCCAGGGCGCGTAACTCATCGCGGTTGATAAATGGTATGACAAGTGGCGCGGCTTCAAACAGCACGTCGATCTGCCCGCCCAGTAAATCAGTGACGGCTGCAGAGCCCCCCTTGTAGGGGACGTGTTGCATCTTGATGCCCGCTAGTTGTTTAAACATTTCTTGGGTTAAATGGCTGGTTGACCCGTTTCCTGGCGAACCAAAATTTAAACCGTTCGGCTTGGTCTTCGCCGCGGCAATCAAGTCGGCAACAGATTTGATATTAGATTTTGAAGACACAACAAGTGTTTGCGCGACTGCTGCGACAAGCATGATCGGTGTGAAGTCAGTCCGGGGGTCGTAATTGGCCTCTTTGAAGAGGTGAGGTGCAATCCCTAGCGGACCACTGGCATTCATGCTCAGCGTATAGCCATCTGCGGACATTCGGATCAGATATTTACTGCCGATCGTACCGCCTGCGCCCGCTTTATTATCAATAATGACAGGTTGACCAAGATATTTCGTCAGGCCTTCTCCCATCATGCGAGCGAGCGAATCTACAGCTTGGCCCGCGGGGTAGGGCACTACCATCGTGATGGGTTTGTCGGGAAATCCATCCTTGGGTTGGGCTGCGATATTAAAGCTGCCCGCTGCAATGACACAGGCCGTAAAGAGTGTTAAGTAGGTCAGTTTCATTGTTTTTTTCTGGGTGCGTGCAATGGGTAAACTAGTATAGGTCGAGTCTTATACACAGATACAATAAGAGGCTTGAAAATCAAAAAAATACAAAATTTTGCACTCGAGGGCAGTTTATGCAGAGTGACAAAGTATCCAGGAGGCGCAGGTGAACAAAACAGAATCCTCAGTCAGTCGTGAGCTGGCGCATTGGGTGGGTGCACTACAGTACGCCGATCTCAATGCCCAAATCATTCAAGACGCGAAGCGGTATTTGCTCGACGCCCTCGCGGTGGCTTGGGCAGGTTCAAGAGCCATCGGAACAGAGCCTGTGCACGCTTGGGTCACCGCGCAGGGTGGCAAGCCTGAGAGCCGTGTCTGGTTAACTGGCGAGTATCTGCCTGCAACCGCGGCTGCCTTTATTAACGGGATCTACGCGGCGGCACTTGATTTTGATAGCGTGCATGATCAGGCGACGGCACATCCAGATATCGTTATTATTCCCGCGCTTCTTGCGCTTGCCGATCGGCAGCCCATGCATGGCAAAGACTTTTTGACGGCCTACATTGCGGGCGCTGAGGCCCATGTGCGTCTGTGCATGGGCATCGGTCACAACCCGGGCTGGTTCATGACTTCAACACTAGGGGTATTTGCCTCGGCGGCGATTTCGGCTCGCGTGCTGGGTCTGGATGTCAATGGCATTCATACTGCGATGGGGATTGCGCTCAGTCGTGCTGCTGGCACGCAACAATCTTTGGTTGAGGGGGCTTTGGTTAAACGTTTACAGTCAGCCTTTGCCGCGCGCGACGGCGTCGAGGCAGCCTTTTTAGCGCAGTGCGGTATCACAGCCCCTAAACAAATGTTTGAGGGTGAGCGAGGCTTTGATAATTTATATGAGCCTCTTGATCGCGCGCGCACCTTGGGCGGTTTAGGTCAGTCTTATTTGCTGCAAACGTTGACGTTAAAAAACTATCCGAGTTGCTTTTGTAATCATGCGGCCATTGTGGCTACTGAACGGCTTGTTGCGCAGCACAACTTGTCGGTTGATCAGGTGGCAGAGTGCACAGTTCGGCTCACGCCATATATGAATCGTTTAGTGGGTGCACAGTTTTCAATCGGCGATAGCCCTCAGGTGGCCGCGCAGTTTAGTGTGCAGTATTCGATTGCGAGCATCCTGTTGCGCGGTTCGTTTAGATTGCAAGATATTGATATTGATGCCGTGCTTGATCCCGCTGTGATGGAATGTATCAAAAAGATCAAAATTGAAATCGATCAGACCGAGTCTGGAAAATTTACCCCCGCAACCGTCATTATTCAAACAAAGGCGGGTGGGCGCCACAGTTGCACAATCAACGAGATCCCGGGTACCCCAGCGTCTCCCTTGGATGATGAACAGGTTCGGACAAAGGCCATGATCTGCTTTACAAGTGGTCCGTTTGCCTTAACCGATGGGCAGGCCCGTAAGCTGATTGCACGAATTGATGCAATTGATGAATTTAACAATATGCAAGAGTTTTGGAATCTTGTCTAAAAAATATCGAGACATCCATGAAAAATTTATTTATACGCTTTTTCACTGCTTGCGCGCTGATCGCGGCTGCCTGTTTTAGTTCGCTCGTGATTGCGCAGTCAAATACGCCAGCAGAGCAATGGCCAAACAAGACGATCACAATGATTTCGCCTTTTGCTGCCGGCACGACAAGTGATGTCGTTGCTCGTATCTTTGGGCAAGGCCTAAGCAAAGTGTTAAATATTCCCGTCATTGTTGACAATAAGGTCGGCGCAAGCGGAAACATCGGTATGGCTCAGTTTGCGAAAGCAGCGCCTGACGGCTATACCTTGGCGATGGGAACCATCACCACCAATGCCATTAATCAGGCTTTGTTCGCAAAGCTTCCCTTCGCGCTTTCCGATTTCTATCCCTTGGGGGTTGTGGGTATCACACCTAACCTACTGGTCGTTCCGGCGAATTCATCAGTCAAGACCGTGGGTGATCTGGTGCAGATGGCCAAAGATAAGCCAGGCAAATTGACCTTTGGTTCAGCGGGTAACGGCACAACCGGGCAATTAGCTGGTGAGCTCATTAAAGTGCGTACAGGCGTGGACATGCTGCACGCCCCATATAAAGACGCAACGCGTGCACTCACCGATCTTGCTGCTGGCGAAATTGATTTCATGTTTTATCATCCGGCCGCAGTGATGGCTTTGATTCAAGGTGGCCGTATTAGACCGATTGCCGTATCAAGCTCGACGCGCTCAAGCGCTGCGCCCGACGTGATTCCTGTTGATCAACAGGGCATTAGCGACTTTGATTTGGCAGCTTGGTGGGCGCTGTATGCGCCCGCCGGTATTTCGCCTGAACTGAAAAGTCGCTTGCGAGAGGTCACACAAACTGTGTTAGCTGATCCGCAAGTCATTCAGACTTTGCTGAGTCGAGGTTTTGAATCCAAGCCGCTCAAAGGTGGTGAGATTGATGCTTATCTCGCTAAAGAGGCCGATAAATGGGCTGATATTGTGAAGCGAGCTGGTGCGCGCGTTGATTGATAACCAAAAAAGCCGTGCCCACTAGGGTAAGTGCTAGGCTCGTAGCATTGACGAATGCCTGCTTGGCTCCTATAGTCAGGCAGGCGTAGCATCGGCATACTAGACCATATGAATGTACCGCTACGCTCTCAAAGTGCGGCCTGTTAGAGGCCCGACAATAAACCGAGGAGCAGCAATGAAAGAAGCATCAAAATCACGTCGCCAGCTATTGCAAGCGGGTTCAGCCGCTGGTGCCATGGCGCTGTTGGGTTTGCCTGCGATTGTGAAAGCGCAGACCGACAAAATTCGTATTGGTCACCTGACCCCTTTAACAGGATTTTTAGGTCCTTTGGGTGAGTACGGCACGATGGGGATCAAGCAAGCGGTAGACGAGATTAATAAAGCCGGCGGTATTACGGGACGTCAGGTTGAGCTTCTGACCGAAGACTCAGTGAACCCAGCCACCGCAGCAAGCAAGGCGCAGCGGATGTTTGAGCGAGATGGTGTGATGTGCTTGCTGGGTGAAATTAACTCGGCCTCGGGTTTGGCAATCAGCCAGGTTGCAATGCGCAATCAAAAGATTTTTATCAATACCGGCGGTAACTCTGACGAACTGCGTGGCAAGAGCTGTAACAAGTTTATGTTTCACGTCGAGTGTGCAAACTCGATGTACGTGAACACGCTGGGTCGTGCCTTGTTGCAACAAGGGATGGTCAAAGGAAAATCGTGGTACTTCTTGACCGCAGACTATGCGTTTGGACATGACTTGACACGTGTGGCAAGTCGATTCCTGGCAGCCCAAGGCGGTAAGATCGCAGGCGAAGATAAAGTGCCAACAGACGCTACCGATTACTCGGCCTATATGTTGAAAATCCGTCAGGCTAAGCCTGATGTTGTGATCTCTAACTTGGCCGGCACGCAAATTACGAGCTTCATGAAGCAGTATTCAGAATATGGGTTGCCCTTCCCAATCGCCGGTTTTGGTTTTGATACCGCGTTGGCCTGGGGTGCTGGTGCAGATAACTTCTTGGGTACTTGGCCTGTACCTTGGCACCACGATGTTGATTCGCCAACGTCAAAAGCCTTTGTGGCAGAATTTACCAAGCGTCAGGGCAAACCGCCTGAGAATCAAGCTTGGGGCGATTATGTTGTCATGAAGATCATGGCTCAGGCCATGAACGATCTTAAATCGACTGACTCCATGAAAGTGATTGAACATTTTGAAAAAGGTGCGCAGTTTGATATCTTGAAGAGCCGCCCAGGTTACTTCCGTAGTTGGGATCATCAGTTGATGCAACAGATGTACACGCTGACACCCAAGAAAAAAGGTGCAGCGCGCGATAAGTGGGATTTCTTGCAGTTGGGTGCAACCGTGCCGAATGCGGATGAGTCCCTAGAAATCATCGCTCCTACGCGCGAAGAGAATCCCTGCAATTTGTCTTAATTTGATTCCAACTGGGTCTAGGCCTCACCGAGGCTGATTCGCTCCCGTGATCTGAAAAAGGTTACGGGAGTCGTTTTATTTTTATGGTTTGAAAGTCGATGCAACTCATCTTTTTTTTAGAGCAAGTTTTGAATGGCCTCATGATTGGAGGCTATTACCTACTGATTGCGCTGGGGCTCTCGTTGATTTTTAGCTTGGGTGGCATCGTTAACTTAGCGCATGGGGCTTTCTATGCGCTGGGTGCCTATGGTGCGGTGGTGTTGACGCAATACGTGGGGTTTGGCGGAGCGCTTGTTCTTTCACCCGTATTGGTAGGGTTGCTTGGTATCGCATTCGAGCGCTTACTGTTGCGTCGGTTTTACCAAAGCGATCCAATTTTAGGTCTGTTATTAACATTTGGCTTGGCGATGATTGCCGAGCAAGTGATCCGAATGATTTGGGGATCGAGTCCCTTGGCGTATTCGATTCCCTCAGCCTTGAAAGGCCAGGTAGTACTGGGTGATTTTATTTATTCGCGCTACCGCCTCGTGATGTTGTTGGTCGTGATCGGCGCCATGATCGGCCTGTGGTGGCTGTTGAACAAGACTGCCTTTGGGCGTGTGGTGCGAGCTGGAACCCAGCGCCCAGACATGGTGGCCGTCTTGGGTATTCGTCTGAACCATTACATGACCGGCGCGGTAGTGCTTGGCGTGAGCCTAGCGGCCTTGGCCGGAGTGCTGCTTGCACCTTTGGCAGGTGTGCATCCCGCGATGGGCGCCGAGATCATGACGGCAGCCTTTGTTGTGGTGGTGATTGGGGGAATGGGTAGCTTCTGGGGGGTAGTGCTGGCTGCCGTTTTAGTTGGGGTCGTGCGCGGCATCACGACCTTCTTTTATCCGCCTGCCTCTGAAGCCTCAATGTATGTGCTGATGATTTTGGTTCTGCTGCTGCGTCCGCGTGGGTTGCTGGGTGAGCGTATTGAGCGATTTGAATAAGAAGCTGGCATGACAAACGTAAACACACAAAAATATTTGCCGTTAATCCTTGCATTGTTCGGGCTGGTGATTTCACCGTTCATTATGCGTTCGCTTGGGTTAACGCCCGGCACCGCGACCGACGTGGTGATTTATGCAATGGCTGCTCTTGGGTTGAATCTGTTGGTGGGGCACACTGGCTTAACCTCCTTTGGACATGGCGCGTTTTTTGGTATCGGTGCCTATGCGGCTGCTTTATCTCAAAAGCACTGGTTCGAAGGGCAGATCGTGATGCCGATTGTATTTACGATCGTCTTTTGCGCGCTGCTCGCCACACTGGTGGGCGCCTTGATTTTGCGCAGGCGTGGCGTCTATTTTTCACTTTTGACACTGGCTTTTTCAGCACTGACGTTTGCGATTGCTTTTCGCTGGACTGCACTGACCGGAGGTGAAAATGGCTTAGGCAATGTGGTTCGACCTGCGCTGGGTGTTTTACAGTTAGATCAACCGGTGCCGTATTTGATCGCGGTCAGTGTCATTGGTTGGCTGGTGTTGTATATCATCTGGCGCGTTTCACGCTCACCTTTCGGTCATGTGCTGGCTGCGATTCGAGAGAACGAACAGCGCGCGCAGTTTCAAGGGTATGACACACAACGCTATAAATTATTTGCCTTCGTGATTTCGGGTACGGTCACCTCGTTGGCAGGTAGTTTGTTAGCGTTTCATTATCGCTTTGCTTCGGCAGATCCAACGTCAGTGACGTTTTCAGGCGAGTTGTTGGCGATGGTGGTGATTGGTGGCATGCATAGCTTGCTCGGGCCTGTGGTCGGTGCATTTTTCTACATTTTGTTTCGTGAATATCTCTCGATCTGGACGCCTAACTGGTTGCTGTACTTTGGCTTGCTTTTTGTCGCCTTCATTCTCTTTTCACCTAAAGGCCTCGTTGGTGTTTGGGCACAAATTAAAAAGCGCTTCAAGCCTGAAAAAGAAACTGATGCGGCGATGAGTGCCAGAAAAATTTATCAAGGTCTCGCCTTCCCAGCTTTTTTACAGCCCAAAGTGCGCGATTCAGTGGCACTTGAGGTGTCTGGTATTGCAAAAAGTTTTGGTGGCGTCAAAGCTGTACGCAATTGCAGTTTGACACTTCAATCAGGTATCTATGCATTGATTGGCCCAAATGGGTCAGGTAAGACCACAACATTTAATTTGATCTCTGGCTTATTTGTTCCGGACCAAGGCAGGGTGACACTCTATGGTCAAGCACTCGCAGGCTTGTCGTCTGACAAAATTAGTCAATTAGGCTTGGCGCGTTCATTTCAGATTACAAATCTGTTCAAAGGCCTGACGATTTACGAAAATTTAAGGCTGTCATTGCAGGCGCGCCACAAAGGCCATTTTAATATCTGGCGAGACATCGATTCTTACGACGTCGTTCATCAGCAAACTGCAGAGCTCGTGAAGTATCTTGGTCTTGAAGGAATCGAGCACAGCGAGGCTGCCAGCATGTCCTATGGTGGGCAACGCTTGGTGGATATGGGGATCGCCTTAGGTTGCCATCCTAAGGTCTTGTTACTAGACGAGCCCTTGGCTGGCCTTGCTGCGGCAGAACGTGAACGGATTTCAAATTTGATCCAAACAATACAGCATCATATTCCGGTGCTAATTGTCGAACATGATTTAGATCGTGTGTTAGGTTTTTCACAGAATGTCACTGTGATGAACGACGGCAACGTATTGATGTCAGGCACGCCTGACGAGGTGCGCGCAGACGTGCGCGTGCAAGAGGTCTATACGGGTAAAGGCACTCCTGCCATTCAGGCTCGTGTGGCTGCGTCAAGTCGAGCTGACGACATTTTGTTGTCGTTTGAGAAAATCAATAGTTTTTACGGCAAAAGTCATATTTTGAATGATGCGTCACTCAATGTGCGGCGCGGCGAAATCGTCGCATTACTTGGTCGTAACGGTGCCGGCAAGTCAACCTTACTGAAAGCACTGACTGGTTTGGTTGAACCAGTTGGGGGCGAGATCGTTTTCGATGGGCAAAAGATATCTGGCTTGGCGGCACCGGATATCGCCCGCATTGGTATTGGCTATGTGCCGCAGGGGCGAGGCCTGTTTGCCGGAATGTCAGTTCGCGATAATCTCGCTTTGGGTCGTATGAATCGGATTAATCCGGCAATCGGCGGCACTTACTGGACTGAAGAAAAAATCTTTGAATATTTTCCGCGCTTAAAAGATCGTATGGACGTTGCCGCAGACTACCTTTCTGGGGGCGAGCAGCAGATGGTTGCAGTCGCGCGTGCGCTCTCTGGAAACATTAAGTTATTGCTCTTAGATGAGCCATTCGAGGGGTTAGCGCCTGCAGTCATCAACGAGCTCTTTACAGTCTTTGACAGATTACGTAGCGAAGTTTCAATCTTGATTGTTGAGCATAATCTTGATCTCGTGCTGGCGCTGTCGGATCGTGTGTTTGCGCTTGAGCGTGGGCAGGTGTTCCACGAAGGGCCTGCAAAAGCACTGCTCGACGATTTAGATTATCGTAAGAAGATTCTTTGGATGTAAGGTTGAGGTAGCCATGTCACAGGATATTTCGTTTCGTTTAGATGGGCTGCACGCATTGGTCACCGCCGGTGCGCAGGGTATCGGCCGTGCGATCACTGAGGCGTTGATTGCGCAAGGTGCCCACGTGCATGTTTGCGATATCGACGCTGGTGCATTAAAAGATGTACAAACTGCGTTTCCACAGGTCACGGCAACGCTGACCGATATTTCGGATGAAGCGCAAGTGGCAGACATGTTTGCTGGGCTGAAGCAACGTTGGGGTCAGCTTGATATTTTGGTCAACAATGCTGGCATTGCTGGGCCGACAGCTGCGATCGAAGATACGTCGCTCACCGAATGGCAGCAGACGATTGATGTCAACCTGACGGGTACCTTTTTATGTACCCGTAGTGCGGTTCCGTTAATGAAGGCTCGGGGCGGCAGTATTGTCAATATTTCGTCAGCGGCTGGTCGTCATGGGTTTCCGTTGCGCTCGTCATACTCTGCGTCTAAGTTCGGCGTGATTGGTTTAACGCAAACTTGGGCCATGGAACTAGGTCCACAAGGTATTCGAGTGAATGCGATCTTGCCAGGCATTGTCGAAGGCCCGCGTCAAGATCGGGTGCTAAGCGCAAAGGCCAAATCATATGGCATTACACTAGAGCAGATGCGTACTCGAGCGCTTGAGCGGGTATCGTTGCGTACAACTGTGACAGCTCAAGATATTGCCGCTCAAATCGTTTTTATCTGTTCGAAAGCGGGCGCAAAAATTTCAGGGCAAAGCCTCTCAGTTGACGGCAATGTCGAGACACTTGTGCAATAAAACATTGAGTGTCGGTTTTTTTAAGTAACTGAAGCGATTTATCTATAACCTTACTACTCTTCGGAGACCGTTGTGCCTAGAAAAGTCATTATTACCTGCGCTGTCACGGGTGCTATTCATACTCCAAGTATGTCACCCTACATTCCTGTAACCGCTCAAGAAATTGCTGATGCGGCGATCGGCGCTGCCCAAGCGGGCGCGGCCATCGTGCATTTGCATGCACGCGATCCTAAAGACGGTAGCCCCTCGCAAGATCCAGATTTGTTCAAACAGTTTTTACCCCAGATTAAAGAAAAAAGTGATGTCGTCATTAATTTAACGACGGGCGGGGCCCCGACTATGACGATCGAAGATCGTCTGCGTCCTGCTCACTACTTTAAGCCTGAGGTTGCGTCGCTAAATATGGGCTCGATGAATTTCGGTCTGTATGACATGCTCAAGCGATTTAAGACGTTTAAGCACGACTGGGAGCCTAAGTACCTGGCCGGTAGCGATGATCGCGTCTTTAAAAATACCTTCAAAGACATCGCTCACATTTTGACTTCGTGCAGCGAAAACAATACCCGCTTCGAAATCGAGTGTTACGACATTGGTCATCTGTACACGGCTGCACATTTTATTGATCGCGGCTTGATTAAAGCGCCATTTTTGATTCAATCGGTTTTTGGTATTTTGGGTGGCATTGGCCCTCATCCCGAAGATGTGTTGCACATGAAGCGTACGGCTGACCGCTTGTTTGGTAATGATTACCAATGGTCGGTGCTTGGCGCAGGTCGTAATCAAACGCCAATCGCCACTCAGTCAGCCACGATGGGTGGTCATGTACGGGTCGGCCTTGAAGACTCGTTGTGGGACGGTCCGGGTACGCTTGCGAAATCGAACGCTGATCAGGTAACGCGCATGCGCAAGATCATCGAAGGGCTGTCGCTCGAAGTCGCTACGCCTGCCGAAGCACGTGAAATCTTAAAGCTGAAAGGTCGTGATAACGTAAACTTCTAACATATTTCACAACTTGCGATTTGCGATTTGCGACTTGAGATGTACGACTTGGCGCTCGCAACTCTCAATCTAAAGCCCATATCATTCTTGGTATGGGCTTTTTTCTCGTGTGTCGATATCATCCAATTTGTGCATTTGCCCTATTAAATATTCAAATAAGAAAACTGCAAATGGCATCTATTTTTTGCAATGAATGATCAGAATCGGGCTTCACAGGCCAAAAAATGAAATTTTGATCTAGTCAACTTGTATAAAGAGACTTTAAAAATTCATTAGCCATTGATGCCACAAATAAAGTCTTACACGAAAACAGTTCGTCTCAAGCCGTCAATTTTGCGCTGGCCCGCTGCAGTGTTGAGTATTGGTGTTGTACTGGCGGTGGCGCAATATGTTTTATTGGGACAACATCAGCGAGCAGAGGTATTGTCAGAGTTTCAGGTCTTGGCCGATCGTTTGCCTGAGCAAATTGCTGCAAATTTTAAAATACATGAATATGGCTTATTAAGTGCACGCGGCGCGTTAGTGGCCGCCGGTGGCGCGCAAGACATCACGCGCCATAAGTTTCGTGAGTTTAGCCAAGTACTAAATTTTAAAGATAATTTTCAAGGGGCGCGTGGCTATGCGTTTGTTCGCAAAGTGTCACGCTCTAGCGAGCCCGCATTTTTAGCGGCTGCGCGCGCGGACGGTCCTTCGACGTTTAGCATTCGAGAATTAGGTACCCATGAGGGTGACCGTTTTGTCGTTCAGTACATTGAACCTGAAAGCGCTAACGTCGCGGCTATTGGCTTAGATATTGCCTCAGAGAGCAACCGTCGTCAGGCAATCTACGCGGCTATCGAAAATCACCGAGCGACGTTGACTGCACCGATTCGCTTGGTGCAGCAAAATGACGCAATCAGTTTTGGCTTTTTGTTTATGCTCCCGATTTATTCGGATGTTGCATCAATCAAAACGACGGGACAACAACTCACTGATGTGACGGGACTCGTTGATACGGTCGTATCAGCCAATGAGGTGCTCGAAAGCCTACCATTAGGTCGGCAGTCTCTTGCACTCGCGTTGTATGACACGACAGCGGGCGCTTCGTCTGAGCGATTTTTTATCTCTGCTCGGTTCGATGAGCAGGCCTTAAACAGTTTAAGAACTAGAAAGGTGTTGTCTATTTATGGACGTGAGTGGACGTTAGATATTCAAGCGACGCCAGACTTTTTATCTCGCTTTAACCATTCAAACGGTTCGTATATCGGCTTCAGTATTGTCGTCTTGTCGCTGTTGCTTGCAGCACTGACTCTGTTTCTCAAGTTGCACGCGACGAAGCTTAAAGATCATCAAGTCGGTCAGGCCAAATTCGTTGCTGTCGCGGCAAGTGCAATTGACGCCGTCATCAGTGTCGACATGAATGAAATTGTGCTTGACTGGAATCCCGCGGCGTCCGCGCTGTTTGGGTACTCAGCAGAGCAGGCAATCGGTCATTCTTTGTCTAATTTGATTGTTCCTCGAAGTTTG
>CALFXX010000116.1 GCA_937952975.1 uncultured Alcaligenaceae bacterium
AAAGTCAACGCACCGCACGGACACCCCGATCATGTTCACGATCACCATTGCAGGCCAGATGCCCGAGGGATCTATGTGATCTCGCCTTCGGGTGCAGTGGCAGATCCGGAAACACTGACGCGCGCGCAAACGCGTTTGGGTAGCATGGGCTTTAAAGTCGCTTTAGATCGCGGCGTACTCAATCAAGCACAACGTTTTGCAGGTACTGACACGCAGCGCTTGGCCGCATTTACGCGCGCCCTCAAACAAAAGCTACCGATTGTGATGGCAAGCCGTGGCGGTTACGGCGTGGGGCGCTTGCTTGATTCTCTTGATTGGCAGACGCTTGCAAATTCGGGTAAGCGGTTTGTTGGTCACAGTGATTTCACTGCTTTCAGTTTGGCACTCTATGCAAAAACACAAGCGATCAGTTATGCGGGTCCCATGGCTTGTTTTGATTTTGGTGCAAAAAAGACTGAAATCCTGACCGCTGAAATCTTTGGCGAATGCATGCGCGGTGAACTTGAGATCTTAAGTTTTGAAACGCAAGATGCAGATCCCATTGATGGACGTGGAGTCTTATGGGGAGGTAACCTGGCGATGATCACTTCTCTGCTTGGTACTCCCTACATGCCAAAAATTAAGGGCGGTATTCTCTTTGTTGAGGATGTGGGTGAGCATCCGTATCGCGTTGAGCGCATGCTCAATCAACTGGCACAGGCAGGTATCTTGGATAAGCAAAAGGCTTTACTGCTTGGTGGGTTTACTGACTATCGTTTGGCCGAACACGATCGCGGCTATGACTTGAAGGCTGCTGTGGCTTTTATTCGTCAAACAGTCAAAATCCCCGTGATTACTGGCTTGCCGTTTGGGCATACCGCCATGAAGGTGACCTTGCCTGTTGGGGCAAAGGTCGGCGTTGCTACCGAAAAAGGCCTGGCACATTTAGTGCTGGATGAGCACCAGCACTGAAATTACTCAACACTCAGGTCGGGGCGTCGAATATGACGCCCTGGTGACGTTGGCGCACTATGTTTGCTTGCGCTCGTGTTTAAGTGTCAGCAAGAAGGCCCTGGTTTCTTTCACGACCACCCCTGACAGTAACAACAAGCCAACCAAATTCGGAAACGCCATCAGGCCATTGACAACATCCGACACGGCCCAGACCAAATCCAGCGAGACAACTGCGCCGATCATCACGAAAGCGGTATAGAGGCAGCGATACGGCACCACGACCCATTTGCCCAGTGCGTACTGCGCGCATTTTTCGCCGTAGTAGCTCCAGCCCAAAATAGTCGAATAGGCAAAAAACAGTAAGCCGATGGTGACGATCCAGTCGCCGGGCCCGGGCAACATGCGGTCAAATGTTTGCGCGGTTAAAGCGGCGCCTGTGCTGCCACCGGTATACATGCCGCCCATTACCAAGACCAAACCGGTGACCGAGCAGACAATGATTGTGTCGATAAAAGTGCCTGTCATCGAGACCAACGCCTGCTTGGCCGGTTGATCAGTTTTAGCCGCAGCGGCTGCGATCGGTGCTGTACCAAGCCCGGCTTCGTTTGAGAACACCCCGCGCGCAACGCCGTAGCGAATCACCGTGCCTAATGCACCACCGGCGACTGCGCTGCCGGTGAAGGCATCGGTCATCACCAGTGTCAACGCAGGCCAAAGCAGCTCGATGTTGAGCACAATAATCAGCAAGCCCCCTAGCAAATAAAATAACGCCATAAACGGCACAATGACAGAGGTCACACGGGCGATACTTTTGATGCCGCCGACAATCACCAGGGCAGTGACGGCAGTCAACACGACGCCGGTGATCCACCCGGGCACGCCAAAGCTCGAAAGCATGGATTCGGCAAGCGAATTGGACTGTACCGAGGCACCCGTACCAAGCGCCGCGACCATACCAAACACGGCAAAGAGCATACCAAGCCATTTCATATTCAGGCCCAGCGAGATGTAATACATCGGTCCGCCCGACATTTTGCCGTCTTCGTCCCGTACGCGGTATTTGACGGCCAGTAAGCCCTCGGCGTATTTGGTGGCCATGCCAAAGATCGCGCATAACCACATCCAAAAGAGAGCACCTGGGCCGCCCAGCACAATCGCCGTGGCGACCCCCGCGATGTTGCCGGTACCAATCGTGGCGGCTAAGGCTGTCATCAGCGCTTGAAATTGTGAGATATCACCGGGGTAATCAGGATGTTGCTTGCGCGAAAATGCCATACGCAGGGCATAGGGTAAGAGCCAAATTTGTAACCCGAACAGCCTGATCGTGAGATACACCCCAGTCCCGACCAATAAGACCAACATGACTGGGCCCCAAACAAAGCCCCCTAGGGTATGAAATAAAATAGTGAGTGATTCCAAACGAATCTCCTTATTTGTCTACGAATGCCGAAAGTACTTCGACATCTGTTGCGCATGATAGGGAAGGCAGGACAAAAAAGATCAAAAAGTACTGACTTGTTACACTCAATACTTATTTTTCAAGTTGTAACCAACGTATTTACTCAATCGGCATCTCGTGATAACAGCATCAAACCTCACCATTCAGTTCGGCCCCAAGCCTTTATTTGAAAACGTCAATGTCAAATTTGGCGAAGGCAATCGCTATGGCTTGATTGGCGCAAACGGCTCAGGCAAATCTACGTTGATGAAGATCATCGGCGGTGACCTCGAATCGACCGCAGGCAATGTTTTTTTAGAGCCAGGTTTGCGCCTGGGCAAACTGCGACAAGATCAGTTTGCTTTTGAAGATTTGCGCGTGCTTGATGTGGTGTTGATGGGTCACACCGAGATGTGGGAGGCCATGAGCCAGCGCGATGCGATCTACGCTAACGCTGACGCGACCGACGATGACTACATGCGGGCGGCCGACCTTGAGGCTAAATTTGCTGAGTACGATGGGTATACCGCCGAGGCGCGTGCAGGCGAATTGCTGTTGGGCCTTGAGTTTCCGGTGGATCAGCATCAACTGCCGATGCGCGAGATTGCGCCAGGCTGGAAGCTTCGCGTCTTGCTGGCGCAAGCGCTCTTTTCAAATCCTGATGTGTTGTTGCTTGATGAGCCAACCAACAACCTGGATATCAATACGATACGCTGGCTTGAAAATGTGCTGAATGGCTATCAAAGCACCATGATCATTATCAGTCATGATCGTCACTTTTTGAATCAAGTGTGTACCCACATGGCTGACCTTGATTTTCGTGAGTTGCGGGTGTATCCCGGTAACTATGATGATTACATGCTCGCGTCAACACAGGCTCGCGAGCGGGTGTCGAGCGCAAACGCTAAAGCCAAAGAGCGTGTGACTGAACTGCAAGACTTCGTGCGGCGCTTTTCAGCGAATAAGTCAAAGGCTCGCCAGGCAACCTCGCGTCTGAAGCAAATTGATCGTATTAAAGCTGCGCAAGTTGAGGTCAAGCCCTCATCGCGTCAAAATCCTTTCATTCGGTTTGAGATTTTAAAAGTGATGCATCGTCAGGCGGTCGAGCTTGAGCACGTGCAAAAGTCGTTTGATTCACTTGTGATCAAGTCGTTTTCGGCCATGGTCGAAGCCGGTGAAAAAATTGCAATCATTGGCGCCAATGGCGCTGGTAAGACGACCTTGCTACGCATGTTGGCCAACGACCTTGCCCCAGATCGCGGCACCTTGAAATGGTCAGAAAACACCGACGCTGGTTACATGGCGCAAGATGTATCTGATCAGTTTTTACAAAAAGACAGTAACTTGTTTGACTGGATGACTAGTTATCGTCAGCCAACGGATGATGATCAGCAAATTCGTTCTATCTTGGGGCGTTTGCTTTTTTCAGCGGACGATTTACCCAAAGAGCCTCATGTTCTGTCGGGCGGCGAAAAAAATCGTATGTCTTTTGGTCGCTTGATGCTGCGTCGGCATAACGTGTTGCTGATGGACGAACCGACCAATCACTTAGATATGGAGTCGATCGAATCGTTGCAGTTGGCACTCGATAAGTTTGCAGGTACGTTATTTTTTGTGTCACACGATCGCGAGTTTGTATCAACCCTTGCTACCCGCGTTTGGGAGATTCAAACCGGCGGGACTGTGGTGGATTATCGCGGCACCTACGAAGAGTATTTGGCTTCGCGTGGCATTGAAGATTAACGTTCGCTGCGCACAACCATGATCATTTTGGGTTTTGAAAGCTCATGCGATGAAACCGGTGTCGCCTTGGTGTGCACCGAACGTGGGTTGCTCGCGCATACGCTGCACTCTCAGGTGGAGATGCATGCCGCCTATGGTGGAGTTGTGCCCGAACTTGCCTCGCGCGACCACGTACGCCGTGTTGTGCCGTTGACCCGCCAGGTGCTTGAACGGGCTTCTTTATCGCTTCAAGAGGTCGATGCGATTGCGTACACGGCGGGCCCAGGGCTCGCAGGCGCACTGCTAGTGGGCGCGAGTGTGGCGCAATCGATGGCCTGGTCACTTGATTTGCCTGCCATTCCTGTGCATCACCTTGAAGGCCATCTGTTGTCGCCCAGACTGGCAACGCCATGCCCAGAGTTTCCCTTTGTGGCGCTGCTCGTGTCTGGTGGGCACACCCAACTGTTGCGTGTGGATGACGTTGGTCAATACGCTTTGTTGGGCGAAACGCTCGATGACGCAGCCGGCGAGGCCTTTGATAAAACTGCCAAGCTCTTGGGTTTAGGCTATCCGGGGGGGCCGGCGCTGGCGAAGCTGGCAGAGCAGGGCGATGCAACGCGTATCCAGTTACCGCGCCCAATGCTACACAGCCATACGCTCGACTTTAGTTTTAGTGGCTTAAAGACGGCGGTACTCACGCGCTTAAAAGAGGCTGAGCGACAAGGTCAGGCCGATGCGCAGATGCGCGCGGATCTTGCCGCAGCGACGGAGCTTGCAATTATCGATGTGCTGGTCGCGAAGTCTGTGACGGCGCTTGAGCAAACGGGGTTGAAACGTCTGGTGGTAGCGGGTGGGGTCGGCGCGAACCGCCTACTGCGACAATCCTTGGCTAAGCGTTTGAGTAAACGTCGGGCCGAGGTTTTTTTTCCGCCGCTTGAGTTATGCACTGATAACGGGGCAATGATTGCGTTTGCGGCGGCCCAGCGGGTGCAACGCGGGCTCGCCGACCTGTCGGGCAAGGCGCACGGTTTTGACGTGCACCCGCGCTGGGAGTTGGCTGCAATCTGATCCGCGTTGTTCAACCTGATATTCGGTAGGCTCGCCGATGCGCTGGCTGCAGTCTCGTCTTTTGACGGTGGTGTATTTATTTTTTGCCCACCCGCGGCTCGGTGCCTTTCAGCAAGCGTTCGATATTGGCCCGATGTCGGTAAAGCAGAAACACGGCAATGATCGCCAGCACCCAGGCCAGCGCAGGCTGGGTGACCCAACCACGCTGGTCACCCAGCACATAAAAAATCGGCGCGCACACGGCACTTACGAGCGCGGCAAGCGATGAATATTTAAAAACTTTGGCCACGAATAGCCAGGTCAGCGCCGCAGCCAAGGCCAGTAGTGGCTGGACAGCCAGCATGACGCCAAAGGCTGTGGCAACCCCTTTGCCCCCTTTAAAACGCAAAAATACTGGGTAAAGGTGCCCAAGAAACACGGCTAGCGCAACCAGCGCCTGCACCGTGACGGTTGCGTTGAGTTGGGCAGCCCCCCAAACCGCAAGCCATCCCTTGGCGGCATCGCCCAATAGCGTTAAGCCCGCGGCCAATTTGTTACCCGAGCGTAAAACGTTGGTCGCTCCGGGGTTACCCGAGCCGTAAGTGCGTGGGTCTTCAAGTCCAAAAGCTCGGCTCATCACCACAGCAAACGAAATCGATCCAAGCAAGTAGGCTAAGCCAATCAGACCTAAATTTGCGAACTCTAAGGCGGGCATGCCCATGTGTAGCTTCCAGTCGTCAAAAAAGATGCAGTTGATTCTAACTGGTAGGCGTCTTTGATGCTGATTTAAGGGCTGAAAATCGCTGCTAGCGAGTACAATCTACAGTTGGATTAAAAGTATTATTTAGCCTCGGCACATGCATATTCTTGTTTCAAACGATGATGGGTATACCGCGCCCGGCCTTGAGGCTTTGGTGGCGTCTTTGCGCAACTTGGCCGAGGTCACCGTGGTCGCCCCTGAGGTCAACCACAGCGGCGCCTCAAACTCCTTAACGCTGACGCGGCCGCTCGCAGTTCGCCACGCCCCCAATGGCTTCATTTATGTCAACGGCACCCCCTCTGACTGCGTTCACGTTGCGCTCACGGGATTGCTTGATCGCAGGCCCGATCTGGTTGTGTCAGGGATCAATAATGGTGCCAATATGGGCGACGATACGCTGTACTCAGGCACGGTTGCAGCAGCCTCTGAAGGATACCTGTTCGGTATCCCTGCGATTGCCTTTTCCCTGGTATCCAAAGGATGGTCCAACCTGGATGCTGCGGTCGCCCAGGCGCACCGATTGGTGGCCCATCAGCTCGCGCAACCGCTCGCAGGCCCAGTCTTACTTAACGTGAATTTTCCTGATTTGCCCGAGGGGCAGATTAAAGGCGTGTCGGCGACACGCCTAGGCAAGCGTCACCCTTCCCAACCTGTCGTGCGATCCGCGACTCCCTATGGTGAAACGGTCTACTGGATCGGCCCGGCGGGTGCCGCAAATGACGCCTCTGAAGGGACTGATTTTGATGCGATTCACCGAGGTTTTGTCTCCGTGACGCCCTTGAGGCTTGATCTGACGCAGCACGCGCAGCTTGGGCAAATGACGGATTGGGTTCAGCCTCTATGCAAATAGTGCGTCGGTCGCCCCTCTGTATGGCAGTCAAAGACACCCGCACCGGGGTTGGGCGAGGATTGCAAGGCATTACCGCGTCAAACAGCAACACCCGTATTTCGGCTACACGCATCCCGAGTCGTTCGGCAAGTGGCACCTCTACGCCGCCCTTGATGAGTGATCAGCTTGGTTCAAACTTCGAGCGCCCACGTGCTGCGATGGTGCAGCGCCTGCAAGTCCAAGGTATCACCAACGCTGTGGTCTTGGCCGCGATGCAAGCCATTCCTCGGCATGCCTTTGTCGATGAGGCATTGGCCAGTCGTGCGTACGATGATGCCTCGTTGCCGATTGGCCAAGGTCAGACAATTTCGCAGCCTTGGGTGGTCGCACGTATGATTGCGGCGGTGTGCGGCGCGTCCATGCCGACGCGGGTTCTTGAGGTCGGTACTGGATGCGGTTATCAAGCCGCCGTGATGGCCCAAGTGTTTCAACAGGTGCACTCGATTGAGCGCATTCGTGCGTTGTACGATATGGCCAAAGAGCGTCTGCGGGCCTTGCGACTGACCAAAGTGCGTTTGGTGTACGGTGATGGCATGTTGGGACTCCCGTCTGTCGCGCCATTTGATGCGATTGTTGTTGCGGCTGCTGGGATTCGTATTCCGCAGGCGTTATTTTTGCAGTTGAGTGTTGGTGGTGTGTTGATTGCCCCAGAAGGGGCGGGCGCGCAGCGCTTGATTCGAGTGACAAGAACAGGTGCTTCGAGTTGGGATAGGCAAGAACTCGAAGAGGTGAGATTTGTGCCCCTGAAGTCGGGTTTACAAGTATGAGCAAACAGGAGAAACGTATGCTCGCTGAGCACGGGACAGAAGATAATTTTTTGCGAGGCGCTATGAAAAACGTCAAGCCGGTGTTGCGTAGGCGCTCGAGTGCCCTCGTGTTGTGTGCACTTGCGCTACTAAGCGGCTGCGCCAATCAATCGGGCAACCGTGCGCCTGTTACTGACTTGAACGGTGCCAGTACGTCGGTCGCACGCACCTATGTCATTAAGCCGGGTGACACCATTAACAAAATTGCCCGCGCAAACGGGGTTGACGAGGCCACGATTCTGCGGCTCAACAAACTTGTGAACCCCAATCGCCTTATTGTTGGCCAGACATTGAAACTTTCTGAGGGTTCAGAGCCCAGCGTCGCAGCGCCGCGGCCGACGAACACCAGCAAACCTGAGGCGCGTCCACTTGACGCAACAAGTAGTAGTTCTCAGAGTAATTCTCAGGCAAGTGAAACGGTGAGTCCAGCCGCAGATGCGGGCTTGATTAGTTGGGGGTGGCCAGCCAACGGTAAAGTGATTCAGGGCTTTACTCAAACGACCAAAGGGATCGATATCGCGGGTAATGCGGGTGACGCGATCGAAGCCGCTGCAAACGGTAAGGTGATGTACTCGGGTAACGGCGTTCGCGGCTTAG
>CALFXX010000117.1 GCA_937952975.1 uncultured Alcaligenaceae bacterium
TGGAGTTCAGACGTGTGCTCTTCCGATCTAATACTGACGATTCCCAGGCCCGTCGAGGTATTTAACGGGCTAATAAACAGGCCCATCGTTTGACGCGTGCCGTTGATGATCATGATGATGGCTGCAGCTGTCAGCGTTACCACCAAAATATCGCGTTGTTTAAACGTTTGAAAAAAACTCATGGGTTGCCTTGGAGATATTGATATTTGTCGCAACAGCTACTGTAACAAGATGTTGGCGGGGCCTCAGCAAAACTTTGCCAAAGCACGCACTTCCCCGTCAAATCGATCAAAATCCTTGAAAACAAAGCAATAAATGCCGAGGCAGGCTAGAATAGAGGGCTTTTTTAACATTTACCGAATTACCGGAGCTTTAAGTCATGAAAACCGCACAAGAGTTGCGCGTCGGCAACGTAGTCATGGTCGGCAAAGATGCCGTCGTCGTGCAGCGCGCTGAATACAGCAAGTCAGGTCGCAACGCCTCAGTCGTGAAGCTTAAGTTCAAAAACTTGCTCACAGGCACCGGTAGCGAAACCGTTTCAAAAGCTGACGAAAAATATGACGTGATCACGCTTGATCGCAAAGAGTGCACCTACTCATACTTTGCCGACCCAATGTATGTGTTTATGGATGCCGATTTCAACCAGTACGAAATCGAAGCTGACAGCATGGGCGACGCACTGTTTTACCTTGAAGAAGGCATGCCTGTTGAAGCTGTGTTTTATGACGGTCGCGCCATCTCAATCGAACTGCCCACCATGGTCGTTCGCGAAATCGTTTACACCGAACCAGCAGTCCGTGGCGACACCTCAGGCAAAGTCATGAAGCCTGCAAAAATTAACACCGGCCACGAACTCCCCGTGCCTTTGTTTTGCGCCATTGGCGACAAGATCGAAATCGACACACGCACCGGCGAATACCGCAGTCGCGTGATGTAAGTGGTTTCATCTTGAGTAAAAAGGCCCAACACTGTTGGGCCTTTTTATTTCGTACTCGGTGGGCGCTCGATATGTTCAAACACCGCATACTTTTCAAGAATATGTTTTTGAAAGTCTTGTCCGATCTCATCCCAAACCAAGACATCAACACTGAAAGGCAACGAGCTTTCGTCAAGGGCTTCTTTGAATTCAGACACTGCAGCGCTTTGTGTGTCCTTCGAAAAAACGACTAAATCAAGATCAGAATCGGGCCTGAAGTTACCTTTCACGCGTGAACCAAACGCCCACACTAAAACATCTGGTAAGTATTGATCAACTAGCGCCGAAAGGATTTTGCGCTGCGCAGTCGAGATATGAATCGTCGAGGTCACGACCAAACTTCTCCGGTCATCACGGTATATAGTGCGCGCGAATCTTTTAAAAATCCATGTAATCGCGCGATACACTGCTGAGCCTTATCACCGTCGTAATCATGAGCGGTATTGGTTCGCGTATCGGCGTAAACTAACCAAGCCTCTATCGAACCTGCAAGCAACTTATTTTCATTTGCTAAGCGAAATACCGGTTTAGGACTATTCGGAACCTCTGGCGCACCTAACACTTCAATCAAGTAGCGCTTCAGTATCTTCCAAGTGCAGTCATAGCAAATCTCAAATCGTTGAATGCAAGACTCAACAATCGCCTCTTTGTTTAACACGCTCAAATTAGGCTGATTGTGACTGTCTAAATAGTTGGCATATTGCAATTCGAGATGCGACAGCGATTTCTTTAATTTGCTGTAGTCAATCATGAAAAACACCTCAACTTAACTATTTAATGGAACGCACAAAAGTTCTTTCTGATCGGGTACGCAGCTTAGAACCCAGCCTAGCGCTACAACTTTAAGGTCGGCGCAACGATGTTGTGCATAATACTGGCAAGCGATCATCCAGTCGAATGGCGAAAAAAATTGACAACGGACGACGTCACAGAACTTGGCTCACTGACTCAACTTGTCTGCCTCTCAAGATCGGCAAGCCAGCGTAAGGCATATTCTCGATCAGGCCCACACATTTCAGGAGAAGGTTGCAACCCACCACAAAAGGCCGGGCGCTCGGGTTGACCAAAGATCGCGCAGCGATTATCTGGCAAGAGCTGCACACAACGCACGCCAGCAGGCTTGCCCTGCGGCATGCCTGGGATCGGGCTAGTAATAGAGGGCGCGATACAACAAGCGCCGCAATCGGGGCGGCAGGTCATTGCGCGACTCGAAACATTCTTGACGTGCATCGTCACCACGGACCGAGCATTAAGAACACACTCGCCTTGGCACGATCATTATTCAGTCGCATAAGGCCTTTTGCGGCATACGCACGCTCACTGCAGGCGATCAGTATCCAGAAAGTCTGGCAAGGCCACAACGGCGATGCCCTCTTCGGCTAAGGCTTCGCGCTCTTCACGCGTTGCGGTACCACGAATTGGGCGTTCGTCAGACTCGCCTTCGTGAATCCGACGCGCCTCATCGGCAAAGCGATCACCAACGTTTTCTGTTTTGCTCACGAACTCGCGCATTTGTTGCAGCACCGCAGCTTGCATTTGCATGAGTTGCGCGGCCTCAGGATTGGCAGCGATCAAATTACGCGAGGCTTCTTGGGCAGCCGCGGTGGCATCTGCCGAGGCGTTTGATTCAAGGCGAGGCTGGTCATAATGACCGACATTGAGCCTTGGCGCAGAGAGGCGCTTTTCAATTTTGTCGTTTTGGCACAGCGGACAGCTGATCAAGCCACGCGCCTGCTGTGAATCGTAATCTTCGTGCGAGCTGAACCAGCCCTCAAACAGATGGCGATTACCGCATTCAAGATCGAAAACTTTGAGTCCCATAGGTCTTAGGTGGGGCGTGATGCCCATAATTCAAGCTTTCAAGTATACCGGAGGGCACACCACCTCAAATAAACTCAAGCCGCGGCACTGCGGCCAATAATTCTTTGGTCACGGCATGGACAGGCGACTGCAACACTTGCGCCGCAGTGCCCAATTCAACGATGTGCCCTGCATCCATCACCGCCACGCGATCGGCAAAGTATTCGACCACGCCAAAATTATGCGTAATAAATAAGTACGCCATCCCAGTTTCGCGTTGCAAGTCTTGTAAAAGATCAAGGATTTGCGCCTGTACCGACACATCCAGCGCTGAAGTGGGCTCATCGAGTATCAAAATCTTAGGCTCAACCGCGAGCGCGCGTGCAATCGCAATACGCTGGCGTTGCCCACCTGAAAACTCGTGCGGGTAGCGCAACGCAGAGTTCGCTGGTAAACCGACGCGTTCAAGCAGGTAAGCAATGCGGCGCGCCTGCTCGGCCGCCGACCATTCGGGGCGAAGCGCCGCGATCCCTTCTTGCAAGATGGCGCCCACTCGCATACGGGGGTCTAGCGAAGCAAAAGGGTCTTGAAACACAATTTGAACTTGGCCGCGCAGGGCTTTGAGCGCAGCGCCAGAGGCCTGCAAAATATTATTGCCCTCAACGACAGCAGAACCTTTAATTGAGGCGCTGCCGTCTAACAACCTGAGCAATGTTTTGGCAATGGTCGTCTTACCGCAGCCAGAGCCCCCGACTAGCGCGAGCGTTTCATTGGCGTGAAGCGTAAAACTGACCCCTTGCACCACCTTGTTGTAGGCGACGATTCGGCGCAACACGCCTTTACGAATCGGGTAATGCACCTGCAGTTGATCAACGTGCAACACCTCAGCCGTATTATTCTTAGACTGCTCAGCATGCCCGGCGCTTTCCGTTTGAGTGATCGACTGAACAGTGTCGTTGGCGCCCGGCGGCGTGAGGCCTGAGTTAAGCCCTTCAGTCCCTTCACGCCCTCGTCCTTCACGCCCTTGCCCTTGCGCCGACAAGGCTCGCCCACGTTTAGCAAACGTGGGGATCGCGTCAAACAACTCACGCGCGTACGGATGTTTAGGCGAGATAAAAAACTCGTCGACAGGGGCCGTTTCAATGATCTCGCCATGGCGCATCAGCGCGACGGTATCCGCCACATGACGCACAACCGCCAGATCGTGCGTAATCAGCAATACCGCCATTCCCATTTCTTTTTGGATATCAGCCAACAGAGCCAACACTTGTGCTTGCACCGTCACATCCAGCGCAGTTGTAGGTTCGTCAGCAATCAACAACTCAGGCTCAGCCGCCAACGCAATCGCAATCATGATCCGCTGCTTTTGCCCCCCCGAGAACTGGAAGGGGTAATCATCGATTCGAGTTTCAGGATCAGGGATACCAACGCGGCCTAACCATTGCACAGCGCGGGCACGGGCTTGCGCACCCCGCAACGCGGTGTGGCGTTCGATAGGTTCAAGGATTTGGTCGCCAATGCGCATCACGGGGTTCAAACTTGTACCCGGTTCTTGGAAAATCATACTCGCCCGTGCGCCACGCACTGAACGCATCTGCGCTTCAGAAAGATGCGTTAAATCTGTGCCTTGCAGATCGATTCGCCCGTTTACGACCCGCAAAGCCTCTGGCAGTAAACGCATCAGCGCCATCGCAGTCATACTTTTACCTGACCCCGACTCGCCTACTAACGCAAAGGTCTCACCACGATGGATGGTCAGGGCCAAGGCCTTAACGGCCAAGCGGACTTGATCGTCCGTATCGATTGCGATGTCTAGGTTAGTGACGTTTAGCACCGAAGGTGCAGCAGGCGTGGGGAAAACTGGCAACATCGTTCCAGTCGTTCTGCCATTGAGGGGCGACGCTAAGCTTCCCGTGTCAAGCGACTGAGGTGCGGGGGGCGTCGTTACTGCGTCGGATCCTGCTGCGGCACCTGAGCTTGAGCTTGAGCTTGAGCGCAGAACTCGTGCGCTGAGTTTGAAACGCTTGGGCCTGAAGGCTCTGGTGCGCGGATCAAAGGCGTCGCGCACAGCATCAGAAAACAAATTGGCCGACAGCACCAAGGCCAACATAAACAAAAAAGCAGTGAGCAAGTTCCACCAAATCATCGGGTCGCGCGACATTTCTAGACGCGCCTTTTCGATCATTGAGCCAAACGAGTTCATACTAGGATCAACACCGATCCCCAAGTACGACAAGACAGCTTCGTACAGAACCAACCCCGAAAACTGCAAGACAACCGTAATCAACACGATGTGCATCACATTGGGCAATAGATGCCGAGCCATGATGCGTGCATGCGAAATCCCAAACGCACGCGCAGCCTGAACATATTCAAGCTCGCGCAGCTTTAGCGCCTCGGCACGTAACAAGCGGCACAAGCCAGCCCAACCGGTCAAGCCTAAAATCATGCACAGTAAAAACAAACGCAGGTCTGCGCGCTGTGCTGAGGTAGGAAACATTCCTGGGTGAGCATCGATGTAGACCTGCATCATCAACACACAAGCGCCAATCAACAAGACACCCGGAATCGAGGTTAACGTTGTGTAAAGGTACTGGATCACATCGTCGATCCAGCCTTTGAAATAGCCCGCTGAGATTCCAAAAATCAACGCGGGTGGAAGCATGGCAACCGTGGCTAAGCTGCCGATCACCCAGGCAGTACGGATACTTTTTAAAGCCTGCCATAACACGTCATTACCTGTGCGATCGGTGCCAAGCACGTGATACCCCGAGGCCAAGCCGAATACCGCGCCAAACAAGAGGCACAACAAAGTCGATGTGATTAAGATCGCTCGCCAGGGGATGTCAGTGTCGCCTCGCCACACTTGACGCGCGGTGGCCAACCGTATCGGCTGACGCGCAGACCCACTGATGCGCTGAGGGTCGTCCCGCTGCCCCGGCCTCACTTCTGTCGCAGGTGCCCTTGAACGGCCACGTCCAACCAAACTTAAGGTTAGCGCGATCACCACACAGGCCACTAGCAGCCCTGCACTCATCCCAAGCATTAAGCGCTTAAAAACATCTGCCCCCCATTGCACCTCGGGTGCCAAGAGATGCTTACCGCCAAACCGCAAACGCGGGAAATCGCGACGCGGTTCGCCGCCCTCTTGCAGGATCGACTCTTTCGTAAATTGCAGCCAGGCGAGCGGGGCTGAATAGGTTTTTTCAGGACGCGCAAAGGCAGTGTCTTCAAGCAAAGCATCGAGCAGCGACATGACTTTGGGCGCATATATTGGCGCCGCCACCTTGGCCGCGGGGGCTGAAGTTGGCGCTGGGGTCGCGGTGGCCAACGGTGTCGTAGAGGTCACAGCAGACACCGGCGGCAAGCGCGGCTGATAGTGCAGCGAGTCAAGCAAACCAATCACAACAAACACTAACAGCACCACGGCCGAGCACATGGCAGGCGTATTACGCGCGACCCTTGCCCACGTTGCCCGTAGCGCAGGCGAGCGCGAGACATGCCACGCGTACGTCAACACAGCAAGCAACAGTGCAAAGAGCGCGAGATCTGTCCAGAGAAAAATGATTTTAGGCATGACGGCTACTCGAAGCGCACGCGCGGATCAGCGAGCGTGTACGAGATATCGGCCATGATTAGGCCGACAATATAGAGAGACGCTCCCAAAAAAACCATCGCGCGCACGATTGAAAAATCTTGCCCACTCAGTGCGTCAAGGGTATAGCTACCCAGCCCGGGTATACCAAAAAAAGATTCAGAGATCAGGCTGCCCATAAACAGCAAGGGCAGCGAAGCCACCGCGCCCGTCAAAATGGGCAATAGCGCATTACGCAAGACATGCTTAAACAGCACCACGCGCTCGCTTAAACCCTTTGCACGAGCGGTGCGAACGTAATCCTTACCCACTTCTTCTAAAAATAAACTGCGCAAAAATCTTGCTTCAGAGCCCAAGCCAGCAATCACAGCCACGACAATGGGTAACGCCAGAAACTTAAGCGTGTCCCAACCTCCGGCAAAGCCCGAGTAAGGCACGAGCCTCAAGATTTTTGAAAACAACCATTGCCCAGCGATGATATAAAACAAGCTCGATATTGAAAGCATCACCACGCACAGCACAACGCCCCAAAAATCAAGTGCAGTTGTTCTGAAAAAAACCAGCAGTAACGCAAAAGCAATACTCAACGCCAGCCCCAACACAAAGGTAGGGACGGCGAGCGCCAAGCTTGGCCACATACGTGCTTTGATTTCACGGCCGATATCACGCCCCTCGTCTGAGGCGCCAAAATCAAACGTCAACAGCGGCACCGAGCGTTGATAAAAAATCGTCTCAGTATATTTTTTGATGCCCTCTTGTTTAACATTCAAAAATAACGGTTTGTCATAGCCACGTTCGATTTTCCATTTTTCAACTGCATCGGCACTGACGCGCTGCCCACCGATCGCCAAGCGTGCCATGTCATCCGGCGTATTGACTGCGAAAAATAAAATAAAAGTGAAGAGATTAACGCCCAATAAAATCAATAAACCGTATAGCAAGCGGCGTACGATATAACCGATCATTGCGCCTCCTCTTTGGCGACAACACCAAAAGCAGTTTGCCGGTCTTGATGGCGAACAGCGCGCCACGCAGGCCAAACGATGGCCGATAACAGTAAGGCAAATAGGATTAAAGGCCACCATACTGGCGGGTTCCATTCTGCAATTTTTTTGGCGCGCAAGGCAGGATCAATCTTCATGTACTGCAACGTGTTGCGCACCATCTGCGTTGGCTTAGCGTTCCCCACCCACTGCTGAAACGCCCCACCGGACTTAGGAAACAAGCCAAACATCCAAGGCGCATCGTCTTGCAATATCTGAATCATCTGAGAGATCACCTGTTCCTTTTCAACACCGTCGGGTAGATCACGCATTTTTTCAAATAGGGCGTCATAGGCAGGGTTCACATAATTTGAGGCATTTTCCCCCCCCTTCTCTGCCTTGATATTGGGGCCGTACAGTAAAAACAAAAAGTTTTCGGCATCAGGGTAATCAGCTACCCAACCCCACATATACATTTGCGCCACGCCACGTGCCATCTTTTCTTGAAAGCGGTTGTAATCCGTGGCGCGCACATCAAATTGCACCCCCAGAAGCGCGAACTGACGTCTCATCCAGTCAAGCGTCGGGCTCGAGCCGCCGACGCCACTCGCTGAATCAAAATGCAACACCAGCGGTTCGCCGGTTTTGGCGTCACGTCCGTTTGGGTAACCCGCTTCGGCTAACAACGCGCGCGCCTGATCGATGGATTTACGCACAGGCTTGCCATCTTTGACGTCATAGACTACCCGATTGATCCCTTCGACCCCGGCCTGATAGCCCAGAATACCGGGCGGTATCGGGCCTTGTGCCACTTGCGCTTGATCGTTTTGAAAAATTGCGACGTACTCTTCCCAGTTAAACGCAATGCTGAGAGCTTGGCGTAACTTACGATTACGTACTTGCTGCTCGGGCGTATCCCCCAAGCCCACGACAGGGTCTTTCCAGTTAAACCCAAAGTATTGCATCTGCGCTTCCACGGTCGTGGGCAGCTGAATGCCATGCTCGGCGTAGAGTGTCGCTTTTTCAGCGGAGTCGCCCGCGGCCACCAACATCGCCACCCCCGCTTCGCCACGATCAACCTGGGGGATGTCGTAGTAGCCTTGCATGAACTTGCCTTGCAAGGGGATGCTTTCTTTTTCAATATTAAAGACAATCTTGTCGATGAACGGCGTACGCTTGCCGCAATCGGCCAAGAGCCCTGCCGCACGATCTTGCGGCTCACCTTCGCAAGGATAAGGCTCACCACGGAAATTAGGATTACGTACCAGGACATGGCGGCGATTTTGCAAAGACTCAGCCAGCATGTAAGGCCCTGTGCCCACGGGCCAATAGTTCAACGACAGATTACGCTGCGCCATGCCAGGCTGGCTGTAAAAGCGATCTGCCTCCCAGGGGATGGGGGCCACAAAGGTCATCGCCAGCCAGTACTTAAATTGTGGATACAAGCCTTTCACGCGAATACGTAGGGTGTGCTCATCAAGCGCTTCAACACCCGAGAAACCCGCTTCACGCAAATCGAGCCAAGGCAAATCGCGCGTACCCGGAGGCAGATCTTTACGCAGCGAAGTATCGATTTCTCGCAGACGCTTTCCGTACGCTTGCATTCCAACAATATGCTCAGCGAGCGTTGAAAAAATTGGCGACGCCACACGTGGGCTTGCTAATCTACGAAGCGCATACACATAATCAAACGCAGTCAGTTCGCGCGTGCCAGTTTGCTTGAAATCACCCACCACAAACTTGTCTTTCAGTGCTTGCTCGTCAAGCGGCCAATAGCTAAAGCGACCATCGGGTTGTCGGGCAAAAACAGGATGTGGCTGATACAAAATACCAGGGCGCAGTTTGATGTCGTAGATGCTTTCAGCAATATCTTTTGCGGGCGTGTCAGCAGGCAAAGCGTTACCCGCTTGATCGACAAAACTCGGTTCAGAAACCGCCACCGCCGTACGTGGCGTCAACACATAAGGGCGCTTGAGATAGTGATAGCTATACAGGGGCTCGTAAATATTATAGGTATAGGGTGTTTCGTCCGTTGAGTACGATTTAGCGGGGTCTAAAAATTTAGGCGAACGCTGAGTGAACGCTGTGTACAACACATTTTGAGTTTCAGCCCCAGAGGCATAGGGGCTGTTGATTGGCGACTCAAGACCTTGCGGCCCACAGGCAGTGAGCAACGCCAAGGCTAGCAATCCTGAGGCTAGCAGTGCCGCACGCACAGATTGGGCCACAGAGTCGCTACGCAGTTTTCCCAACGTCAACATTTTTGCTTTTGCCAGCAATCAAAGCGCCACACCCAGGGAGCGATGGCATTGGGCTCAGCCCACAACCCTAGCTTGGCTTGTTTCGCCTTTTTTTCAAGCTCAATCAACGAATGGTCGCGCAAATATTTGCCCCCTCCTTGCTGGTTGGCCCAAGCCATCCCGTTTTGAACCTGCAGCCGATTTGCCGTGGTGTCGCCGACCGGAACATCACAGACCTCACGCTCATAGCGATCTTTTTCGAAACAAATGAGTGTTAGCGTTCTACCGGCAACGTAGTCAGCCAGATGTTTGCGAGAGGCCTCGCCGTAGGGCTGGCCGGGACGGGCACTGCCATGCGCGGTTTCGGGGGCATCGATACTTGCCAGTCGAATCCGATGCGTTTGTTGTCCCACCAAAATATTGATGGTGTCACCGTCTGAGACCTGAATAATCTTGCCAGTCAACGTAAATTGACCCGAGCTTTGCGCCGAGCGAATCAGACCAAAATCAAAGACCAGACTCGCCACAATAAGAGCCGCAACAACTAGTAAAGAACCGGCTAGAGATTTGTGCTCACGAGTCATTATGATTTTCGAATAAAGATTGTTAAAAATACGAACGTTAAAGAGTTAGAGAGATTGACGACACAATATCCCCACAAAACTTAAAGCCACTTGGCTTTTCTGAACCGATAGTAAAGCGTCCCACAGATTGCCGCCATACCGCCAAGGATCAAGAAATAGCCGTATTTCCATTGGAGTTCAGGGATGTACTCAAAGTTCATTCCGTAAATACCAGCAATCGCCGTTGGCACTGCCAAAATAGCGGCCCAGGCCGCCAGGCGCCTAGTCGTTTCGGTTTGCTTGGACTGCTCGATCAGCATCCCCGCCTCGAAGGCAAAGGTCAAGCCGTCACCTAAATTATCTAGCAAACGGTCAACTCTTGAGACACGATCCGACAATTCGCCAAACTGAACACGGGCCTGCGCATCAATCGGTGCCATCTCAATATGGGCGAGGCGACGACACACTTCGCCAAGTGGTGAAATCGCATTATGCATCTTATGAAAATCGCGTCTTAACTGATACAGCCTTCGAACTTTGAGCTTTTCAAGGCCACGCAAGAGCATAGTTTGCTCCATCGGTTCGACCGTTTTCTCAAACATATCGTTCGCAAGGTTATAGCGATCGATCAGCAAATCAAGCAACTCAGCCGCCACAAAATCACTGCCACGCGCCAGACGGTCAGGCATATTTTCAAGGCGACGGCGTAATTCAGTATGCGGGGCTAATGCGCCCCGTCGGATGGTTAGCAGAAAATTAGACCCAATTAACATCTGGGTTTCGCCAAAGGTGGGCAAACCATCCGATGCTCTCACCTCAACTGTCATGGCGACGACGAGCACCACGCTGTCGTAATCCATGACCTTGGGCATGCGATGTTTGGCTTGTAGGTCGTCAAGCACATGCGGATCGAGTCCAAGCTGCGAGGCTACACGCACCAGCAACGCGGCGTCGGGCTCTTTTAGGCCAAGCCACACCAAAGCGTCGGGCTCGGCGATGGCTTGACCCAAATCATCGATTTCAACGCCGCGTGGGTTGCGGCCATTGAAGTACGCACGCGAAGCAATGATTTCAGACACGGCAGCGGTCTGCCCATTTGCTGCGGCCTTTGCTGTGTCAGCAGTTTCGTCCATGATTAACCCCTGAACCCCTTGCGTATGACCACACCAAGCGGGTGAGGTGCAGCCATGATTTAATAGAAACCATATCAGACCACATCTCAGCTGAGTTTTCCTATGCAAACCGATTTGCACTCAAGTAGCGGCCGCACCGCGACTTCGCCCCCAACCGCCTCGATCAAGCCCCTGTATGTTGGCTGTGCCACTGGCTTTTCTGGCGACCGTACAGACGGCGCCGGCCCCGTGGTTGATACATTGATCGCGCTGGGCGGCGGGGTCTTGAATTTCGAAACGCTGGCTGAGCGTACCCTGGCCTTGGCGCAAGTTGAAAAACGTAAAAACCCAGCCATGGGCTATGAGCCCTTATTAGACGATCTGGTGGGACCAGTGCTCAAGCGCTGCCTCGATCACAAGATTCAAATTGTCAGCAATTTTGGCGCAGCCAATCCACAGGCTTGCGCACAGCGGATTTTTGCGTTGGCTCGTGCCCAAGGATTGCGAACCCCACGGATCGCCGTGGTGCATGGTGATGACCTGACGCAACCCGAGCAATTAACCTTTTTACTCAAGCGTTTAGGAAGCGACATCGACCCCAAACGCGTGGTCAGCGCCAACGCCTACCTGGGCGCCGGTGAAATTGCGCAAGCGCTCAAGGACGGTGCCGATATTGTGGTGACCGGGCGTGTGTCAGACCCTTCACTGACTCTGGGGCCCGCAATCGCGCATTTTGGTTGGTCGATGCAAGATTGGCATCTCATGGGCTGCGGCACGATGGCGGGCCACATGCTTGAATGCGGTACGCAGGTGACAGGTGGCTATTACAGCGTGCCAGGGCAAAAGTCGGTACCCGGCATGGATTGCATTGGGTTTCCGATTGCAGAGATTCGGGCCGATGGTACGTTTTCGGTGTTCAAGGCTGCCAATACTGGTGGGCGTGTCGATGACCGCACCGGGCGCGAGCAAATCTTGTACGAAGTGCATGATCCTGCGCGCTACCTCACCCCTGATGTTGTGGCGGATATCACTCAGGTAACGATCACGCGCGAGGGCACGGATCGGATTCTGGTGCAAGGTGTCACCGGTCATCAACGGCCCGACGAGCTCAAGGTCAACGTCTGCTACGACAACGGCTACTTCGCAGAAGCAGAAATCTCTTATGCAGGTTTTCAAGCGAAAGAGCGTGCAGCACTTGCCGGCGAAACCATTCGCAAGCGCATCGGGCACCTGCTACCACTACGCGTGGATTTAATTGGGGCCTTGAGTATTTTTGGTGACGATGCCGGTGAACTGATGGCGCAAGGCTATGCAGGCGCCTCACGCGACGTACGCCTGCGCGTCGCTGGCGTACATCTGCAAAAAGAGATTGCCGAAAAAATCCTTCGCGAAGTAACCGCCCTCTATTGTTGTGGGCCAGCAGGCGGAGGCGGCGTTCGCACCTCTTTGCGTCCTCGCTTAGACACACTCTCGTGCACCATCCCTCGCGAAGCGGTGCCCTCTGGCTTTAGTTTTGTGCAGGAGCAACGCGCATGAATACCAATACCTCTTTAAATACAGTTGAATTGCCGCTTTATCAGTTAGCGCATGGCCGTGCAGGCGACAAGGGTAATACCTCGAATATCAGCGTCATCGCTTGGGATGCTGAATGCTTTGCATTGCTGGTCGAGCAACTGACCGAGGCACGGGTGGCAGAGTGGTTTAGCTACCGCCACCCAACTAAAGTCACCCGCCATGTATTGCCCAACCTTGAAGCGATGAATTTTGTTCTTGAGGGTGTACTGGATGGCGGCGTCAATGATGCGTTGAATTTGGATACACATGGCAAAGGGCTATCATTTTGGATGCTGGATATGCCGATAACCGTGCCAAAGCCGTTAGCGGCTAAGCTCGAAGTCAAAGAGTACAGTTGATGCCTATAGAAAAGGTCAAAGAAAGCAACACGCGCAGCTGCGACGGCAAAGCGAGTACAACCAATTCGCCCGATGTCATTGAGGCCGCTCAAAGGGTCGGTGCCGCGCAAAGTAATCGCGTCAGCCCCAAAAAGCTCTTGCTCAGTAAGTGGACAGCGGTTCACCCTGAGCGCAAAGAAAAACATTTTTTAGTGACAAAAGTGTTTGAGCCCGAAATAGAAGGTCAAGCGATTATCGATATTGAACTTGAAGCCGCCATGACGGGTCGCAAGTTCTGCATGCCGTGGCGCGATTTAAAAAGCCGTGAACGCTGGCGTCAGGGTTGGGTGTAATTGGATCTAAGCCCGAGCACTGGGGCTGCGTTTCAACACCAAGCGCAGCGCCAGACTGACCGCATACAGCGTCACCAGCGTGCCCAACAGATCACCAAAAAACATGGGCAGTAAGCCGGAGAACGGGCTACCCATACGACCAGATAAATAAAAATAAATATTGTGAGGCACCGCGTTCAAGAGCGCGCCCACGGTCGCAAAAACTAACAGTTGCCTAGCGGTCAGACCGCTTAAATCTGTCGATAATTTGAGCAGTTTGGTGCAAAACCAAAACGCTACTAAGGGGCCAGTTGCTGATAAAAAAGCCAACACCATCCCATCACCAAAGCCACCAGTCGGGTCAGTTTGATTGGTAAACATCGCACCCGCAAAAAGACCAACGGCCCCGACCCAATCACATGCCATGACAGCCAGCATACGAACCGCAGCAGGCAAGAAAATCCAGCTGATAAAGGCGCTCACTTCTGTGACCGAAAACGCCCATTGATTTAGCGCGAACAACAGCACCCACAGCAGAGCGACCACCCCAGCAGAAAGTGTTTTTTCGATTAAATTAGTGTGTGTTTCTTCACTGGCGCACGTTTGAGCGCCGTACTGCGGATCGGGCGCCATCGCCAGTTACACCGCGTGTTGGGCTTTGTCTAGGGCCTGGCCAAGCGCCACGAAATACTGCTTGGCAAGCGCTGTCGGCACCACATACTTGACACGGCTATCCGTTTTATCGGTGTCTAAATCGATCATTCCCTTCTTACGTAGGGTCTTCAGACGACGATGCGCTGTGGTGGCTGAAATTTCATGGGTCAGGCTCATGGCTTCAAGAACGCTGATCTTTTTTTCAAGATGCCACACCGCAGCAAGCATCGTGAGCAAGCGCTCTTCAACCGGATCCATTGCCGGAAACGTTGGGATTTCGCGAATCGCCTGCACCAAGTTTAAAAAACGAAGATAGGTCGACGAGTATTTAGATTGATTAACCATAGCTACGATAATAACGTCTTATTCAACGAATTACTATTCTGAAGGCAACTTGGGGACAACGGTATGTCGTAGCAGGCTGACGAATTGCTCGCTAGTGAGGTTACTATGCGACGGTTTACAGCCTGCTACTCAGGTGAATCACCAAAAAATTCACCGCACACAAAAATCAAACCAACCGCACCAGCTATCGCGATAGAAAGCTTAGATTGCAAAGCAAGGTACAAAAATCGATTAGAAAAGGCAGTCGCCACGAGCAAGCTAAACGCAATTAGCGTCGTACCATTCAAAAAATCGAAAATGCAATTGCGTCGATTAAACAAAGGTTTTGACTGATTTTTTAAGAAAAAGAGCTTCAGCGGCCTAATAAACATACAAAGCGCTCCGGCCGCCAACGAGAGCAAGTCAACGATATTGCCATCAAACAAATTAAAAGTCTCGCAGTATGAGGGCTGTTGACAATGCGCCAAGAGAAGCGCCAATGACCTCTGTATGATCTTGAAACAGAAGGTTGGCACCAATAATATTTGCGATTGATACCCCAACAATTGCACCGCTCATGATCAGGCGGATTTTTTTTAATGCTGGGAAATGGCGAGTTTGATAGCACTTGCTCATAGGAGACCCTTGGCTGTTTGCGGCGATTGCTGTTTTGCAGAAAGCGGGAGACCCAAACTCTAAGATATCAACGGCGCGACGTCCAGTAACATTGTGTAACAAGAGAGCCGCTTGTGATATAACTTATTCGATATAAAAATAGCGATTGCAATCGCTGACAGCGACCTCGCGCGCTCTAGGAGACCATTAATGAAAATTCGTACTTTGCTGCGCCCTTTTTTTGCACGTACCCAACCCCGTCGAGTGTTTATTCTTGCTGCAGCCAGCGCATTAGGCCTTAGTTTGAGCCTCAGCAGTCAGCACCTTTACGCCCAACCCTACCCCAACAAGCCGATCAAACTGATCATCCCGTTTAACGCTGGCGGTGCTCTGGATATCGTAGGGCGACTTTTGGCGAGCGAACTCTCGAAGCAGTTTAATCAACCCGTCGTGGTTGAAAACAAAGCAGGCGCTGGCGGTAATATCGCGGCCTCGTTCGTTGCCAAGTCAGATCCGGATGGCTATACCCTCTTGATGGGTTCAACGGGTAATTCGGTGAACAAAGCCTTGTACGGCAACCTGAACTACGACCCCGACACCGATCTGACGCCGGTGGGAATCGTGGGTCAAATGCCAAACGTGTTGCTGGCGCACAAATCAGTTTCTGCTCAAACCGTCAGCGAATTAATCGCGCTGTCAAAAACGAACCCTGCGAGCCTGAATTTTGCGTCGGGCGGATCGGGCACCTCTGAGCATCTAGCGGCCGCCCTCTTTAACCTGAAAGCCGGTACGACAATTCCGCACATCCCGTACAAAGGCGGAGCACCTGCCACAAACGATCTGATGGGCGGTCAAGTACAGCTCATGTTCACCAATCAGATCACCGCGATTTCAGCCTTGCAAAGCGGCAACGTCAAAGTGTTGGGCACGGCTAGCGCCACGCGCAATAAAACCTTACCCGACGTGCCCACTTTTGCCGAACAAGGCATGAACGACTTTTTAGTCGCTGTATGGTGGGGCGTCTTTGGCCCGCGTAACTTACCGATTGAACTTGTCAATCGTTTAAACCAAGCAATCAACACTTCGGTTAAAACGCCAGAGATGACTGCCAAGCTTGAGGCGATGGGCGCCACCCCGATGTCGCTTAGCGCGTCAGAATTCAAAGACTTTTTTGCCAAAGAATCGGGGCGTTGGTCAGAAGTCGTGAAGTCGGCAAAGATTAAAGTTGAATAGATAGTAAGACGCGTTATTTCTTGACCTCGGTCTTGCTATCGTAACGCGTCAACCATTCTTTCAAAATATCTGCTTGATTCGCCGAGGCCCACGCAAAGTCGTTTTTGATCATACGGTTTGCTAATTCAGGCGGAAGATTTTTCGCTTTTGGCGCTTTGACGGGGTAGGCGACCACATCGGCACGAACCGCATAGGCATCCATTGCGGCCTCTGACACAGACCAGTCGACGAACGTCTGCGCGTCTTTTAGATTTTTAGAAGTCTTTGCAATCGCGATACCTTGCAGCTCCCAACCAACACCGTCTGAGGGAACAATCAGGTCAAGTGGCGCGCCAACTGCCTTTAAGCTTGCGCCACGCGACGGCAGTGAAATTCCAAGTGCATAATTCCCGGCCGCAGCTTGTTCGCAAGGCTTCGAGCCTGAATACGAATAACTTGCGATATTTTGATGTAACGCATCCATGAAAGCCCAGGCCTGATCCTTACCCATCATCTGAAGCCAACCTGACACATTCAAAAAACCCGTGCCAGAGGATGAGGGGTTGGGCATCACAATCTGTCCCTTATAGATCGGGTCGGTCAGGTCTGACCACTTTTCCGGCCGAGGAAGATTTCTCTTTTTAGCTTCTTCTGTGTTGAAGCAAATGACGGTGCCAAACGCCCAAAGACCCGTCCAACTCGGTGGATCTCGTTGATCGCGAAATTTTTCCTTCAGTTTCTCTACACCTGCCGGGCGATAGGGCAACAATAAATTTAGCGTATCAAGCGCTAATAAATTGGTGACCGAGTGTCCAAAGTACAGGTCGTTGCGGGGGTTGTCTTTCTCAGCAAGGATGCGTGCCTGAAGGCCGCCGGCCGAGTCGCGGACCCAAGTGACTTTGATTTCAGGGTGGGCTTTGCTAAAGCGTGATGCAAGAGTTTTTAACGTATCACCCTCAGCCGAGCTATAAATGGTTAACTCACCCGCAACCGAAGCCCCACCGATTAACGCTGAGGCCACGAGGAGGTATGCGCTTGCTTGACGCAAGGCAAATGCCATTACGAAACTCGGTACTTTCATCACTCGCAATCCCAAAAATAGAAAACATACTAGTTTCGACCAAGTTGCTCCATGTCCGCCTACTCCTTTTGTGCATACCTCTGCCGATTTGTGCATATACTGTCGAACTAGGTCGCTGCCGCTATACTTGACTCAAACAAAATTCAAAATCGAGACAGCCGTGAAAAGAAAACTCGCACCTATCCATGCATTCGCGACGCATGCACTTTGCGCAGCGCTACTTGTATCGACTAGTCTGACCTTCTCGCAGGCCAGTGCGCAAGACTACCCGAGTAAGCCCGTCACCCTCGTCGTGAGCTACCCACCCGGGGGCTCTAACGACCTGACCGCACGCGCGATCGCGCCAGCCTTAGGCGAGGCGCTAGGCGCAACAATCGTAATTGAAAATAAACCAGGTGCTGCAGGCATGATCTCAGGCACTTATGTGTCACGTGCCGCACCCGATGGCTACATGATTTTGCTTGGCAGCTTGAGCCCGATTATTGTTTCGCCACAGGCGGCAAAGAATCCACCCTTTAACACGCCAGTCGATTTTCGTGCGATCAACCGCGTGGGTTCAACACCGCTTGGGATTGCGATGGGCCCAACGCTGCCAAACGTTAAAACGATCGCAGACCTCATTGCGGTTTCTAAGACTCGCGATGTCACCTTGTCGTCTGCTGGCACGGGTGGCGTGTCGCACCTGACGATTGAATTACTGCAGGTTGCGTCGAAAGGACGTTTGGTACACGTGCCGTACAAGGGTGCCGGGCCTGCAGTGACGGACACCGTTGCAGGCCATGTTGATGGAATTGTAATGGATATTTCACCGCTGATGCCAATGATGGCTGATGGGCGCTTAAAAGGTATTGCAGTGACAAGCGCCGAGCGCATGAGCTTTGTGCCAGACCTGGCGCCTGTGGGCGAATATTTGCCTGGCTTTAGCGCGGTCAATTGGTTAGGGCTATTTGTTCCGGTCAAAACACCAGAGCCGATCGTTGCAAAAATCAACACAGCAATCATGACAACCATTGCACGCCCAGACGTCAGAACTAAACTTGAGGCGGCGGGCATCATGCCCTCAAGCATGGAGAACCCCGCTGCGTTTCAAGCCTATGTGAATGCAGAGTACACCCGCTGGGGCAAGATTTTGCAAGACGCGAAGATTGAGAAGCAGGATTGAGTTAGCGCTTTCCCACCAAGGCATAGGCTTCGATTTCGCCCAAGCCCTTGCACTGAATTAATCCATTTTTTGAAAAAAAATAATTGTCTTGCAGCAGCTCGTGCGTCATCGCCGAAATCTGGATGGTGCCTGGGGCTGCTGTAGACTCCATCCTGCTCGCGGTGTTCACCGTGCTACCCCACAAATCGTACGAGAACTTTGTAAAGCCAATCACGCCAGCCACCACAGGGCCCGAGTTCAACCCCACCCGCATCTTTAACTCTTTACCGCGCTCACGATTAAAGGCATTCAAATCTTCGAACATGCCAAGCGCCATCTCAGCTGTAATTTCGGCATGATCACCACGCGGAATGGGGATTCCACCTGCCAGCATATAAGCATCACCAATCGTCTTGATTTTTTCAACGCCTAAGTCTTCTGCACGCCGATCAAAACGCGTAAACAAATCGTTGAGCAAGCTCACGAGTTCAGCCGCACGCAACTGACTCGACATCGCAGTAAAACCTACTAGGTCAGCGAATAAAATCGTCACCTCAGGGTACGCACCAGAAATGTTTTTTTCACCTCGCTTTAAACGATCTGCAATAGGCTTTGGCAAGATATTGAGCATCAATTTTTCGGTTTTGAGCTGCTCAATCTCTAAGAGCTTTTTTTCCTCTTCAAGCGTCTTACGATTACTCTCGATCGCATCCTTTGCGGCTTTTAAGATCAAATGATTTTTCACCCGCGCCAACACAACCGGTGGGCTGATCGGCTTGGTGATGTAATCCACAGCACCAAGCTCTAAGCCTTTTGCCTCGTCTTCGATGTCTGTTTTCGCAGTCAAAAAAATCACCGGGATGTCGCGGGTGGCACTATCGGCTTTTAAACGACCGATCACCTCATAGCCGTCCATCACTGGCATCATCACATCGAGCAAGATCAAGGCCGGCTTACTTTCGCCCTGAGCGATCTTTAAGGCCTTTTCACCGCTATTGGCGATTTTTACTATGTAAAACTCTTTGAACAGGCCCGCGATCAAAGACAGGTTGTCTGGCGTGTCATCAACAACAAGAATGATTGGTTTGGATCCGACTTCGGTGGGGCTTGTCATGAACGATAGTGCCTCTTTGGCATTGGCTTGCCCGCTGCCACGCACCTGCGTGGCACTTAGGGCTAGGCGCTCAAAGAGTAGGCTCTTTACCGACGGTTGGTGCAGCCAGAGATCGCAAAGAAATGGTTGTTTTTGCAATTTTTCTAATCGGAGCCGTCAGTACAGGTAGCTCGAGAAAGAATGCGCATGTAAAAAGGCAAGGCGTATATAAAAAGGGCTACAGACCGAAATCTGTAACCCTTTGGTATGACTGGTGCGCCCGGCAGGATTCGAACCTACGACCCCCTGGTTCGTAGCCAGTCCTGCCAAGAATCATAAAACCTTTATAAATCATATGCTTAAGATAGAGAAATTGTCCCATAACTGGACAAAT
>CALFXX010000118.1 GCA_937952975.1 uncultured Alcaligenaceae bacterium
CACCTTGAAGACGAAAGCATCCACATCTTGCGCGAGGCCGTGGCCGAAGCTGAAAACCCGGTGATGATGTATTCAGTGGGAAAAGATAGTTCGGTAATGTTGCATCTTGCCCGTAAAGCGTTTTACCCTGCCCCGCCGCCTTTTCCGTTATTACACGTGGACACGCGCTGGAAGTTTCAAGAGATGTACATGTTTCGCGACTATATGTCGCAACAAAGCGGCATGAAGCTGCTGGTACACATTAACCCTGATGCCATTGCACGCAATATCAACCCATTTGATCATGGCTCAAGCCTGCACACCGACATCACCAAAACCGAAGGCTTGAAGCAAGCGCTAGATCAGCACAAATTTGACGTGATCTTTGGTGGTGCCCGACGCGATGAAGAAAAATCACGAGCTAAAGAAAGAATATTTTCGTTTCGCACAAAAAATCATATCTGGGATCCAAAAAATCAACGCCCTGAGCTTTGGAGCTTGTACAACACTCGCAAAAGTCAGGGCGAAAGCATCAGGGTGTTTCCGATCTCAAACTGGACTGAGCTTGATATCTGGCAATACATTTATCAAGAAGCTATCCCAGTTGTGCCTCTCTACTTTGCCAAAACACGTCCAGTGATTGAACGCGACGGCATGCTGATGATGGTGGACGATGCAAGAACCCAATTGCTGCCCGGCGAACAGATCCAAGCCCGCCAAGTGCGCTTTCGCACCCTCGGCTGTTACCCCTTAACTGGCGCCGTTGAATCTAACGCACAAAACCTGTCTGACATCATCCTTGAATTGATCGCCGCGCGTAGCTCTGAAAGGCAAGGTCGCGCCATTGATAAAGATTCGTCAGGCAGTATGGAAAAGAAAAAGCAAGCGGGGTATTTCTAATGATCACCACTACCAGACCTGGGAACAAACCTGAACGACGTCGAGACCCAAAGCGTTTGGGCTATCTTACTGACGTTGTAGCCCCCACCACGATTGAAGCGTTCATTGAACAACAACAAGGGCAAGACCTGTTGCGCTTTATTACTTGCGGCAGCGTTGACGATGGTAAAAGCACGCTAATCGGGCGCTTGCTATGGGATTCAAAGCAATTGTTTGACGATCAACTGGCCACGCTGACGAGTGATTCGAAAAAATACGGTACACAAGGCGAAGATATCGATTTTGCCTTACTGGTAGATGGCCTGGCCGCAGAACGCGAGCAAGGCATCACCATCGACGTAGCCTACCGGTTTTTTGCCACGAACAAGCGCAAGTTTATTGTGGCTGACACACCTGGTCATGAGCAGTACACACGTAACATGGTCACTGGCGCCTCAACCGCCGACGTGGCGCTATTGCTAGTTGACGCGCGACAAGGGATTTTGACCCAAACGCGTCGCCACGCCTATTTGACCTCATTGATGGGAATCAAGCACGTGGTGCTAGCTGTCAATAAAATGGACTTGGTTCGGTTTGATCAAACCATCTTTAAACAAATTCAAGAAGAGTTTGCTGAATTCAGTCAGGCGTTCAAATACGAAAGTGTCACGGCTATCCCGCTAAGCGCCCTTAAGGGCGACAACATGACACAGCGCTCAACCAACACAGCCTGGTATCGCGGCCCTACCCTCATGGGCTACCTAGAAACGGTTCAAATTAAACCGCAAACCCTTGGCAAGTTCGTGCTACCCATACAATGGGTCAACCGCCCAGACTCAAACTTTAGAGGGGTAAGCGGCACCGTGGCGCAAGGCCAAGTCAAGGTGGGTGACGACGTACGCGTGACCCTTTCTGGCAAAACCGCCAGTGTGGCAGAGATCGTCACGATGGATGGCAGCCTTGAAGCCGCCCATACCGGCGACGCCATCACCCTACGTTTTGCCACTGAGATTGATGCTTCGCGCGGCGACGTTTTAAGCGCAGCACAACAACCACTCGAAACCACCGATCAGTTTGAAGCCACCTTAATTTGGCTATTAGACGAGCCCGGCTTAGTTGGGCGCAGCTATGATCTTAAATTAGCCACTCAATGGGTAACGGCCTCGATCACGAACATTAAGCATCGCGTTAATGTCAATACTTTTAGCCTTGAGGCCTGCACGCAACTGAAGCTTAATGACATTACCGTATGCAATATCAACACCAGTAAAGCAATTGCCTTTGAGCCGTTTGAGCAATGTAAAGAGCTGGGTAGTTTTATTTTGGTTGATCGGTATACCCACGCGACCGTTGCCGCCGGGTTAATTCGCCATAGTTTGCGCCGTGCAACAAACGTACATGCGCAAACACTTGCGATCAAACGACTAGACCGTGAACGCCTCAATGGCCATTCGGGCAAAGTCATTTGGTTAACGGGCCTATCAGGCTCTGGCAAATCAACAATCGCCAATGCCTTAGAGATAGAACTATATGCCCAGGGCCAGCGCACTTATATTTTAGATGGCGACAACGTTCGCCAAGGCTTAAACCGCGACCTAGGGTTTACCGATGCAGATCGCGTAGAAAACATCCGGCGCGTTGCTGAAGTAGCCAAGCTGATGATGGATGCAGGCCTGGTGGTGATCACAGCCTTTATCTCACCTTTTAGGGCTGAACGCCGCATGGCAAAAGAACTAATTGGCGAGCAACATTTTGTAGAAATCTTTGTTGACACGCCGTTGGCAATTTGCGAACAACGCGACCCTAAAGGACTTTATAAAAAAGCCCGTGCTGGGAAATTGCCAAACATGACCGGAATTGGCAGCTCTTATGAACAGCCCGACAGCCCAGAGCTTGTTCTAAACGGCCAAAACGACATTAAAGATTGTGTAGAGACAATCACACAGTACCTATTGGCTAAAGGCTAAGGCGATGCATTCAGCCGAATTAACCCCGCTGATCGAGCCTTTATTGCAGATTGCCAAAAAGGCAGGCGAACAAATCATGGCGATTTACAACGCTGAAGAGATCGTTGAGCGCCTTAAAGCAGATCAAAGCCCAGTCACCTTGGCTGATTTAGCCGCACACAACTCGCTGGCCCCTGCCCTAAAGCACTTGGCCGACTGGCCGGTGGTTTCTGAAGAAGACGAAGCATCGCTTGCCTTTCGCACAACCGCCTCAAAATTTTGGCTGATTGACCCCTTAGATGGCACCAAAGAATTCATAGCAAAAAATGGCGAGTTCACCGTTAATATCGCCCTGATTGAGCAAGGCCGAAGTGTTTTGGGCGTTGTCTACGCCCCGGCTCTTGATTTACTGTACTGGGGCGGACCAGAGTTAGGCGCATTTCGCAGACATGCGGGCTACACACAAGCCATCAGCGTCGCACCAGATACACATGAACAAACCTGTCGAGTCGTAGCAAGCAAAAGCCATTTAAACGAAGCCACGCAAAAATTTATCGCCCAACTTGGCCCCGTCAGTTTGATCCAGGCAGGTAGTTCATTGAAGTTTTGCCGTGTTGCCGAAGGCGCTGCAGATATCTATCCGCGCCTTGCCCCGACATGCGAGTGGGATACCGCCGCTGCGCAAGCAGTGCTTGAAGGCGCTGGCGGTGTCGTCATCGACCTTAAAACCCACACCCCACTTTGCTACGGAAAACCCGAGATCTTAAACCCTAGTTTTATCGCGTCGCGTAATCTTGAGGACTTACCCCAATGATTGACGGTAGTTATGTTTTAGCGGGTAGCTTTACGGGGTTTGTCATGGGACTCACAGGCGTCGGTGGCGGCGCTTTAATGACAAAGCGAAATAAAATAAGTTGACCGATTTCAGAATCATTTTTGAGTTTAAAAATGTATTTATAAAAAATCACAACAATATATTTTCCAACTTACTTTTTGAAAAAATACTTTACAAATTGGTAATATAATGGATTGGTTAGGTTTGATCAGGGAAATAAGCCTCTTGAAACTTTTTCATAACAAAAGCGACCATACCGCTAGTGACATGATGTTGATCTAACTCCCATGCCAACTT
>CALFXX010000119.1 GCA_937952975.1 uncultured Alcaligenaceae bacterium
ATTTCAACTAGATAGTACAGCAGATGCCCGCCGTCTAACATGGGAATTGGCAGTAAATTCAGTACCCCAAGGCTGACGCTGACCAATGCCAGAAACGAAATATAGGCTGCCCACCCAATTCGCGCAGTTTGCCCTGCATAATCCGCAATCGTGACGGGTCCACTGATATTTTTGATCGAAACCTCGCCGACCAGCATTTTTCCCATCATTTTTAGAGAAAACCAGGCTGTATCGAAGGTTTTGGTCGCACCAAGCCACACGCTCTCAAATACGCCATAGTTGACTTCGACCATCGGCACATTACCGCCCAATTGAAAACCCGCCCGACCAACGACTTTGCCGTTTTCAAGGGTTACTGCAGCAGGCGTCAAGGTAACGTGCCTGATTTGGCCATCGCGCTCAATTTCAAACGCAAGCGGTTGGTTTGGATGTGCCTGAATAATTCGGATGACTTGGGCCACGTCGGGCCGTTGTTCACCATCAACCGAAACAATTAAATCGTTTGCAACAAGACCGGCAGTCTGCGCCACGCTTGCCTCAACGACCGAACGGATTTGCGGGGTCATGCCGCCAATCGCTAAGCCAAGCCTGCGCATTGGATCTTCGCCGGCGGGGTCAGCAGCGGCCGGCACCTCAAGCGTACGGGTCAGACGGCTTGAAGAGCGCTCAAGGCTAAGTTCTACTTGCCCACCATCCGCAACCACTTGCAATAACGCCCAACGCGCCTGAGGCCACGAGGCAACCAACTGCTGATTCACGGAGATGATTTGATCGCCTCCCTGCAAACCGGCCAGCGCAGCGGGGGTGCCGACGGGTGGCTTGGATAGGATTGCAGCAGGCTCTTGCGTGCCGAACAGGTTCAAGGACGCATAAAACATCACCGCCAGTAGCAGATTAAAGACTGGGCCCGCAGCGACAATCGCAAAGCGTTTGCTAACTGGCTGTGCCTGAAAACTTTGCGAATCCTTGGCGAGAGTTGCACGAGTAACGTCGTTGCCTTGTGCCTCCTCGTCGAGCATCTTGACGTAGCCACCCAGGGGCAAGGCTGACAAGACCCACTCTGTGCCATGGCGGTCGACACGTTTAAGCAACACCCGGCCAAATCCTAGCGAAAAACGCAAGATTTTGACCCCACACCAACGTGCGACCCAGTAGTGCCCGAGTTCGTGAAAGGTAATGAGAATACCCAGAGCAACCAAAAACGCGAACAAAGTGAAAAGCATAGTTCTCTTTAAATAAATGACGCGATAAGGTTTAAACTTGAGTCGCGCGGCGCGCAGCAACGCGCGATCGCTCGTCTAGGGCAATAATATCGCCTAACGATGAAAGAGTTGTGTCAGGTTGGCCTGCTTGCCAGGCTAAAGTTGTTTCGATGACCTGAGAAATTTCGGTATAACTAAGACGTTTTTCTAGAAACGCGGCCACCGCGACCTCGTTGGCGGCGTTCAGAGCAATACAGGCACCCTGCCCTGCCTTCAGAGCCTGAAAGGATAAAGCCAAACAAGGCAATTGCGCCATCTCAGGCTGAGCAAAGTCAAGGCGTCCAGCGAGCGCCAGGTCTAGCATCCCGACCCCCGAGCTGATTCGTTCAGGAAATCCTAAACCGTACGCAATCGGAGTGCGCATATCGGGCTGGCCGAGTTGGGCAAGAACTGACCCGTCTTCATACTCGACCATCGAGTGCACGACACTTTGCGGATGAATCACGACGCTGATGCGTTCAGCGGGCATCGCGAACAAATGATGCGCCTCAATGACCTCGAGCCCTTTGTTTAACATCGTGGCTGAATCCACTGAAATTTTGCGGCCCATGCTCCAGTTGGGGTGTGCACAGGCCTGTTCGGGCGTGACGTGCGCCAGGTCTTCCCACAGCTGATTGCGAAAAGGCCCGCCAGACGCCGTCAGTATCAAGCGTCGTACACCTGCCGCAGGGCCCATTGGCGCACTGGCGCGGTCGTGATGCGGCAGGCATTGAAAGATCGCATTGTGTTCACTGTCGATGGGTAAAAGTTCAGCTCCGTAATCGCGTACAGCTGCCATAAAAATGGACCCCGCCGCAACCAAGGCCTCTTTGTTAGCGAGCAGCACTCGCTTACCCGCCTGCGCAGCCGCCAACGCAGCAGGCAGCCCCGCCGAACCAACGATGGCCGCCATCACAGCTTGGCTCGCAGGATCAGCAGCCACCTCGACCAATGCTTGCACACCGATTCGAATCTCTGGACGCTTCGCTTGGTCACCCCAGGCGGATTTAAAACGCTCAGCGGCTGCTTGGGTCGGCACCGCTACGGCGGTTGCCTTTGCTTCAAACGCTTGTTTTGCCAAAAGATCCATGCGGCTATGTGCAGTGAGTGTGTGCACTGCAAACCGATCCGGATGTTGAGCGATTACATCAAGTGTATTTTGACCGATTGACCCAGTTGACCCCAAAATGGTGACATGCGTTAACGCTACCATGTCCGCCACTCAATGAGCAAAAAACCCAAAGGAACAACCGCCACAACAGCATCGATGCGATCATAGACCCCACCATGACCTGGCAATAACTGACTTGAATCCTTCACGCCTGCTCGACGCTTAAGTAACGACTCGTATAAATCGCCCGCAATAGAGAACACAGCCAGTAGCACTCCGGTGATCAGCAGACCTAACCACGAAGAATGTGATAACAAGTTTGCCGCAAAGGATTGGGGCCACTGCGCCGAGAGTGCCAGCCAAATAACCACTCCGATCACACCGGCAAACGCCCCTTCAAGCGTTTTGCCAGGGCTGATACTTGGTGCTAATTTGCGACGACCAAAAGCACGTCCGGCAAAATAAGCAGCGATGTCAGCTACCCAAACGACAATCAACAGAGAGACTACAAACACCGCGCCGCGCTGCAAATACCAATAGGCCAAAGCTCCCCATGTCGCAAGCAGCGTCACAATTGCTGCACAACTATTTGCTAAGCGATAAACCGGCATCGTCACCTGCGCGCGCCATAAGGCTGGGAGCAGCAGCACAAGCCACAGAAAAACGGTTAAACAAACGGCACTTTGCAGAACAATGAGCGGCGTAAATTGCCCGTTAATCCATTGATTTGCTTGCCAAACCGAAGCAACAAACATCGCAATCGCGCAGATAGGTGCCCAGACGTTATGTTTGCCTAGTGTCAGGCGCAACCATTCGAAACCCGCACAGGCGCAGGCGATCGCCAAAAACACCAAAAATGGCCAGGGCGACGCCGCCGCGATCACCAGGGCCAAGACGCCTAGCAGCACAACAGCTGTAATAATTCGTTGTTTGAGCATGCCCGTCAGCTTGATGCAACGGCGTGCACTTGGGCGCTGGTTCGACCAAATCTGCGCTCGCGGGTTCGGTACCACTCAAACGACTTGTGCAGCTCTGCTTCGCCAAAATCAGGCCAATAGCACTCTGTAAAGTAGAGCTCTGTGTAGGCCATCTGCCAAATCAAAAAATTAGAGATTCGCTGCTCTCCGCCAGTGCGGATAAACAGGTCAGGCTCTGGCGCCCAAGCCATGGACAAATAAGGTGCGAGGCTCGCTTCATCGAGGCCAGACGGGTCTGTTGCCAAATCGGGACGCGCGGCAAGCAGCGCTCGGGTGGCTTGAAGAATATCCCACCGGCCGCCATAGTTGGCCGCAATTGTCAGGTGCAGTTTGTCATTGTGCGCAGTTTTTTGCTGGGCCTGAGCGATCAACTCTTGCAGCTTAGGTTCAAAGGCCGACAAATCACCCACCACATGAAGCCGAACGCCTTGGTCTTGTAAACGGGCGACCTCACGTTCAAGTGCTTGCACAAACAGGCGCATCAGCAGGGATACCTCTTCGGCCGGACGACGCCAGTTTTCAGAGCTAAAGGCGAACAAAGTTAAATACTTGACCCCGGCCGCGCCGCAGGTTTCAACCGCACGGCGTACGGATTGAACCCCTTTTGCATGGCCTGCCGTACGGGGTAATAAGCGAGCGTGTGCCCAGCGCCCGTTGCCGTCCATGACAATCGCCACATGATTGGGGATTGCGCCGGTAACGGGTATTTCGCGGGTTGAGCTGATGGCCATGTGGTTGGCGGTCTAAACCGTCAAAATCTCGGCTTCTTTTTGCGCAACCATCTTATCGATTTCGATTACGCAACGGTCAGTCAGCTTTTGCACGACGTCTTGAGCGCGTCGCTCGTCGTCTTCTGAAATCTCTTTGTCTTTGACAAGTTTTTTAAATGCGTCATTCGAATCGCGGCGCAAGTTACGCACGGCAATTTTTGCATCTTCGCCCTCGGATTTAACAACTTTGTTCAAGTCGCGACGGCGTTCTTCTGTGAGGGCTGGCATCGGTACGCGGATACTATCGCCCATACCAATCGGATTTAAGCCAAGGTCTGAATCACGAATTGCTTTTTCGACTGGGCCAGCCATGTTTTTTTCCCAGACCTGTACGCTTAAGGTGCGGGCATCCATCAGGTTGACGTTTGCCACCTGAGAGATCGGTACGGGTGAGCCGTAATACTCGACTTGTACGTGATCAAGAATGCCGGGATGTGCACGGCCAGTCCGGATTTTTGCCAAATTTGTTTTAAGCTGCTCGAGCGACTTCGCCATCCGGGCTTGAGCAGAGGCTTGAATATCTGCAATACTCATTGCGTTTCCTTTAAACGTGAACCAACGTGCCTTCGTCCTCTCCGCTGACCGCCCGTTTTAACGCGCCAGGTTTGTTGATCGAAAACACTCTGATTGGTAATTTTTGATCTCGGCAGAGGGCGAATGCGGTCGCATCCATCACTTCAAGGCGCCGATTAATCACTTCGTCAAAACTAATGCGGTTGTACCGAGTGGCCGACGAATCTTTATTTGGGTCAGCACTGTAAATGCCATCAACCTTGGTGGCTTTTAAGACAATTTCAGCACCGATTTTGGCCCCGCGCAACGAAGCCGCGGTGTCAGTCGTAAAAAATGGATTACCGGTACCCGCGGCAAAAACCACGACTTTGCCCTCTTCGAGGTACCGTAGAGCTTTAGGACGAATGTAGGGCTCAACAACCTGTTCGATGTTCAAGGCCGATTGCACTCGGGCGTCAACGCCACGATGCTTTAAGGCGTCTTGCAACGCTAGCGCATTCATCACGGTTGCCATCATGCCCATGTAATCAGCCGTCGCGCGATCCATGCCTTGCGCACCCGGCGCAACACCGCGAAAGATATTACCGCCGCCAATCACGATGGCTAATTGGACTCCCATCGCCACGACTTCGGAGACTTCTTCGGTCATTCGCATGATGGTGGCTCGGTTGATGCCAAAGGCATCGTCACCCATCAGTGCTTCACCAGAAAGTTTAAGAAGAACTCTTTTGTGCATTCGGGTGGCCATTATTAAGGATTCCGGAGGGTTAAACACGTGCAAAAGTGTACGCCAAACCAAGGGAACGCATAAAGCGTTACCTTGGTTTTTTTACAAAATTAAGCGTTCCCGGCGGCTGCCGCAGCAACTTCAGCCGCAAAATCCATCGTTTTCTTCTCGATGCCTTCGCCAACAACAAACAGCGAGAAACCAGCAATCGCTGCATTTTTCTCTTTCAACATTTGAGCGACTGACTGCTTGTCATTTTTGACAAAGGGCTGGGACAGAAGCGCGACTTCTTTCAAGAACTTTTGAACTGAACCTTCAACCATTTTTTCAACGATTTCGGCGGGCTTGCCTGACTCAGCTGCCTTTTGACGTGCCACTGAGCGTTCGGTTTCTTTGTCGGCTTCTGGAACACCTGACTCGTCTAAAGCACGTGGCTTTGTCGCAGCGATATGCATGGCCAGATCTTTACCGACTTCATCAGCACCCGAAAACTCAACCAAGACGCCGATACGACCACTGTGCACATAGCTTGAAAGCTTATTTGCAGTTGTGTAGCGCTGAAAGCGGCGGATAGAGATGTTTTCGCCGATTTTACCGACTAAAGCTGCACGAACTGACTCAACCGTACCAGCGCCCAGGTTCGATGCTGACAGCGCTGCAACATCAGCGTAATCATTGGCCGACACTTGCTTGGCCAGCGCGTCGACGAACGCCACGAAATCGTCATTTTTTGCCACAAAGTCAGTTTCGCAGTTCACTTCAAGCACTGCACCCTGCTTTGCATCAGGAGAAATATATAAGCCAATGAGGCCTTCAGCCGTCACACGCCCCGCTGCCTTGCTCGCTTTGCTACCAAGCTTGACACGTAAGATCTCTTCGGCGCGAGCCATGTCGCCACCTGCTTCAGTCAGAGCGCGCTTGCACTCCATCATGGGTGCGTCGGTTTTTTCGCGCAACTCTTTAACCATTGCGGCAGTAATTTCAGCCATATTTGCTCCAAGATTAGTGAGAGGCGCCTCGACCAGAAGTCAGAGGCGCACTATTGCAATGCTCGGCGCTTAGGCGCCGGCACTAGAAAAAAAATTAAGCTTTTTCTTCAGCGACTTCGACGAACTCTTCGCCAGAGGCGAGTTCTTCGACGATGCCATTCAGGCTTTGTGCACGGCCTTCAAGTACGGCATCTGCCATACCTTTTGCGTACAAAGCAATTGCCTTCGCCGAGTCATCGTTACCAGGAATGATGTAGTCGATACCATCAGGAGAGTGGTTGGTATCAACCACAGCAACAACTGGGATCCCTAAGGCACGGGCTTCAAGAACTGCAATCTTGTGGTAGCCGACATCGATCATGAAAATGGCGCTTGGCAGGCCGTTCATATCTTTAATGCCGCCGATCGACTTGTTCAGTTTGTCGAGTTCGCGCTGAAACATCAACCCTTCTTTTTTGCTCATACGCTCGGTACCGCCTTCAGCGATCATGACTTCCATGTCTTTTAAGCGCTTGATTGAGCTTTTGACAGTTTTGAAATTGGTAAGCATACCGCCCAACCAACGACTATCAACGAAAGGCATGCCTGCGCGAATGGCTTCTTGCGCCACGAGTTCGCGCGCAGCGCGCTTTGTACCTACGAACAGAACGTTACCGCCCTTTGCAGCGACTGAGCGCACGAATTTTGTCGCGTCGGTGTAATTGGCAACCGTTTTTTCGAGGTTAATAATGTGGATTTTGTTGCGATGGCCAAAAATGAAAGGCGCCATCTTGGGGTTCCAGTAACGGGTTTGGTGACCGAAGTGCACTCCCGCTTCTAACATTTCACGCATTAACGACATGATTTAAGGCTCCGAGGGTTAAGTCTTGCATTGCGTCTGCACTGCTTCTAAGAAGGTCAGCACCCTGGTGACGCAATACGCGATTTGATCTGACTCTTGAAGGTTAATCGCACAGCAACCGTTAGGTGTTGCAAGCAACAAACTGTCAAAAACCATGATCAGTGGTTAACAATAAGCTTTTGAGGCAATCCCAACAGGACCCGCCTTTCAACCTATCTTTGAACTGATTAAACTTACTGAAGCAGTTACCTAAACGGTACTGAAACACTTACTGAAGTTGAGAGGATTTAAACAATCCCAAAACGCAGTAAGCCTATAATTCTACTATCTTTCACCACTTTCATTCAAGTAGCCATGGCACTAGTCACCAATCCAGCCGATTTAGACCTGATGCGTGCCGCCTGCCGCGACGCCGCAAAAGTGCTTGATTTCATCACGCCACACGTCAAGGCCGGCGTTACCACGGGCCAACTTGATCAACTTTGCTTGCAATATTTGACCCAAGAACTTAAGGTCATCTCTGCCACCGTTGGGTACGCACCCCCGGGCTATCCACCTTTTCCAGGGGCGATCTGCACCTCGGTGAACCATCAAGTTTGTCATGGTGTCCCAGGCGATCGGGTACTTAAAAATGGCGATGTACTCAATATTGACGTCACCATCATCAAAGATGGTTGGTTTGGTGACACGAGTCGTATGTATTATGTTGGCGAACCTTCAATTTTGGCCAAGCGCCTTGCCGATGTGACCTACGAATGCATGTGGCTGGGTATTAAACAGGTCAAACCGGGTAACACCTTAGGTGATATTGGCAGTGCCATTCAAAAACATGCCGAAAAACAAGGGTTTTCGGTGGTACGTGAGTTTTGCGGGCATGGCATTGGTCAACGCTTCCATCAAGATCCTCAAATCTTGCACTATGGGAAGCCGGGTACCGGCGACAAACTCGAGCCGGGTTTGATTTTTACGATTGAACCGATGATCAATGCCGGGCGTCGTGAAATTCGACAGCTCGCCGATGGTTGGACAGTTGTGACGCGCGATCACAGCTTGTCGGCCCAGTGGGAACACACTATTTTAGTCACAGACACTGGCTACGAGGTGCTGACGATCTCTGAGGGCATGCCTGCACCACCCGCCCTGATCGCAGCCTGAAGGCTAACGTCATGACTGACGTGAACGCCATCGCAGCCATCCGCTCACAGTTGCAAAGCAGCCGTCAGGCCGCGATTGAGCACTATCGCCAGACAGTCCGACCCGACGCGTTGCTTGCCGCGCTTTGCCGTTGTGCCGACCAGTCACTCAGGCAGCTGCTCGAACTCTTTCCTCTGCCCAAAGGGGCGACGCTTGCTGCAGTCGGTGGCTATGGTCGCGGTGAGCTCTACCCCTTTTCAGACGTCGACCTGCTCATCATTTTGAAGAGCGAGCTCGATGCGCAAGCTGAAGCAACCCTCAGTGGCTTAGTGGCTGCAATGTGGGATATCGGCCTCGAGCCAGGTTACAGCGTCAGAACCATTGAGCAGTGCGTGAAAGAGGCCAGCGCCGACATTACGGTCGAAACCTCTTTACTTGAAAGCCGCTGGATCGCTGGGAGCAAAACACTGGCAAAGCTTTTTGAAAAAACAATGACCGAGCGGCTTAATCCGCGACAGTTTTTTCGGGGTAAACGTGCCGAGATGCAGCAGCGTCATGCTCGACACCAAGACACGCCCTATTCTCTTGAGCCAAATTGCAAAGAATCACCTGGTGGCTTACGTGATCTGCAAGTCATTATGTGGATGGCGAGAGCTGCGGGCTTTGGCGCCAGTTGGCAAGCGATCGCACGTGCGGGGCTCTTGACGAGCGCCGAGGCGCGAGACCTTAAACGCGCAGAGCAAGCGTTCAAACGTGTACGCATCGAGCTACATCTTTTAGTCAACCGACGCGAAGATCGCCTGCTCTTTGATCTGCAACATGGGTTGGCACAAGCCTACGGCATCACTGCAACGGCAACAAGGCGCGCGAGCGAACTCTTGATGCAGCGCTATTACTGGGCTGCGCGGTTGGTCACCCAGTTGAACACGTTATTAGTGCAAAACATTGATGAGCGACTGTTTGTCCTTCAAGAAGCCGACATTCGTGAACTAGATGAGCACTACGTTTCAAGACATAATCGTCTAGATATCAAAGACGAACTGCTGTTTGAAAAAAATCCAAGCCAATTACTAAACGTGTTTTTAGTATTGCAGCAACACCCTGAACTCAATGAACTATCTGGTCGTGCACTGCGGGCGATCTGGCATGCCCGAGATCGGATCAACGCCACCTTCAGGCGCGATCCAGAAAATAAAAAGATTTTTCTTCAAATTTTGCAGCAGCCGCATGGCATTGTGCATGCACTGCGGCGCATGACGATGCTGAATATTTTGCCACGATACTTGCCGGTCTTTAGGCGCGTCGTCGGGCAAATGCAGCACGATCTGTTTCACGTTTACACCGTTGATCAGCATACGCTTGCGGTGATCCGCAATCTGCGACGCTTTACGATGCCTGAGCATGCACAAGAGTACCCTTTGGCCAGCAAACTCACTGCGGGTTTCGCACGCCACTGGCTGTTGTATGTGGCTGCGCTGTTTCACGATATCGCCAAGGGGCGAGGTGGAGATCACTCGACGCTTGGCGCGGTCGAGGTTAAGCGCTTTGCAAAATCACACGACCTCAATCGCGAAGATACAGAGCTTCTTGTGTTTTTAGTTGACAGCCATCTACTGATGTCTCAGGTTGCCCAGAAAAAAGATTTATCCGATCCGCAAGTCGTGATCGACTTTGCAACACACGTGAAAACCCTGCGTAACTTGCAAGCGCTTTATCTATTAACCGTTGCGGACATTCGCGGAACAAGCCCCAAAGTCTGGAACACCTGGAAAGGCAAGTTGCTTGAAAACCTCTTTGACTTAACCAGAGCAACACTGGGCGGCACGGTAGACGACACAAACACTGTTCTGCGACAACGTCTTGAGCAGGCCGCAGGATTAACGCGCTTGGCTGGTTTGCGTGACGATACGCGCGAGGCGTTTTGGCAACAACTGGATGTTGCCTACTTTTTACGCCACGAAGCATCGGATATCGCCTGGCATACTCGCCACCTGTACTACCGCGTCGCGCCCGAGCAGGCCATCGTCAAAGCGCGCCCAACCGAGGGCGCCGAAGGACTGCAGGTGATGGTCTATACCAAAGACGCCTCAGATCTGTTTGCACGTATCTGCGGGTTTTTCGGTAGCCGCGGCCTGAGCATTCTTGATGCGCGCATTCATACAACGCGCCGCGGCTACGCACTTGATAGTTTCATTATCTTGCCCACAGAAAGCGCCGAAGAATTACGCACCTTAGCCACACTGATTGAGCATGAGCTCGGGACACACCTTACTAGCGCCCCTTCAACTGCGCTCACGACCCGCAATGCGATCGCTCGTCCTTCACGCCTGTCGCGTGCGTTTCCGATCCCACCTTTGGTGACCTTACACCCCGATGAGGGCAGTCAAAACTGGCGCTTAGAGATTGTTGCCACCGATCGACCAGGCCTGTTGGGGGATATTGCACAGGTCTTTGTCACTTACAGCATTAATCTGCAAACGGCTAAAGTCATGACGTTAGGCGATCGGGTTGAAGACGTTTTTGTGGTGAGCGGAGAAACACTTTCTCAGCCACGCACCCAACGACAGTTTGAGCGCGCGATGCTCGATGCACTGACTCAGGTTGAACGCCGTGCTGCTTGAAAAAAAAATCTGGTGGTTGATTTCATTTCTCTGTACGGCCGGAGTAGGCATTGCGTTGCTTTCACAACATGCCTTTGATATGCAGCCCTGCGCCTGGTGCGTATTTCAACGCCTGATCTACTTGGTCTTAGCGGTCATTGCTGCATTTGGAGCCACGAGCCAAGGGCTGATCGCGCGTCTGACTTGTGCGATGTTGAGTTTGAGTCTTGCCATTGCTGGAGTTTTAGCGGCATGGTTTCAAGCGCAGGTTGCCTCGCAGTCATTTTCTTGCGCTCAAACACTGGCTGATTTGTTGATGACACAGACAGGGCTCGAAACAGCGATTCCTGCTTTGTTTGGCATTTATGCTGGCTGTATGGAGGCCCGAGTCAAAGTGTTTGGACTCGAGTACGCTTACTGGAGCCTGCTCCTGTTTGTCGTACTGGGCCTGTTGGTCGCCTTCATTATCAATGGCTTTCGTCGCGGGCGCGATTAGTCATCCGGTATCACGGGTCACGCACCAAGCATTGAGCATTAAGCTCAATACACCTGATAAAACCAATGACTTCGGTCTTGTCAGGCGCTGGCTAGGCAGTCAAACTATTGATCTTCAGCTGCTAAGCCCATGTTAAACAGTAGGCCATTTTGCTCTTCGCGCACAGCTTGACGCGTCTGACCTAAGCGCTCGAGGTACTCAGGAGTGATGTCGCCCGTCACGTACTCACCGGTAAAGCACGAAGTATCAAAATGCGTCAGTGCGGGGTTGAGATCTGACACCGACTTTTGCATTGAATCAATATCTTGATAAACAAGGGCATCAGCGCCGATAATTTTGGCGATCTCTTGTTCGTCACGCCCCGTCGCAATCAGCTCTTGCTGAGTGGGCATATCGATACCGTACACATTCTGATAGCGCACCGGTGGCGCAGCCGAAGCCATATACACTTTGTTGGCACCCGCTGCGCGTGCCATCTCTACGATTTCACGGCTGGTTGTACCGCGCACGATCGAATCATCGACCAGCAAGACATTTTTGCCTTTGAATTCCATGCCAATGGTGTTGAGTTTTTGGCGAACCGATTTTTTTCGAACAGCCTGGCCTGGCATAATAAATGTGCGGCCGACATAGCGATTTTTGATCAGACCTTCGCGATAGCTTAGGCCAAGTCGATCAGCCAGTTGCATGGCTGAGGGCCGCGAAGAATCAGGTATAGGCATCACCACATCGATATCGCCTAGGCGCAACGTACGCGCTAATTTATCCGCTAAATACTCACCCATTTTTAACCGCGAACCATAGACCGA
>CALFXX010000120.1 GCA_937952975.1 uncultured Alcaligenaceae bacterium
CAAATTCCATGTCATGCTCAATCACAATCACCGAACGGTTTTTACAAATCCGCTTGAGCAGCTCTGCGGTCAGCTCACGCTCACGCACGCTCATACCGGCGATCGGCTCGTCAAGCATCAGCAGTTCGGGCTCTTGCATCAGTAACATGCCAATTTCAAGCCACTGCTTTTGACCGTGCGACAACAAACCCGCTTCGGTTTGCAGCAAATCACTCAAACCTATTTCAAGCGCAACGGCGCTGACGCGATCTTTAACCTCATCGGTACATTTAAAAAAAATGGCGCCCAAAACCGAACGACCTGACGGAAACGACACTTCCAGATTTTGAAAAACCGATAAATTCTCGTAAATAGAAGGTGTCTGAAATTTTCGTCCAATGCCTCGGCGTACACGTGTGTACTCGGGCAAAGTTGTCATCTCTTCGTCTTTAAATTTAATGCTGCCGGACGTTGCACGTGTCTTGCCGCAAATCATGTCAAGCAGCGTGGTTTTTCCGGCGCCATTTGGACCAATGATGACGCGCAATTCATTTTTGTCGATGTAAAGGTTGAGATTGTCGATCGCCTTAAATCCATCAAACGAGACAGTGAGATCTTCAACTGCCAGAACAAAATCAGTGCTGCTGCTCATACTGAACTCCTTCTCATCACCAAGCTATCTGGCCCATCAGCCGGAACAGCCATCGCTGAGGCCGTTGCGTTTTGCTCGTCGAGCGTGGGCGCCTCATCGGGCGAATTTTCAAGCTCTTTTAAGCGCGCACGAATCTTGTGGCGCTCGGCTGAATTGCGCACCCACCAGGGCTTGACGTGAGATTCAAAGAGACCGGCCAAACCCAGCGGAAACGCCATCGTCACGCCAATAAACAAGGCCGCCATCAAGAACAACCAAAGATCCGGAAAGCTTTCAGAAAAGATGGTTTTGCTGGCGTTAACAATTAGCGCCCCATAAACCGCGCCAACTAAACTGAGACGCCCACCCACAGCTGCCAAAATTACCAGTTCGATTGACGGAACAATCCCTACAAATGAAGGTGACATAAAGCCCACCTGCAGAGCAAAAAACGCGCCGCCTACACCCGACACCGCGGCAGCCAGACAAAACGCAGCAACTTTAAACATTGACACGTCGTAGCCAGAGAAGCGAACCCGGTCCTCTTTGTCTCGCATTGCTAAGAGCAGAGTGCCAAATTTGCTGCGTTGAATAAACGTACCGATGATGACGAATAACAACAACATTCCTGCACAGGCGTAATACAAAATAATTTTTGCTTCGTCCGTACGAGTGTCCCAACCGTGAATCGTCTTTAGATCGGTCATACCGTTTACGCCACCGGTATAGCCCTGCAGGCCGATGATCAAGGTCGTTAAGATCAACGCGACCGCTTGCGTGATAATGGCAAAGTACACACCACCCACACGCCGTTTAAACATCGCGTAGCTCACAATAAAGGCAAGGATCGATGGCACTGCCACGACAGCAATCAAGGAAAACGTCAGGCTACTGAAGGGCTGCCACCAAATCGGTAAGGCGGTAATCTGATTCCAGTCCATAAAGTCAGGGATCCCTGGAGTCGACTGAATTTTCGTCGTGATGGGATCGGAGGCCTCAAGCTTTAAAAACATGGCCATACAATAGCCGCCCAAGCCAAAAAATACGCCCTGACCTAAGCTGAGTACGCCACCCCACCCCCACAGCACAACTAGGCCAATTGCGACAAACGCATAGGTCAGATACTTTCCGATTAGGTTCAAGCGAAAGTTGTCAAAGATCGCCGGAAACACAACCAGTAACACCACCGCTAAGATTGCGATGCTGAGCACGCCAGGTTGTTTTAAAAAAGTTTGCAGCGATTTCATAATCAAGTACCTCGTGACACACTAAAAAATTAACGACGAATTTTTGAGACGAACAAGCCTTGAGGGCGCATCATCAACACGATCACGATGATCGATAGCGTGAACACCTTTGCCATCGAACCGGTCATAAAAAATTCGCTGATGGACTGTGTTTGAGCGATCAAGAAGGCGGAGGCTGCCGTACCCAATAAACTGGCGGCACCACCAAAGGTGACGACCAAGAACGCGTCAACGATGTATAGCGAGCCCGAGGTTGGACCCGTTGAGCCAATCGTTGTAAAGGCAGCACCAGCTATGCCAGCGATGCCGCAACCAATCGCAAAGGTCAGTCGATCGGTCTTTTTAGTGTTGATCCCCGTGGCGTTGGCCATTGGGCGATTACTCACTGTGGCACGCACACGCAGGCCCCAGCGACTTTTATATAAAGCAACCATCACACCAACAGTCACCAGCAAGGTTAGCAACATCACAAACATCCCGTTGATCGGAATGTCCAACCCCTCTTGCGGTGCCCACGAACCCATTAACCAATCGGGCAAGGTTGGACTGACTTCTTTTGGGCTGATAAATGTACGGAATACCTGCTGGAGGCCCAGGCTCAGGCCCCAGGTCGCCAGCAGGGTATCCAATGGACGCTTGTACAGATGTCGGATAAGCGCCCATTCTGCAATCCAGCCGCCAATGAACGCAAATACAAAGGCGGCCAGAATCGCAAACGGAAAGTACGCTGGCATAAACGCCGGGGCGTACTTTTCGGTTAACGTCGAGCCAAGAAATACTGTGTAGGCACCAATCGCCATGAACTCACCGTGAGCCATATTGATCACACCCATCTGACCGAAAATGATCGCCAGGCCTAGCCCCATTAAGAGCAGCACAGCAAACAGGCTCAGACCTGCAAAGCCCTGCATCAGGGCAATATTGAGCACTTCAGACAGTTCCATCGCGATTCCTTGTCAATAACGTTAACCAAGTACTGCTTACTGATAACCCTTAGGGAACGGATCGGGTTTAATCAGCTCAGGTGACTCGGCAACCACCTTGAACTGGCCGTCTGGCAACATCTCTCCGATGCGGGCCTTACTGAACAAGTGGTGGTTGTCGTCGATGCGCACGTAGCCTTCCGGTGCACCTTTGAACTCAATGCCTGTCGAAGCGGCGGCAATCTTATCCACATCGAAGCTGCCGGCCTTTTCGACGGTGTATTTCCAAAGCCACGGGCCGAGATAACCAGCTTGTGTCACATCGCCGATCACGGATTTAGGACCATATTTCTCTTTAAATGCAGCAACGAACTTCTTGTTGTTTTCGTTGTCCAGTGACTGGAAGTACTTCATACAAGAATAGAAACCGGCCGTGTTCTCACCACCAATGCCAAGCAATTCGTCTTCAGTGACCGAAATGGTCAAGAGCTTTTGCTTGTCTGCAGTAATTCCAGCTGCTTTCAACTGTTTGTAGAAAGCCACGTTACTGCCACCTACCACTGCTGCATAAATCAGATCGGGCTTGGCGGCCTTGATCTTGTTGATCAGAGAGTTAAAGTTTGTATTGCCCAATGGGTAATACTCTTCGCCTACAACTTTCTGCTTCAACACGCCTTCGATGTGCTTGCGCGCGATTTTCATCGACGTACGTGGCCAGATGTAATCTGAGCCGACCAAGAAGTAGCTCTTCGTACCTTTCTCTTTCGCGGCCCAATCCAACCCCCACAAAATTTGCTGAGTGGCTTCTTGACCGGTGTAAATAACGTTTTTGCTTTGCTCAAGGCCTTCGTAGAAGGTTGGGTAATACAGCATGCCGTTTTCTTTTTCAAAAACTGGCAACACCGCTTTACGTGAGGCAGAGGTCCAGCAACCGAACACGCAGGCGACATGGTCGTTCACCAATAATTTTTTAGCTTTTTCTGCGAAAGTCGGCCAGTCAGAGGCACCGTCTTCTTTAATCACTTTAATTTGACGACCCAACACGCCGCCCATGGCGTTGATTTGGTCGATCGCAAGTTGCTCGGCTTGGATAGAACCGGTTTCAGAGATCGCCATCGTGCCGGTTGCAGAATGCAGCTGACCAACAATCACTTCAGTATCGGTCACAGCCAGCTTGGTGGTGTTCACTTGTGAGGTTGGTAGCTTCTGAGCGCCGGCGCGCATGGTGGCTGCGGCCAAGGCCAAACCGACGATACCTTGCAGAACTTGCCGTCGATCAGCATTGGGTGTGAAATCAAAAGGGGGCTTCTTCATAGAGTGTGCTCCTAGAGGTTGACAGGCCGATTGAACGCTGTGTGATCAGTATCTGGGAACAACGTGGGTAACCCAATACGTCAATTGACGTATACCGTTCGCTTTTTCACAGCTTTGTGTCCCGCCGATACACGCTTAGAATAGACATACGTTATTTGACGTATCTACTACGCAGGCTGGATTCCGCGTTGACAACTGCTAATCAAAAAATTATTCGCATCCGTCGCGAATACAACGCGCTCGTTGCAGACGAGTCTCTTGAAGACTATGCGCTGCGCTACACACCTAAGTCGTTTCGAAAATGGTCTGAATGGCGTGTGGCTAATACCGCGCTTGGTGGCGTATCGTTTTTGGCGCTTGAGGCGATTGGCGCTGTCATGGTGCTGAACTATGGTTTTACCAACACACTGTGGGCGGTACTCGCCGTTGCGTTGGTTGTTTTTTTAACTGGCCTACCCATCTGTTACTACGCCGCGCGCTACGGGGTTGATATAGATTTGCTGACGCGCGGTGCAGGCTTTGGCTACGTTGGGTCAACCATCACCTCGCTCATTTACGCTGCCTTCACCTTTATATTTTTTGCACTCGAAGCGGCTATCATGGCGCTTGCTTTACAGTTGTATCTCGACTGGCCTATTGTCTGGTGTTACATCATCAGCGCATTGGTCGTGGTCCCTCTTGTGGTGCGCGGCATCACGTTGATTTCAAAGCTACAAATTTGGACACAAGCACTGTGGCTCGTGCTCTTGGTCAGCCCCTATATCGCGATCGCCTTGAAAGACCCCGCTGCCTTTAAAGCCTTCACGGGCTTAAGTGGTCAACTGTCAGGCAGCAGTGACTTTGACTGGCTCATGTTTGGTGCAGCATCGACCGTAGCCTGCTCACTCGTGGTGCAAATTGGCGAGCAAGTTGATTACTTGAGGTTTTTGCCTGAAAAAACTTCTGCCAATCGTGTGCGCTGGTGGGCCGCGGTCGTTATCGCGGGACCCGGCTGGATTATTCCCGGCATGGCGAAAATGATGGGTGGGGCGTTTCTTGCCTTTCTGGTCTTGCAAGTTGAGTTGCCCACAGAGACTGCAAGCGAGCCCACGCGTATGTATTTAGCTGGCTTTAGCTATGTGTTTGACGACACGCGCTGGGTCTTAGGGATCACCACACTATTCGTCATCGTGTCGCAGATCAAAATTAACGTGACAAACGCCTATGCCGGTTCGCTCGCTTGGTCTAACTTTTTTGCTCGCCTGACCCACAGCCATCCAGGGCGTGTGGTGTGGTTGATCTTCAATGTCTTGATTGCCACATTACTCATGACTCTGGGTGTGTTTCGTGCGCTTGAACATGTGCTGGGGCTATATAGCAACGTCGCGATCGCCTGGATTGGCGCTTTAGTGGCTGATCTTGTGATCAATAAACCGCTTGGCCTCTCGCCTAAAGGCTTAGAATTCAAGCGCGCTCACCTCTACGACATCAATCCAGTTGGTCTGGGTGCGATGCTCTGCGCAGCGGCCCTCGCCTTGCTAGCTTATAACGGCCTCTTTGGAGATACCGCCAAGGCCTTTGCGCCCTTCATCGCGCTCGTGCTCTCGATCGCACTCTCGCCCTTATTTGCCTGGCTCACACACAGTCGCTGGTACAGCGCCAGGCGCCCAACCTCCTTGGCAAGCGTCAATGGCATTGTTCAATGCAGTGTTTGTGAAAACCCATTTGAGCTTCCTGACATGGCTCACTGTCCCGCCTATGGGGCACCAATCTGTTCTCTGTGCTGTTCGTTAGACTCGCGTTGCCACGATTCATGCAAAGTAGGCTCACGACTCGACCAGCAAGCCTCAGACTGGATGATCCATCTTTTACCCAATGTTTTTTCTGAAAAATTTAAATCACGGGCTGCACGTTTTCTGTTGGTCTTCGTTTCATTGACTGTCGTTCTGGCGACTGTCATGGGTATTGCCTTAAGTCAGGATAATTCGTTTGAAAACACTGCTTACACCTTTCAAGCTAACGTTTTTTTGAGAGTATTTTTAATGCTCCTACTGTTAGTCGCAGTCTGTAGTTGGTGGGTCGTATTAATCAGCGAAAGTCGTCGGCTGGCTCAAGAAGAATCCAACGTACAAAGTCGTCTGCTACAACGCGAAGTTGAGGTGCTCAGGAGGACTGATGCGGCTCTTCAATTGGCTAAAGAACAAGCCGAACAAGCTAATCGCGCCAAGAGCCGCTATGTTGCAGGCATGACTCACGAATTGCGAACACCGCTAAACAGCATTCTTGGTTACTCGCATATTTTGCTTAAAGACAACTCTCTTGAGCGATCGCAACGCGAGGCGCTTGAAACCGTCAAGCGCAGTGGCTCGCATATGGCAGGCCTCATTGATGACTTACTGGATTTGGCACACATCGAATCAGGCCGACTGCGGCTTGAGGCGACTGCGATACCGCTGCCTCAACTGCTCGACGAGCTCGTGCGCATGGTGCGACCTCAGGTGCAAGCGCGCGGTCTTGAATTTATCTATCAATTGAACGGTGAACTTCCCGCGTGGGTCAAAGGTGACGCAAAGCGCCTGACTCAGATCTTAATCAATTTGCTCGGGAACGCGATCAAATTCACAGATAAAGGCTGCGTGACGTTGCGTGTGGATGCACGTACCCAAGTCTTGCAATTTCATGTCGAAGACACCGGGGTGGGCATTGCGCCGCAAGACCAGCAGCGTATTTTCTTACCTTTCGAGCGCGGCGGTGCTGCACGTCTGCGCGGCGAGCCGGGCACGGGGCTTGGCCTCACGATCACTGGCTTATTGACGTCGATGATGGGCGGCGATTTATCGATGACGAGCCAGCAAAATTCAGGAAGCACATTCACGGTCAAACTCTACATGCCACACGCTGCGCATCCAGGCCCTCAAATGCAGGCGGTGGGTGCGGTATCTGGATACACAGGCAAGCGCCTCACCCTCTTGGCTGTTGATGACCAAGCGGATCAACGACAAATGCTCGCCGCACTTCTGAGCCCCTTGGGGTTCAACATGCGCGAAGCGGCTAGCGGTAGCGAGTGCCTCGAAAGTTTGAGGGATCACAAACCCGACGCCATTTTGCTAGACATTTCGATGGACGAAATGGACGGCTGGGAGACCGCAAAAGCGATTCGTGCTCGTGGAAATATAGACATCCCAATCATCATGGTATCGGCCAATCTCTTTGACAATCACGCTGACAAACTCGCTCTTGCTAATTGTCAGGCGTTTGTGAGCAAGCCCGTCCTTGAGTCTGAACTGATCGGAGTACTAGGTAGGTATTTAGGCATCGAATGGATCTCAGCCGAACTCAGCGGCGTTGATTTACCTTCAAAATTTGGCACAGAAGTTGCTTTGACTGAAGAAAGTATTCCAGAGGTTCTACGCGAAAAAATGGTGCAGCTACTTAAAACCGGTCATGTGCAGGGATTACTCAACCTGTTGGACAGCCACGCGCAACACGAACCGTCTCATCTGTCCTTGACGCAAAGCTTGCGTGCAATGGTCTTACGCTTTGACTTCGAGTCGTTACTCAAACTGACAAAACAGCCGCATGATGACTGAGCAACTGTCTGCCATGCGTCCGATCGTTTTGCTGGTGGATGACGTGCCCAGCAGCCTAGGGCCTCTATACCAATCGCTTGAGGCTGCGGGCTATGACGTGGTGGTCGCACTCAGCGGCGAGGTGGCGCTCGAGCGACTTGAGATGGTTTTAGTCGATGCGGTACTGCTTGACGCAGTGATGCCTGGCTTGTCAGGTTTTGAAACGTGCAAACGTATCAAAGCCAACCCCGCCTTTAGCCACGTGCCTGTCATCTTTATGACAGGATTATCTGAAACCGATGCCCTTGTGAGCGGTTTTGATAGCGGGGGTGTAGATTACGTTGTCAAGCCAGTCAAAGCCGAAGAGGTGCTGGCAAGGCTACAAGTGCATATCCGTAACACCCGTGTTACCCGTCTGGCACGAGAAGCGGTCGACGTAGCAGGCTTTGGCGTCGTACTGATTGACTCTAGAGGGCGTATCGCCTGGCACTCCCCGAGAGCGCGGCTGTGGTTAAAAGAGGACCTTTCGACCTTAGATCTTTCGGCACTACTTCAAACTGGCAGCGAACGACTAGCTATCGCGGGGTATCCAGAACTTTCAGTACGCAATCTGGGCAAGGTGGGCCTGGGTGAAACCATGCTCTTGCTTGCTCAGGCAACAATAACCGGTGGAGACTCGGCTCGTTTACAACAAGCCGCGCTTACACAACGCGAAAGCGAAGTCTTATCGTGGCTTGCCAAAGGAAAAACCAACCGCGACATCGCTGAGATACTTGGAATGAGCCCGCGCACCGTCAACAAACACCTTGAACATATCTTTAGCAAGCTTGGTGTTGAAACTCGCTCGGCCGCCGCAGCGATTGGTGCGCGCTTTAGCCCTGAATAAGAGCGCTGTGAGGCCTTTGTGTTGAGCGTGACTGTGTGGCGTAGCGGCAAACCCCGCATAGCTCGCGTAATCGCCACCTTGAGTTATTGGAGCAACCAAAACATCACCAAGCTTGTTGAATTCTTTGTTCGTCAACACGAGGGCTTGTCGAGTGCCGCGCTGTTACCCATCTTTAATAGTTATTCAGCCTTGATGCCTGCAAACTTAATCACCTTTGTCCATTTTTCCGTAGCTTCGGACAGGATAGTCCCGAATTCTGCGGGGGTTCCACCAAGCACAGTACCACCAAGCTCAGTAATATTGGCTTGAACCTTATTATCAGCAAGCCCCCTGTTGAGTTCTTGATTCAACATATTAATAATTTCAGTTGGAGTATTTTTTGGGGCTCCGATTCCGGCAAAACCACTAGCCTCATAGCCGGGAACGAACTCACCCACTGTTGGAACATCAGGCAAAATACTCAAACGGGATGCCGTCGTCACAGCTAGGGCGCGTAGTTTTCCAGTTTTAATCTGTTGAATGGATTCCGACACGGGCGCGAAAACCACTTGTATATGGCCAGCGATCAGATCTGCGATAGCCGTTGCACCTCCCTTATACGGCACATGGACTAGGTTTAGGCCAGTCATCATCTTAAAAAGTTCGCACGTAATGTTCTGCGGTGTCCCTTGACCAGCAGATCCATAGTTGATCTTGCCGGGGTTAGACTTAGCATATGCGATGAACTCTGGCATTGTCTTGACAGGGACTGATGGATGAACGACTACAACATAAGGCAGCCGAGCGGAGCATATAACAGGCGTGATGTCCCGTAAAAAGTCGAAATTGAGATCAGTAAATAGAGCTGCATTAATTGCATGCGGTGTAACGATTTGTAGAAGAGTGTAGCCATCAGGCGGTGCTTTGACGACCGCCTCAGTTGCAATGTTGCCGCTTGCACCTGCTCGATTTTCAACTATGAATTGTTGGCCAAGACGTTCAGAAAGCCATTGGCCCATCAAACGAGCCTGAATGTCTGTGGCGCCTCCAGCGGCAAAGCCAACAACAATGCGAGCCGACCGTGAAGGATAGGCTTGCGCCCAGCTGATTCGGCTAACCGCCGATAAAGCAGAGGCACCCATGGCCATTTGCAAAAATGAGCGACGTGGAAATTTCATGTTGACTCCTGTTAGTCAGCTGCAAGCCGTGTAGTACTCGACACATAGTTTACGTTTTATGCCGGACACATACTGTACAGCTTTGGCTCCCCGACCTGGACTCAAACTAGGGATCTGCGGTTGAGCAGACATATAGGGTTGCGGCACCCTTGTTTTTAATCCATTTCCAGACTAAGTTGTATCTCTACTTTCCATGACCCCACTATCATTCATATGGACCATTGGACAAATCACTGCGGAACCTCTTTTGTCACCGAAAAACAGCCGGCTCGCGCCTCGCGTGGCATGGTAGTCACCAACCATCCGCTGGCCTCTGCTGCTGGCTCAGAAATGCTGTGCGCCGGTGGCAACGCAGTCGACGCAGCCGTCGCAGCGCTATTTACGTTGAGTGTGGTCGAACCCATGATGGTGGGCCTGCTCGGTGGCGGGTTTGCACACCTTCGTCATCCCGATGGGACGCACACCATCTTGGAAGGCCAAGGCACGTGTCCGCAAGCGGTTGGCCCACACACCTTCACGCATGACGCGTCGGCCCCAGCCGGTTCGCTTGAAAGCGTAGGCCGCCAGCACAGTTTGGGTAGAGGGGCGGTGGCCACACCCGGCAACCTGATGGCCTGGTGCCAGATGCTTGCGCAACATGGTTCTATGTCTTTGTCAGAGGTAATTGCGCCGGCCATCAAACACGCCTCTTGTGGGTTCAGAGCCACGCAATACTTGAGTGACTGCATTACCGAAAACGCGGCTGATTTGTCGCTAGACCCCGAAATTTCCCGTTATTTCTTGCCCCAAGGTCAAGCGCTTCAAAAAGGCGATTTGCTGGTGCAAGGCGCCTATGCCGACACTCTGAAACTGGTTGTCCAAGAAGGTGCCGATGCGTTGTACAACGGGGCACTCGGCCGCGCCTTGTGTGCCGACATTGCAGGTCAACAGGGCTTTTTAAGCTTTGAAGATTTACGCCTCTACAACACCCGTCATCCCGCTGCCTTGCGTAGCCATTACCGCGGGTTTGAAATCATCGGCCCGCCACCACCGTGCGCAGGCCCTCTGCACATCGGGCAAATGCTGAACGTGCTCGAGGGTTTTGATCTAAAAGCCATCGGCTTCGGAACCGAACAAGGCGTCCACTTGCTCGCGGAGGTCATGAAAATAGCTTTTGCAGATCGCTCTGCGGTCACTGCAGATCCAGACTTTGTAAATGTCCCTATTGAAAAACTGTTGTCTGCCGAATACGCTGCCGAGCGCCGGAAGCAAATAAACCTGCATCAAGCTCAAACGTGGTCCCCGGGCCTGGCGCCTGCTGAAAGCCCCAACACCACCCACATCACTGTAGCTGACAGTGAAGGACTCATCGTCAGTGCCACGCAGACCATCAATTCGGTGTTTGGTGCGCGCTACATGGTGCCGGGCACTGGCATGATTCCCAATAATTATCTGTACGTTCTCGATCCGAGGCCTGACCGCGCCAACTCAATGGCCCCCGGAAAGCGAGTGACTTCGTCCATGGCACCTTTAATGGTGATCAAGAACGGTAAGCCCCGCTACGCGCTCGGTTTGCCTGGCGGCTTGCGGATCTTTACTTCTGCGCTTCAAGCAGTGATCAACTTGATCGATCATGGCATGAGCTTGCAAGAGGCAGTTGAGGCACCCCGCATTTGGACCCAAGGGTTCGAGCTAGAGCTAGAGCCCGCTTTTTCTCAGGCACTGCACACCTCACTTCAAACCCGCGGTCACCGCGTTGTGCACGTGCCCAATGTGGGTGGCGGCATGAACGCGATTGAATTCCATGACGATGGATCCCTCGAGGGTGCAGGCTGCTGGCGGGCAGACGGCACCCCTATCGGTATCGGTGGTGGATTGGCTCGCAAAGGTGTTCGCTTCTTACCGGAAACACGCAAGGCCTGAGCCTCTCATCAGCAGTATAAAATCAACCAAATGAAACTGTGCATTCTCGATAACGATGACTTGGACCCAGCTGCCGTACCGATTTGGGGCAGTTATGCCAACATGTTTGAGCGCTTGTTGCGGGATGCAGGCTTTCGGGGCGATATCGAAGCCTTCAGCGCACGTCACGCGCAGTACCCCGGTTCGTTTGATGCTTACGATGTCGTGCTGCTGACGGGCAGCCGTGCAGATGCGTTTTCAAAAGAGCCTTGGGTGCTGGACTTGTGCTCGCGCGTGAGCGCTTTGCTAAAGCAAAAAAAGCGTCTCATTGGCGTTTGTTTTGGGCATCAATTGATCGCGCATTGCCTGGGTGCCAAGGTCGACCGCGCCCCTCATGGCTGGTGCCTGGGACGTCACACCTACACTTGGCATGAGCCGCAGTATTTTGAAGAACACACAGAGCAAGTCAGTCTGTTGGCCAGTCACCAGGACCAGGTGCTAGAGCTGCCAACAGGCGCGCGTTTGCTGGCCAGCAATTCGCACTGTCCGGTTGCGGCGTATGCCATAGGTCAGCAGGTGCTGTGCTTACAGCCCCATCCAGAGTTTGACCCCGAGTACAGCGCGTTTTTGCTGGAAAAACGCCGAGCCCAGTATGGCGAGGCGGTCTATCAGGAGGCCTTGTCGGGCTTGCACTCTGGTCACGATGGTGCACGTATGGCGCACCTGATGCTGCGCTTCATTGAGCAAGCGTGAAGTGGAATTACCCCAAATCTTAGACAAAGGATTAAGCCTGAACTGGGGTGTGTAGGGTTTCTTACTCAACAAAAAAGCCCAACCTTGTGAGTTGGGCTATTTCGATGAATACTGCTCATCCCCCGTTAATGGGGTAGAGCCGTCGTTGATATTATTGGCTCCCCGAGCTGGACTCGAACCAGCGACCTGCGGATTAACAGTCGCACTAG
>CALFXX010000121.1 GCA_937952975.1 uncultured Alcaligenaceae bacterium
TCGATGTGTGGTTTGACTCCGGCACGACGCACGCGACCGTTTTAGGCGGCCTAGGTAATGCACAGCAAGGTTCGCATGGCGAATTGCCCTGGCCTGCTGATATGTACCTCGAGGGCTCGGATCAGCATCGCGGCTGGTTTCATTCTTCGTTGCTGACGGGTTGCATGCTCGAAGGTCGCGCCCCGTACAACAGCTTGTTGACACACGGCTTTGTGGTTGACGGACAAGGTCGAAAAATGAGTAAATCGGTGGGCAACGTCATTGCCCCCCAAAAAGTCTCTGACAGCTTAGGCGCTGAGATCTTGCGTTTGTGGGTTGCCAGTACCGACTACTCGGGCGAGTTGTCGATCTCTGACGAGATTCTTAAGCGCGTGGTTGAAAGCTATCGACGCATTCGTAACACCTTACGCTTTTTGCTCGCCAATCTAGCCGACTTTAATGCGGCAAAAGATGCCGTGCAGCCTGACAGCATGCTTGAAATCGATCGGTACGCGCTGGCGATGACGGCACAGATGCAAGCCGAGGTACTCAAAAGCTTTGAACAATACGAATTTCAACCCGCCATGTCTCGGTTGCAACATTTTTGCTCTGAAGATTTAGGGTCGTTTTACCTTGACGTTTTAAAAGACCGCTTGTACACGTCAGCGCCAAAGAGCTTGGCTCGTCGCTCTGCGCAAACAGCGCTCTTGCACATCACCCAGACGTTACTCAAACTGATGGCGCCTATTCTGTCGTTTACCGCCGAAGAGGCTTGGGGCATTCTGTGCGCCTCGACCCTCGTTGAGCAGCCTGACACCAGTCGTCTGACGATTTTCACTGAGTGTTATCACTCGGTGCCCGCAATCACTGAGGCTGACACCTTGCAGCAGCGCTGGTCGCGCTTACGCGAAATCCGTGCCCTGGTGACCCGCAAACTCGAAGAACTTCGCACAGCCGGCAGTATTGGCTCGTCACTTCAAGGTGAGGTCGAACTCACGGCACACGGCGCTGATCTCGCTTTGCTACAAAGCGTCGCAGAGCAGCTGCCATTCATCTTGATCGTGTCTAAAGTCAGCGTGCATGCGGCAGCTGAAGGTACGCAATCTGAACTCTTGATCAGCATCGCACCTTCACAGCATAAAAAATGTGAACGTTGCTGGCATTGGCGTGAAGATATCGGTCACGACGCCGAGCACCCCGACATTTGCGGTCGTTGCGTGAGCAATCTGAACGAAGCGAAGGTAAGCGGCTAAGCGAAGATGAATAGCCATTCACAAGCATACGCAAACGGCTAAGCCACAATGAGTGTCAACCCTCAGGCAGACGCACAGGCTCAGGCTGCGCCACCGCTCACCCGCTGGCTAGTCTTGGCTGGGTGTTTGTTAATCATCGACCAACTGACGAAGCTTTGGTTTGACTCATCTTTACGCTATGGAGAGCGGCTGCAAGTCTTGCCTTTCTTTGACTTCACGCTGCTCTATAACCGTGGCGCTGCGTTTAGCTTTTTGGCAGACCAAGCGGGATGGCAACGCTGGTTTTTTACGGTACTCGGTCTAGGCGCTGCAGCGTTCATTCTTTGGATGATGCGTAAAAATCGTACGCAGACCCGCTTACTACTCGCCTTGTCTTTGATTTTAAGTGGGGCTCTCGGAAACGTGATCGACCGCTTTGCTTACGGCCATGTGATTGATTTTTTATTGTTCTATTGGCAAAACTGGTATTACCCTGCCTTTAACATCGCCGACAGCTGCATCACGCTCGGTGCTATCCTGCTGATACTGGATGAAGTTCTTCGCCTGCGAGGTCGCCATGCAACAGCTACTTGATAAACGTATCGTCTTAGGCTTAAGCGGTGGCATCGCCTGCTACAAGTCGGCCGAACTCGTGCGTCGTCTGGTCGAACAGGGCGCAACCGTCGATGTCATCATGACCGATGCGGCCACACATTTCATTACTGCCGTGACAATGCAAGCGCTGAGTGGGCGCCCTGTATTTACCGACGCCTGGGACCCACGCATCCCAAACAACATGGCTCATATCGATCTGAGCCGTGGCGCTGACGCGATTTTGATTGCACCTGCTTCGGCTGATTTCATGGCAAAGTTGGTGCAAGGGCGCGCCGACGATCTGCTCTCAACACTCTGTTTGGCTCGCGCCTGCCCGCTACTCGTCGCGCCAGCGATGAATCGCGAGATGTGGTCAGCGGCCCCAACCCAACGTAACGTCGCGCAGCTAGCCCAAGACGGTGTCGCCGTACTTGGCCCCGGCGCAGGGCAACAAGCTTGTGGCGAAACCGGTGACGGCCGGATGCTTGAACCACATCAATTGTTAGCTGAAATGATTGCCTTTTTTCAGCCTAAGCTTTTACAAAACAAGCGTGTACTCATCACCGCAGGCCCTACTGTCGAGCCTATCGACCCTGTGCGCGTGATCACCAATCGGTCGTCAGGAAAAACTGGCTACGCTTTGGCACGAGCCGCCTTCGAAGCGGGTGCCAAGGTCACGTTAATTTCGGGCCCAACCGCCCTGCCCGAGCCCTACGGTATCCCGTGTATTCAAGTGCAAACAGCGCAACAGATGCATGATGCTGTCATGGCACACGTCAACGACCAAGATATTTTCATTTCGGTCGCGGCTGTGGCTGACTGGCGTGTCGCGAATGTTGCAGGCGACAAAATCAAAAAAGATCCGAAGGCAAAAGCCACGCACACGCCCACCCTAGAGTTTGCGTTAAACCCTGACATTCTTGCCACCGTTGCAGCCTTACCCAAGGCACCGTGGTGCGTCGGCTTTGCCGCTGAAACCGAACGACTTTCTGAATATGCGCACGACAAACGCAAGCGTAAGGGCATCCCGATGTTAATCGGCAATCTCGCTCAGCACGTCATGGATGCAGACCACACAACTGTCAGCATTTTTGATGAACAGGGCGAGCATCCGCTGCCAACCAGCGCTAAACAAGACATCGCGCGTCAACTGATTGCTGCGATTGCTGCACGCCTTCCTGTCAAACGTTAAGTAGGCTCTGGTATGGATGCGCTGATCACTCAGGCGGGGCAATTTATTCAAACCTATCAGGCTTGGGCTGGGCCGATCATTTTTTTAATGGCTTTTGGCGAATCACTCTTTGTCATTGGGATTTTTTTGCCCGCAACGGTTTTGTTAATGATGAGTGGCGGCTTAGTCGGCAGCGGAACACTCTCCGCCTTACCCATTTTTCTCTGGGGTGTCGCAGGCGCCGTGCTCGGCGATGCGCTGTCGTACTGGTTCGGAAAATGGCTTGGTCCACGCGTTTTACGACTCGAGCTCCTCAAAACCCATCGCAGCTCAGTGGCGCGTGCACGCTTACTCTGTTTTCGTTATGGATTTTTAGCCGTCTTGCTCGGCCGTTTTCTGGGGCCGATGCGCAGCTTGATGCCAACGGTCGCAGGCGTCATGGGAATGACCGAAAAAAAGTTTCAATTGGCCAATGTTTTATCCGCCATTTTTTGGGTGCCGGCGCTACTGGCCCCCGGATACTTAACTGCGATTAGCATTGATGCGGCCAGACACTCACGAGAATCAATCATCTACTCGGCATTGGGATGCGCGGTCTTAATTGGGATTGCAGCGCTTATCTGGACGACACGTAGCGCTCAACAAGGTAAACAACGGCGGTCAACGTTCAGAAAATAAGCTGGATGAAAAACGTCTGACAGCTACCCCGAGTTGAAGGTCGCACGCAAAATCTTATAGCCCTACATAGCCATACCAAGCAACCCTGCACAACCTGAAGAGGATAACAATGAAAACCGTCGAATTAAAAATCCTAGATCCTCGGATGCGCGACCATCTTCCCGCCTACGCGACAGCTGGCTCGGCAGGTTTAGATTTAAGAGCTTGCCTTGACAGCGCCCTGGTGATTGAGCCTGGTGCAACCCATCTGATCCCCACAGGGTTGGCGCTTCATGTTGCCGACCCAGCGTACGCCGCCGTGATTTTGCCGCGCTCGGGGCTTGGTCACAAACATGGCATTGTGCTTGGCAATTTAGTCGGCTTGATTGACTCGGATTATCAAGGGCCCTTAATGGTATCGGCCTGGAACCGGAGCCAAACCGCCTATACCCTTGAGCCATTTGAGCGCCTCGCTCAACTCGTTGTGTTACCGATTGCGCAGGTGCAATTCACCATCGTCGACGACTTTAACCAAAGCACGCGTGGCGCAGGTGGCTTTGGCAGTACGGGCAAAAGCTAACAGACTCGACAATTTGTAAAATCAGGATTTAGACTGTGTACATCGCGCCTGTGCAGGCGCACTGCGCGATACAAGCGCCTGTGCAATTTGCGCAGACAATAATTGAGTATTTTTTTGCTGGCCTAAAACGAGGGCCGTCACGCCGATCTCAACATTTTGCTTGAACTGTGAAAAACAGGTCAGCATCGTTGAGTTCTGTCTAAAACGCAAACGCCACAAGGCATCAAGCGCCACATACTGACCAGGCACCAGCTCAAAGCGTTGCACATCAACCTGTACTTGTGTCACATCATTTTGCGTCACACTTTGATTGATATTTTGCACGGGGGGCATCCCCAGCGAGGCCGTTAAGTCAATGCTCAGCGCGCTTTGCAGATGTGAAGATAAGGCCGCCGTCCAACGGTCATCACTTAACGGCAACAAGCGCCCATTGGGCTCGCGGGTCACGAGGGCCGAATTATCAACCTCAGACGGCACTGTGACGGGGCTCAACGCGTAGGCACCCATCCGTGGATCCGGTGTCACAGCGGGTCGTGTGTTCTCGGGGCTCAGCGTGTAGTAATGGGGAGCGGGCGTTGAACAGCCCGCCAACAGCGCAACCAACCCAACCAACACAAGCAGCGATACATTTTTCATTTTGTTGTCGTTTTTCATTTGCCAGGAGCTCCAAGCGTCTCACGCGAATACGGTTTAGGATTACGCCCAGTAATGATCGAGTCGGGCTGCGTCTGTAACGAGTCAGTCAGCCCGCGTAACGAGCGCAAACTACGCCTCAAATCTTCAAGCATCGCTTCTGTACTCGCTGTCATCGGGCTGCCGGGCGCAATGAGACCGTTCAGATTTTTGACTGCA
>CALFXX010000122.1 GCA_937952975.1 uncultured Alcaligenaceae bacterium
AAAGAAAGAAAATGGAAATAATAATACTAGCAAAACCAAGTATTATTATTTCACCATTCATCCATTTAATGAAATATATAACTCCACTAATAAATGAAAGTAGCGATATAATAAAACCCAATTGCATGGTAATAATTAGTGGCTTGTCGGAATATGCTAATATAATTTCTATTGCTAGTTTAATTAGTTTCCTTAAATTATAAGTACTCTTGCCTACCTGCCTATCTGCATGAACCACCTCAATTGCAGTACTTTTAAATCCTAACCATTTAATCATTGATGGAAAGTACCTAATTCGTTCAGCTAAACTATTTACATTACCAATAACTTTTTTAGAATATATACCAAAATTAGCAACAGAAGGATCTTGCTTAATTCCAGATAAGTAACTAAGTATTTTATAAAACAAAACTGATCCAGCAATTTTAAATATGGTGTCTTTTCTTTTTTTTCTTTTTGCCAAAACAACTTCATACCCTTCTAAAGTCTTATTGTACAAATTTTCAATCTCTTCTGGCCTATCTTGTAAATCACAATCCATCACCACCGTATAGGCACCTTTCGCGGCAGCGAGCCCTGCGGTAATTGCAATATGTTGACCATAATTACGACTCAGGCGAATGCCTTTTACCCGACTGTGCTGATGTTGTAGCTCGCATATTTTTAACCAAGAGTCATCCGGGCTACGATCATCTATTAAGATGATTTCATACAAATTTGTAATGATCGGCAGCGTAATTTCAAGTTGCACAACAAGCTCTTTGAGACAATCAAAGCACCCGTATACAGGTACAACCACGCTGAGCATAACTGGTTGAGCATCGCTCATCTAAAACATCCTAATCGTCTTGTTGTCGTTGCAATCGTTTCAATCTTGATAAACGCCACTCAAAAGCGCCTATAGGTACTTCTGCGGTGTAGCCAAGCAGTTTGCGCGTGGCAGCAGACATGCCATCTTTCATACCAATTGCTCGGGGAAAGTCATATTGCTGCTTGAGTATTGGGCTCGTATACATATGATTAACAGCCCGACGCGTCATGCTCGACTGGTTGTATCCTGCACGATGAAATAACATCGAATCAAAAATAATCACAGAGCCTGCGTCAGCCTCAACAGTGATGCCATTTGAATCAATGTAATGATTTGAAGGCAAGGTCTCGTTTTTATGACTACCAGGTAACACTTGTGTTCCACCAGTTGAAGATGAAAACGGATCAATTGCAAAAATTGCGCTGATTGCTAGTGGCCGACTAATCACCCAGTTCTGATATGGCAAATCTCGATGCCATGAGCTTTGATGATGCGTGACGTTGGGTCGATTAATAATTGCATTTTGTAAATTTAAAATGTGCCAATCGCCGAGCAATCTTTGCATAATCTCAAGAACAGGCGGCATTGAGGCCATTCGCATAAACTCGAAATCATAAAGTAACGGCGCCCTACACATATCGAGATCTTGTATGGACTTCATCGCTTCGTACGACAATTCTTTTTCTTGTGTGCGATATACATCGTCTATTCGTTTTCGCCAATCGCAAAGTGCGTCTAGCGTAAATAGATCTTTTAATATGGTGTACCCTCGAATGGTAACGTCTTCGACGTGTTGTGAGACGACATCGTCTGACTGATGTTGCACCCCTTGCCCATAAAATTTATTGGTCATGGGAATATCCTCCGCTTTCACCCTGTTCGCCACCGGCAGAGTTCATTTTCATAAACGATCGAGAGTTCGGACCGCAGTTAAAGAGCAAATCGAGGATGCTCACGTGATGTTGAAATAAACCGTATGGCTGAGGATACTCGGGATAGCTGCCATACTCAAACCAATGTAAGCCAATATTACTCTGATTGAAAACACTTTCATCAATGTAGCTTCGCGCAGCCGGACCTGATACGTACTCTGTTGCTTTTGCCTGCTGACAAAGCGAGACCAGTCGAGCGGTTTTACCCTCGATCAGTTCATAATCCCATGAATTTGTCAGGCTCGTCTGTATTCCTAAATACGAACAGACACTCTCGATCAAGGTCCGATTCAGTTGTGAAAGGTGACTGTAGGTCTGAGAAACGTACAGCGGCTCAAGCCAGGTCGCAATCTCTTTGAAGTATCCTGTCTTACTGTAGTTTTGAGATAATGCTTTCCAGTGCACCTGGGCCCATGTTGAGCCGTCAATCGCTGTCTCACGAATAGTTTGGAAATATTTTCCCTTCACAAGCACTGGCACGGTCAGCCACTGCAACCCCTGTGGGGTTTTGATCTGATTTCGATTACGCCAATCTCGGCGCGTATATTGCATATCGTCGAATAGTATGACTTCGTCTACCGAAGCAATCAGGTCAAAGTAGCCCTTCCAGGGGATGTAGTTTGACTGGAGAATGGCAATCTTTTTAGGACTTTCTATTTTGTTCACGGCTGCGCCATCTTAGAGAATGAATCAACCGAAGCTTTGAACGCTATGCTCTGCAAGCAAGCCTGTAAAACACGCTCGACGCTTACTTTGGCTATGCAGGGAACCGGTTGCGCAGTTGCGAGAGGATAATGACAATGCCATCTGCAGCCATAGCAAGACATCGGTTCGTAAACGGAAACAGGCAAAGGGGCCTCGCCTTGACTCGCCTTCGTGTAGGGTAAAAATCTACCAAAATGGCCACCGCCCAAAACACATACCGCTGGAGTACATACGGCTGCGGCAATATGCACAGAGGCGGAATCGTTCGCAATCACAAGCGTTGACTGGCGGATCAGCTGCACCATCATTGTCAGTGGCGTTTTGCCTGCTAAATTGATGATCGGAGCGTTAGACGTTTGCACCACTAATTCGCATATATTTTGTTCAGAGGCAGTTCCGCAAACAAGAATCTTCAAGCCATACTGATCGCTCAAGTGCTCGGCCAATAACGCAAAACTGGCGGCAGGCCATATTTTATGCGCCCAAGAAGCCCCTGGAAAAATGATGCAGTAGGGCTCCTTAAAGGACAGAGAAGGTGGCAGTATCCAATGTTTATGAATCCTTGGCGCTTGGCTGACAAAGTCAGCACTTCCCAACCCCCTAATAAAGTCGCCATTGAACTCATTTTCAGTTTTAGAACTAGGCTGGAGAGCGATTAGTTTGCTGTACCACGCGTCTGATCTCTGTTTTTGTTCAGGATAAATGTTGTTAGTGTCCCCAACCTGGCCAATACGTACACTTGCACCACTGGCTCGTACCAATAAGTCGCCAATATACTCTCTTGAGTATGTCGACTGAAACGCAGCACCAAAACCACGCCGACGTATTTTGAGCAGGGTGCTCAAACGATATACGGAATCAGATCTTAGCCGCGGAACATCAGTCCCGACAACTTCGTCCCAATAAGGAAGGTCCCTCGCAAGATCTAACCAAGCGTTATTAGCGTATAAGGTGATCTTGCTATTTGGAAAAATCTTCCGAAATTCTTTTGCCGCGTCTAGCCAAATAACAAAATCGCCGAGCAAATCTAATCTAATCAGTAGCACAGTATGAACAGATTCATGCGCGGGCGGCAATAGATCAAGTAGCCAATACTTTTCGGTCACTACGCTGACAAAACCGTCGATTAGCGTTTGGAATGAGTAGGCAAACCCCTCAGTAAGCTGTTTCTTACGGCGGACAACTTTACCTTTCAATTCAGTGAACATATTGGCATAGCCAGAGTTAAAGGCGAGAAGTCATGCGACATCATCAAAAAAGACTGCAACAAAGACTACGTTGAAATCCGAAATAATCTAAATAAATGACGCTTGAGACGTAAAAATAGAGTGGTCATTCGATCAATTATGCTTCTTTGTCTTCCCGTGCATGTCAAAAATATCTTATCTAACTCTTTAAAGTACTGCGCTTTGAGTCGACCCGACCCCGAAATTGAACCGTCATACAGTCTGAAGACAGCCAGTTTTTCTTCGATGATTTTATGGTGCAGACCGTACCGTAAAAAACTCAAAAATAACTCGTAATCCCAACATGTACGATTTTGAGCATTAAAACCACCCACCAATCTAAACTCTTTCGCCGGAAAAAAGGTTGATTGCTGAAACACAACTGCAGCCAGGTGGAGCATGTTAAGCGTCGTTAGCTTGCTTGGCCTGACAGGTACGAATTGGTCAAAAGCTGTCTGAGTAAAACCTTGGCCCGTTAAAAATACATTACTAGGATGAGAATTAAAAAAATTTGTCACTGCGCGTAGCGAACCAGGTAACAGATAATCATCCGAATTGATAAACCCATATACATCGCCAGTTGCACGGGCAAAGCCTTTGTTTAAGCCATCGGCGGGGCCGTCATCACGCTCAAATACTTTGATAACTTGATCACCATAGGATTCGATCAACTCGCGGCTGCCGTCTGTGCTTCCGGCATCGACCACAATATATTCAAACTCGCACTCAGTTTGTGTCAGGATCGAATCGATACAGGCTTGCAAGTATTGCTTTTGATTATATGAAATCGTAACGATTGAAATTTTCATAAGCTAATTGCAGCACGTTTTAAACGCTCTTGGTAGATTTCAGCGAGGTCACACCACGTTTGTGCGGCGGATCTTAGCCATGAGTAAGATTTTGCTAACTGTAATGCGTACGGCGCAACATCAATGTTCTGCACAAAATTACGAAGGGGTCAGCTTACTGCATCTCCTATTTTCACGATGGTGCTATTTATGGGAAAAATATGGTCGCGAGAAAAAATCACCGGGCTTCAACATTGGTGTGTCAAACCACTTCAATTGCAAGTTCTCATTCAAGTGAGGCGCACACGGTAATTTTTCATTCCAACACTGCTGCGGCTCGCTTGCCACAGACACTTCTAACCCTGAGAGGGTATTCATTCGTTGAACATTTGCCGGGGGTATCTGCGGCCAGCCCTCTAGGCTCAGCGAATGAACACCCATTACTTTCAACGAACACAGTCCCACGCCGCACACACCCACAACCGTCAGTATTCTTTTATTAATGCTTTGATTCAAGAACCAGTATTTTTTTGAGGACAAGCTTAAAACTTGACTCACCATCCAACCCGTGGTGACCACAAACAGAATCAGTACACTTCCCAAAAAGCGCGGATCAGGCGCCGTCAGAAACCAGAATACAAAAGACAAAAAAATTGGAAAAAATACGGTCGTTGGCGGCCTAAGGTGAACAAGATTTTTACGTGCCTCGTTCTGGATACACATGATCGCCCAAAACGCTAAGCCTGTTGCCAGGCAAACTGAGGTCTTGAAATAAGTAGGCAACCGGTTGAACCAAGGCTCAAGCCAGGCCCAATTATCAAGGACCCTATCAGGGTGCAACTCACCAGGAGCGCGTGCCCAGCTATAGATTAATTTTGACTCATAATTAGCAACACCATGAAAAACTGCCCAATCGAAAGACCAAATAGCCGCGAACGGACTCGGAAAAAACGGTGCCCCCGATAGTAAAACTCCGCGTAAAGTATGAAGCAATTGAAATACCGTTAAAAAAACCAGAAGCTTCAATAAAAATTTTTTCTTTATCTCTGCGTAGCGACAAAAATAAAACAAAGCGATCGCGCCAGAACCAGCAGCAAACGCAATGCTACTTAGCTTGATCGTTACGATTGTGCCTGAAAGACACAGCACCAAAATCAAGTCTTTCAGAAGTTTGTCGCCACGTTCATGGCTTAACAAACGCGGCGGGGGTGGGCCCAAAGGGCTTGGTATTTTGCAATAGCCAATTGAAGAGAGTGCGCGAATAAGAAACAAAAAGATGGCAATCTGAAATAGCACAATCGCTGTGTCAGGCGTTGGGTTAGAAATGCTCGTCGTTAAGCTCGCGAGATAAACAAAGAGGACCGCGCCACATACCCATTTCCACGACTTTTTTTCAAGACACGCAGTCTCAATGAGCGTAGCGGCGGTGAGTAACAATAGAAAGAATCCGCCAGCAACATACCCTTGATTCCACAAAGGATAGATGTTTGCCAATGCCAAAAAATTGAAATAACTCTGGTTGAAGGCGAATCGCATATGCAAATTGCCGAGCCCCGGAATGATCGGGTACTCATTCAACCAGCGAATGCTTCCAAAGTGATACAGACCAGAATCAAAGTTATTGGGGCCTCGCAAAGCTGACAAACAACTAGCGACAATCATGGCACAAACCAAAGCCGTCACGAAAGGGTATCGCTTTAGCCCTAGCCAAATCGTTCGAATACTTGATTTGTACACGCTTGGAGAACTGGTAATGCCAGCGAGAGACCCCACGAGCACGATGCTTACGCTAACTTTCCAATCCAATGGTAAAAATAAATGAATAAACTCGCTACCTGACAGGATAACGACTAACCCAAGCCAAATCGTCCCAGTATCAATTCTTCGCGATAGCGGGAACCCTAATATTCGATAAAAAAATATCCCCCATCCTGAAAGAGAAATTGTGACAAGACCTAGAAAAATAATGAGTTGCGCTAATGCCACGATAGATTGAGTCAAATTACCCACACCGCCCATTTAGCACTCCTCCCTAAGTGTCTGGGTTAAGCCACGCGATTGAGTGGCTAACAGCTTGCGTCACTCTTTAATTCGCTCCAAATACTAACTAAACTATTTTGTAAACATTCATAATCTGACTATAAATTGTCTCGAGCCAGCTATTAAATCAGGCTCAGATCCCATGTGACTTTCATACATTATTTTTTTGTGAAAATCTTAAATATTGAGGTTTTCATATGACGATTTCAGCACGTTTTGAGCGATCTTGGTAAGTCTCAGCAATATAGTCCCATGTTTGCGCAGCGCACTTTTGCCATGAATAGGGTGCTGCCAATTGTTTCGCCCGCGCGGCTAAGCGTTGTCTAAGTGAGGCATCCTTGATAAGCACTTCAATTGCCTCTGCAATCGACTGCTCGTTTTGAGGATCAAAATATACGCCACCATCTTGCAGGGTTTCGGGCAAACTGCTGCGGTTAGAGCAGGCGATGGGCATGCCAATGGTCATCGCTTCAAGCAGGGTGATCCCAAACGTTTCGACGCTTGAGGCAAAGACAAACAAATCGGCGTTTGCGATCAACTGAGGGATATCTGCATGCGGTACAAAATCGAGTATCTGAACAAAACTACGATCTGGGTCGGATTGCTGCATTTCTTGTTCTAACAGTGCTTGCCCTTCACGATTGCCACCACCTGTTAAGGTCAGGATCACGTTATGCCCGCGTGTTCTTAAAACTTTTATCGCACGTACAAGCTCGGCTTGGTGTTTGTATTCCCAAATTGGGGATACATATAGACATTGAATCGGACGTTCGCCTTTTTCTGGCCAAGCAGTTTGGGGGCTGATTTGTTTAAACGCCGAATCGACGCCATGGGCAATGCACTGATAGTGTTTAAGTGGCCCTGTATACAGTTGAATACGCTTCGCGGCGTAGTTAGTTAAAAAAATCACAGCATCCGCAAATTGAAAGGCTCGTTTTTGTACTTGCAAAATGAGGCGCTGATGGATCCCACTTTTATCAAAACCGTAGATTGTTTCAAATCCAACTTCAAACGGAATCATGTTTTGACTGAGCACCACCATAGGCTTAAAGCGACTAAAAGTACTGGCATCAACGGCGAACAGCACCTGGCAACCCGTGCGCTTGACCTCATCAGCCAGCTTAAAAGCCTGCCAATAAATTTGCTTCACTAACGACTGCTCGGTGACCTTGGGGCAATGCTTGATCAACCACGACCGATTAGGCAAGCGATCTAACAATTTCTGATATGCCCAGATGTGTACCTGCTGTATGCCGTGAACGCTTATATCCTCAACTGCCAAAATACCTAATAGATGAGCAACACCACCGCCTGACTTCACACGGGTAGCGTCGATGGCGACTTTTAAATCGCTCATGATTGCGCGGGTGCCTGTAACTTAGCGGGCAGCACCGAGATCAAACTGGCAGCGGTGATTTCTGGCGTTGTGCGTTGGGCGAGTTGATTGCTAATTTGACCCATCTGCACAAGTTGCTCATTTGGTTTAATCGAGAGCAGGTGCATTTTGTAAGCTAAGTCTTGCGCAGACTCGTCATAAAACGTGTAGCCATTTAAACCATCAATCAAAAACTGCTGGCGTGCACCAACGTACTCAGAAAAAATCAATGGTAAGCCAGCCGCTGAAAACTCATGAGCGACTACACCCCAGGGTTCATAGCGGCTAGGCAAAACAAATGCACCCGCAGTTTGCGCTCGCTTAACAAGCTCTGGTTGAGGCAAAAAGGCCTCAATGCGTATTTGCTGGTCTTTTGCGGCAGCGGCCTCTAAGTCTTGTTGCATCGGCCCGTTGCCAATGCATGTTAAGCCCCAAGTGCCTTGGTAGGTCTTTTTGTAAATGTCGTAGGCTGCCAATAACAGATCAATACCTTTCTGCTTCGCGAAACGCCCGACATACAAAAAAATTTTTGGATAGTTGTGGCTCTTTTCTGTTGCTAATGAGGCTGCGGCCTGAGAAAAGAGCTCGGTATTGCCACTGAGCAAATTAGATAAGATCTCGGTTTTTTTAAAACCGATTCGCGCAGCATATTCGTATTGCAGCGGTCCCGGAACCCAAACATATGAATAAAACAGGCGCTTGTATAAACAACGAATCAATAGCGCCCCAATTTGTTGGCGTAGTGACCCCGTCCATTGGCTATCTAAGCCCGCAACAATGGGCACGCGTTGAGATTTAAGCTTTTGCAGCACCGGAAAATACCCGCGATCCATCCATCCCGTGACGTACACCAGATCTGGTTTTAAACTTAAAGCAAGCTCGACCATCTGCCGACTATTAAATGATGAGCGGTCGTAAAAGGTAATTTTTTTGTTGTTTGTATGCTCGCTTGGAACAAACGGCGTCAGCTTCTTTTGACTCCAATGAATCACGTCAACTGTTGCACCGTAGTGACTGACCAGTCGCTCAAAGATCGGCATGTTGTAGCCTAGAAGCTCTGAGTAGAGATAAAGAACTTTCATGAGCTACTGCATCCTTGGTGACGATGATGCATGTAAAACACTTTGATAAATCGCCCGTGTTTCTTGTGCGCAACTTTGCCAGGTAAAGCGTTTTACTCGCTCGCGACCTAGTTTTATCAGTTCTTGCGTACGGTCTTCTGAAAAGACAACGGCTTCTATTGCAGCGCTAATGCTTTCTAGTGATTGTGGATCAAAATATTGTCCTGCCGTGCCAATGACCTCTGGCATTGAACTCGTGTTACTGCTAATGACAGGGCAATTTTTAGCCATGGCCTCTAGGGGCGGTAAACCAAAACCTTCGTAGGCAGAAGGGTATACAAAGGCCACGGCTTTTTGATAAGCTTCGTGTAAAGCCGTATCATCGCCTGCTTGTTGCCTGACTTGGTTAGGTTTAAAACCAAGCCTCAAAATTAGATTTTGCTCGGCCGCCGTGAAAGGGCCGCCACCAAAAGCGAGTACATCAAACTCGGCTAGTAACTGGGGCGCTTGAGCGATTGCCCGCAATAACTGCTTGAAATTTTTATAGCCTTCGCGTAAACCAACGTACAACAGAAAGGGGCGGATTTGGTTGGCGGCGCCCGCGTCGGCATTCGCGCTTGTATCTGTGCGTATGTTCGTACTTGTATCGCGCCCCGTGCTGTTCGCAGCGCTTTGCTCGTTTGCAGCCTCGCAGCCTAGGTACACCACCGACACTTTCTTTTCAGGTACTTGATACAACTGTAATAGGTCGCCACGCGTATGCTCTGAGATGCAAATAATGTGATCAGCACGTTGTACTGCAACACGTTTGGCCGAAGCGAACTCAGCGGTCTGGTCAGTGATAGTGCGCGGTTTTGCTTGAGAAGCGATTGCCTCTAACTCTGGGATCATATCGAATACAGTCAAAACCACCGGACAGCCTTTAGGAGCCGAACTGTTTCGCGAAAAATACGTCTCGTGTACGAGATCCGGCTTCCAACCTGTTATTTGTAGCGTAGCCAGCCAACCATTAGCCTTAACCAAAAGACCCGCAGTTTTTGCCAGGTAGTCTTTAACCGAATAACCATGCACAAGATTATTTGGAAGCTCGCGCAAATACTGATTACGATACAACGGAGCAAAAACGCCAATTTCATCGGCCTGTGCTGTTTGCTGCAACTGCTCAACCAAGCGGCAGAAATAGCGAGAGATTCCGCCAGTTTTTTGTAAACAAAACGCCTGATGATCAAAGGCAATACGCATTAGGTTTGCCGCAAAATGTGTTTTTTAACTTTGCGCCACTGCCGCTTCGCAAAGGATGGGGCAATCTGGTCTTGCGAAATAAACTGATCGCCCTGCGGATCTTGCAACACAAAACTTGGATGCACGAGCGGAAACCGCATCGGCTCGGTTGGCATATCGGCATGAATACCCACCACATGGGTGTGCGTTGCGTCCGGGCCAAAGCCAATGTTCGAAATCAGATTTACGTTTGGCACAATTTGCAGCATGCCTTTTAGCAGAGCAGTGAACGTCCATGAACAATCCCACGTATCTAAGCTGCCGTCATGCACCGCTTCAAACGAATTGCGCCAGTATTGTTGCTCGCCGGCTGAGGCAAAGGTGACCTCAAGCCAACCCTCGTCTCTAAACGCTGGCCACTGTTTGATATCGCGATCATAATGTTGCCACGCGCGACGCCAAGAGGCCCAGCCCCAAATATGCGTATAGCGCGAAAAATAATAGCTACCCAAACCACGCTTGCGCCCAAACTGTAGGTTGCCACCCGACACCATACTGATCCGCTCGTTATCTCGATAGCGCTCGAGCATCTCTTGACAGAATCTAAAAAAGGTTGGCTCGGGCAAGCAATCATCTTCAAGAATAATTGCCTCGGGTACTTGCTCAAAGATCCAGTCGATGCCACTTGCAACCCTAACTTTGCAGCCCAAATTAGTATCTGAAAAATTCGTGAGTACTTCACAATCCCAGTCAATATTTTTGATGAGCGCGCGTGTTTGCTCGCACTTTTCAGCTTCACCGGGCCGATTGGCACGCGGGCCATCTGCCACCACTAAAAGCTTGGGTGGCTTTGCTTTAGCGATTTCTTTAAATACCCTTGCTGCCGTGTCAGGGCGATTAAAGATGATTAAAGCAACCGGTGTGGTGAGTTGAAATTCGGGCATCGTGCCTTTAAGTACCGTTATGGTGTTTTTAAAATAGCTTGAAGTTTGGCCTGCATAGCCGCTTCATTGAAGTTTTGACGGTATAACTCGAAATTATCCTTGATATTTTCAATGCTATCTAGTGCTAGCAACCCCCGATACATACTGACTGCTGAATCTTGGGCAACCGCAAAACCTATTTTGTAATGTTCAACGCGTTTGCCCATCAACTGCCCGTCAGCCACTAAGATGGGTTTTTCAAAATACGCGGCTTTAGACAACATATTGCTGCTGCGCGCAAAATCTCGATAAACAGCAAAAATAACGCTCGAAAGCGCGATGATTTCATTAAATTGGCGTTCGTCGGCCAAGTATTCGGGCTGTATCCACAGATTTTCAGGTGGGTTTTTGACGATATTGGTCAGCGCCACTTGGTCTTCAGGCAGCAAGTTATTGTGATTCAGTCGGCCGATTTGTACAAAAAACCAGTCTTTGGGGTTGGCTAAGGAGATGAGCGCAAACCAGCGCGCCAGGTTTTTTTGTTTGCCGATCGAACCGCCCATAAATACGATTTTTCTGTTGGCGGCGCGCTCAAGGATTTGTTTTGCCAAAGGGGTTACCTGACCAGGCAAGTTGGTATCGGCGATATCGGGTAGGTATTCAAACACCCGCTCGGGCATGTGTTGCTGGTAGGCTGCGCACACCGCTTCATCTAAAAAACACGTGCCGTGATACGACGACACGCTGTAATAGCCCGCCGTTGGCAGCGGGCTTGGGCTAATGCATAGACCAAACCATGGGGTATCTTGCCATAAGGCAAAGTTTGCCCACGTGTTCTGATCGGTTGGGTATGCGTCAATATACATATTGAGCACCGTTTTGACCTGACCTGGGTATTGCCTTAACACCTGATTGACTTGCTCGCAAAACTGCTTAGGGTCGAGAGTTGTAGCGCTAGGTGATTCTTTTAAGGTTGCTTGGGTGCGCTTTGGCGTAGTGTGCGAGAGTTCTTGATTTGTATTTTTCGTACTCGCTGGGGTCGGTGACTGAAACCGTTGCTGACGCGTCTGCCGATAAAGCGAATGAGCTGTAGTTAACAGGCGATCCAGTGCCTTGACAGGCGCTCGGTACCAGGTACGCTGATAACGCGCTTTATCATTTAACGCCTGCCAACGTAGCCAAGCGCCTCTAGCAAACGATAAAGAGGCTGTGACTGACAAGGAGTTCGATCGTGTGCTTTCGGTATCGAGTACAACTAAGGCCTCGGTTTCCCGAAGGCCGTGCGCTTGAAGTTTTTTGATTAAGCTTGCAGGGTCGGGACTTAACGCAATCACTGCTTGGCCAGCTTGGTGCAACAGCTTAATAAACAGTACGTGCCACGAATCTAAATGCCCTTCGTTTGAGATCGGGTTATAGAGGACAACATAGCGGCGCGGCGCGGCCATGCTCAAGCGCGCGCTCGTTCAATCGCCTGCTCGTAAACAGCGAGATATTGCTGCGTGACGACTTCAGGTGAAAAGCGTTCAAGCGCCTGTTGTCGTGCGGCGCCCGATAGTGCATGCCAACGTGTTAAGTCTTGCAGAACCCAAGCAATTCCAGTGGCCAAGTCGTTTGTATCAAAGGCGGGGGATAGCCAACCTGTTTGCTGGTGAGTCACAATATCTGGCAAACCGCCAATGTTGAACGCTACCACTGGCACACCACAGGCGTGCGCTTCAATCGCGGTATTGGGTAAGTTGTCTTGCCGCGACGGTACGGCCATCACGTCTGCTGCCGCATAGATCAGCGTCATCACATGATCATCGCGCACGGGCCCCAGCCAATGCACAAGGCAGGGCCAGGTGCTTTCGCCTGCCGGTTTGTATTGACCAAAGATCAAGAGCTCGGGCTGCTGAGCGTAGCGGCTAGCAACGCTGGCCATCGCCTGCTTGAGCAGGTCTTCGCCCTTTAAGTACGGCATTCCACCCGCTGAACCCGACAGCACATAAGGCTTGTTTTGTTCTAAGCCTAATACGGCCCGCGCATATTGTTTTGAAATCGGTCGCCAAAGGTGTTGCATCTCAAGCGGGTTTGGAATCGCCTGCACCGGTGACTGACGAAACAACACACTTTGGCGTGCGCAGTTGGCCATCCAACGGCCTGGGGTCACGATATTAAAAGTTTGGTTTACCCAAGCCTGCTGCTTAGCCAACCAAGCTTTGCGATTGAGATCAGGGCCTGCTTCACCCGCGGGGCGGTTGCCTGGCAAATACCCGGCCCTAAATCTTGACTCGGTGTTGTCATCGGGCACGATATGTTCGCCACCACAAAACGCCCACATGTCGTGCAGTGTCCACACTAAGGGTTTGGTGATTGCGCCGATATCTTTAATTGAAAGCAGATTCACCACCCAGTGCAGGTTAATAACATCAGCATCAGATTGATTAATTTCATTCACTATGCCAGCGCTTGCTTGGCCAAAGGAATGCATGATCAGGTTATCAGTTTTAAAGTTGCGCGCTTGAAACGCGTTTAACTTTTGTTGAAGGCGGCCTTTAACTTTTTGACTCAAACTACGCTGCGCTTTGCCGGCGATGACACGATCGTTAGCCGTGTTGTGTGTCAACACGCGCATCGTGCTTTCAACTCCCTGTTGCAATAATGCCATGTGCAGGCGATAGGCTGCGCGTGCGGCCCCGCCACTTAAATCGTCAGTCGACAGGTGCCAAACTTTCATTTTGCACCTTGGTAACTGTTAGTGAGGCACGCCCTCAAGGTGGCCGTTAATTGGCTGCCAAGTGCCTGTGCGCTAAAGTCTTTGCGGTAGGCTTCGAAGTGATCTTTTAAATTGCTTTGGTTCTGCCTTAACTGCTGCAGCCCCTTGTACATTTGTTCAACATCATTTTCTGGCACGGCCAAACCGATACCGTATTGCTGTACACGCTGCCCCATCAGATGCCCTTCGGCTACCAAGATCGGTTTTTCAAAGGCCGCAGCCTTACCGGGCATGTTGCTGCTGACGGTAAAGTTACGATACACAGCAAAAATAATATTGCTGGCTGCAATCACTTCATTAAACGCAGCCTCATCGGGTAAGTATTCGCGTCTGACAAATAAATTGGCTGGACATTGCTCAGTGACTTTAGCCAGGGCTTGAGCATCTTCGGGGGTGAGGGTGTTTTCAAACATCTCACCGATTTGCACGAAATACCACTTTGATGGGTCGGCTAGGGCAATCAGTTCATACCACTTTGCCAAGTTTTTGTTACCGCCAAGCGTGCCACCTAAAAAAACAATCGCACGGCCCTGTGCGTGCGCTTTGATCTGAGTCACGAGCTCAGTTTGCTCGGCAGGCAAAGAATTTTCGGTGATATCCGGCAAATAGCCAAAAGCTTTATTGGGCATGAGCGTTTGGTACTGTTGATGAATGATCTCATCCAAAAAACACATGCCCGCCAAAGACTGCAGTTTGTAATAGGCCTCGGTGCCCGCTTCGCTAGGAACAAAACGGATACCCGCCCATGGCAATGGGTTAACGGCATCGAACAATGCCCAACGCTTTTGATCAGGCGCATACATATCCATATACATATTGAATATGATTGATGGCCGCCATTTGCTTCTCTTTTTAAAGATCGCCAAACGCTGGCCTAGATCGAAGGGATCTAAATACCTAGGATCAATCTGTTGTTCGTCAGAGGCTGTTTGCGACGAGACCATTCGGCGTAAACGGCCCAGCACTCGTTGCAACAAACTGCGGCGCGAAGTATTCCACTCGAGGATATGAAGGTTTGGGTGGGCCACATAATTTTTACGCGTCAACCGTTCCCGCAAGTCCTCCGCATCGGGGGTTGCAACATTGACGCGCCAACCCGCGTCGAGCAACAGCGCAACAAACATTGCACTCCACGAATCAAGATGCCCATGGCCTGAGATCGGGTTGTACAACAAGACGCAGGGGATGGTCGGGTTCATGCGGCAACAACCTTTTGGTACCACTGTTCTAGCAAGACAAGCTTATAGGTAAAAAACAATCCGCTCCAATTCTTTTTAGAGAGTTGTTTGAATAGATAGTCAAGCTTGTTTGGTGCCAACACCCCATCGCGCACAAGTTGCCCATCACGCAAACTGTCGCCATATTTGGCGACCACACCAGATAACCATTCATGCAGGGGCGGCTGAAACCCTGCTTTCGGTCGAGCAAGCACCTCGTCAGGTAACACCCCTTTTAACGCCGCACGCAGCCACGCCTTTTGCCCGAGCCCATGATCAGGCTGTTGAGCGCGCAGACCCATCACGAGTGCAATAAGCTTTGCGTCTAAAAATGGCATTCTGGTTTCGACACCCACTGCCATAGATACCCGATCGCCAAGTGATAAACAGTTTGAAGCCAGCCAAGTATCAAATAACATTCGGATCACCGCAGCTGGGATCTTATCTTTGCTGCGCAAACCAATCGCGGTGGGTGCGAAGAGGCTTTTATTGGTCAGGCTTTGCATAGCGCTGCCATACATCGCCGCTTTCATTTCAAACGGCTCGGCAAAGTCTGGGTGCAGCAGGTAATAAAACAACTGTTCTGCAGGTTGATGGGTATCCGATATTTTTTGCAAAACATCGGCCCAATACTTTAATTGAGGGTTTGCGTACGGATAGTGAGCAACTTTAGTTAAAAAGGTTTGAGCCGCCGTTGACCCCAGCCACGTTGCAAAGTGTTTGAGGCTTGTGTGCTCAAGCAATAATTGATTTAGCCGAACTGCTTGGGTAGTATACGGATACCCCCAAAAGACTTCATCGCCACCTACGCCAGACAATAAAACTTTAATCCCTTGCTCTGCCGCCGCGCGTGGCACTGAATAATGCCCAAAAGCCGCAGGGTCAGCAATGGGTTCATCCATCACCCGCACGAGCTCTGGAAAGAAATCGACAAAACTTTCAACCGGTAATTCAACTTCATGCACAATCATGCCTAACGACTCTGCAAGGGCGCGCGCCTGCCCACGCTCATCGTACGGTGGACGCCCGGGGTAACCTACGCAAAACGCGTGCATGGGTTCAGGGTAGTTTTTTTGCGCGAATGCGGCGATCGCCCCCGAGTCGATGCCTCCCGACAAGGCGACGCCAACCGGCACATCAGAGCGCAAGGTCATTTTGACGGCGTCTTCTAATGCAGAGCGGATACGAGGTAAGAATTGACTTGCGTCGTTCGCTTGCGGCTCAGGCTCTGCTGCCATTTCAACAGACCAATAGGACGCGGGCGTTGCGTACCAATCTTCGAGCGACACCGTCAGGGTGTGGCCAGCCGCGAGTTTGTGAACACCGTTGAGCAGGGTATTGGGCTCGGGCACGTATTGATAGTGCAAATACATGTCGATCGCTTCGACATTTAAGCTTGGTCTCTCTGCCAACAAGGGCACCAAGGCCTTTAATTCAGAAGCAAAGATCAAACCCCGCTCGGTATGTTGGTAGAAAAGCGGTTTTTCGCCACAACGATCACGCGCTAAGAAAGCGGTTTGGGTTTGCGTATCCCACAAGACAAAAGCAAACATACCGCGAAACCGTTGCACGCAGGCAGCACCCCACACATGATAGGCCGCCAACAGTACCTCAGTATCTGAGTGGCTGGTAAAGATTTGGCCTAAGGCTTCAAGCTCTGCGCGTAACTCAAGGTAGTTGTAAATTTCACCGTTATAGGTCACGACGTAACGGTTGTTGTGACTCAGCATGGGCTGATGGCCCGCGTTGGTCAGATCAATAATGGATAAGCGCGTATGACCAAACTGGATATGCGCATCTGTAAATATGCCCGTACCATCTGGCCCGCGATGCGCCAATCGCGACAACGCCTGCTCACTAAGCGGCGGACGTTGCCCCATTTGACGATGTACGAAACCTAAGATACCGCACATGTTAGTTTTTTTGCCGTAACGCTTGCTTCAATTTTTTAATAACCCATTGTGGCGAACGTAACAATTGATCCCGTCGCTTGACGAAACGATTACGCCAGCGATCGGGGTGCTGTAGCCCCCCAAAGTTATGATCTAGGATAAGGCGATCGGCTGCGCGATCTTGCGCAACAACTTTAGGATGACTAAGTGGGCCAAGCGGGTAGACTGGCAAACCCTCTTGATCGCCTGCACTCACGGTGTGGGTTGCCTCGGGGCCAAAACCTATATTAGTCACAAGGTTGACGTTAGGGGTTGCGGTTAAGCCGCCGTGGTACCACACGCAGGCCGTCCATTGATAATCCCAAGTATCAATTTCACCAGCCTTGACGCGATCAAGCAAGTTAGACCAGATTTTGCGCTCAACAGGATCGGGTAATTTTTTTGCCCAGTCTGTGGTGGTTTGCCAGTCAGGCCAAAAAGGCATGTCAACCCGATAATGTTGCCACGCTCGGCGCCAGGTTGCCCAGCCCCAGCAATGATTAAATTTTGAAAAATAATACGCGGCATCGCCACGCTTTTTGCCTTGCTGAAAATTATTACCCGTGACAACCCACACGCGCTCGTCGTTGGCATAGCGCTCAAGCAAGGCGTCACAATAAGGAAAGAAATCGTCATGCGGGATGCAATCGTCCTCAAGGACGATTGCAGTTTCAACTTGCTCAAACACCCAATCAAGGCCAGAGCTAACCCTGCGCTTGCAACCTAAATTTACGTCTGAATAGTTGCGCAACACGGTGCACGGCCAATCAATCTGCTCGACGATCGCACGCGTTTCTGCGCAATTTTGAGCGTCGGTCGGGTGTCCTGGTCGTGGTCCATCAGCCACAATCAATAAGGTTGCTGGTTGCCTTGCACGAATCGCCGCGAACGTCTGTCGCGTATGACGCGGGCGATTAAAAATAATATAGGCGATGGGTGTAACAGACATAGGGTCAGGCACCAGAGGACGTTAGCTGCATCTGATGAGGCTTATCTTCGCAATGCTTTAGCATCAACGTAACGACAGACATCACGGCGAGGTCTCCTTAAGTCGACGGGTCAGTTAAATCAGACAAACCTGCCAATTGTTTAAATGCGGCAGACGCCACAACAAGCTCTTCATAACTCCCATCTGCGACGATACGCCCTGCCTCGAGCATGATGATGCGGTCGCACGCTTGAACGGTACGCAACCGATGCGCAATCAATATCATGGTGCGCTCGGCACTAAGTGTTTGAACTGCTTGCATCACGGCGTCTTCAGTCATGCCATCTAACGCACTGGTGGCTTCATCAAAGACTAAGACATCAGGGTTATGATACAGCGCGCGCGCAATGCCTAGGCGCTGACGCTGCCCACCCGAAAGCTTCACGCCGCGTTCGCCAACAATCGTGTTGTAGCGATCGGGCATCTGGATGATGAACTCATCGGCCTGAGCCATGCGGGCGGCACGAAGCACGGCGTCGTGGTCAATCTCTTCTTCGGGGATGCCTAGCGCAATATTGCGCGCTACTGAAGCGTTGGTGAGAAAGACTGTTTGAGGCACATAGCCCACACGACTGCGCCAAGCTCGTTCGTTATCGGCCGAAAGCTCGATGCCATCGACTGCAATCGCGCCCGAATTGGGCGGATACAAACCTAAAATTACATCAGCCAAAGTGGTTTTGCCTGAACCGGTACGCCCAACAAAACCGATACTCTGGTTTTGCGGAATGCTAAACGACACATCGTTGAGCGCGGGGCGATTACCGGTGGGATACGTAAAGCTTAAATGCGACAGCTTGATTTCACGTTTAAACGAAAGCGGCCGAGTATTGTCGGTAACCTGCGGTTGTGTACTGTTTCGTACGATCACCAAATCAGCTTCAAGCGACTCGACGGCCCGCGTGTGGTATTTGATGGTAATCGCCGCAGCAAAAAACTGTTGGAAAATCGGGACAAGACGATTACCTGCTAAGGCATACAAGGCGAGCGAAGGGATAGCAGCTGTGCCTTCGCCTTTAATCACAAACGCTAACGTGACAGCAACGATGCCTGCATAAGCAAACACTTCGATAACATAGCGCGGCAGGGCTGAAGCAAGCAGGTTTGAGGCCTGCGTGTCGGTTAATTCAGAGAACGATTTTTTGTATTCGGTTGTTGAGGCGGATTCTCGGCCTAAGACGCGCAGTTCTTTGATGCCAGATAGGCCTTCAAGTGAGATGCGGCCTACGGCTAGACTCGCCTCGACCATTTTTGCACCCAGGCGAACCTGTCTTGCCCGGATCAGGCGATAGACAAACATGTAGCCGCAGCCTAACACCAACACAGTACCTAGCGCGACTGTTGGATCGACAATAATAATCAAACTGATTAGTACTAAACCGCTTAAGCCCTTAGCAACCACGCCAAGTAACGAGGCCAAGAAGCCACCTAATGCCGATTCAACATCACCTCCAATCACGCGGCCTAAGGAAGGGGTGTCGCGCTGCACATGAAACGAATAAGGTAAATATAGGTAGCCGGTAAAGAGTTCTGAAGACAACTCTCTGCGTGCTAGCGCAATGTAATGTGTTTGTATCCACAAGTTAGCGGCGGTCACGACGTTACCGATAGCGAGAACAGCAACCGTTAAAACGCCCGCACCAATCACGGCACCCTGTTGGGTTTGGATATTGAACAGCTTAAGGGATTGTTCAAGCCAGGGGTATTTGAACAACACACCTGGATCCATCACGACTGCCATAAACGGCAGTATCGACGCCACACTTGCTGTTTCAAAGATTGCGGCGATCAAACTAACGACCACAACAAAGGGCAGGCCTCGCTTGCTGGCGGCAGGCAATATACGATAGAGCCGTGTAAACGGAAGCAACACGCCCGAAACAATGTTCACAGTGGTGCCTAGGCTTTATGAGTCAAAAAATCTTGGTACGCCAAACTTAAACCGGTCTCGATATCAACCTTAGCACCCCAACCTAAAGCCTTTAATAAGCTGCTATCCATCAGTTTTCGAGGTGCACCGTCGGGTTTAGTGGAATCAAAAACGATTTCACCCTTGTAGCCAACGACTTTACCCACGGTGGTAGCCAACTGCGCGATAGTGATATCAGAGCCATAGCCGACATTGATGTGACTTTGCATGGGCGTTGTGTGTTGGTCATACTTATCTTTAGCCAAGTTCATCACGTAGACACTGGCCGCAGCCATATCGTCCACATACAAAAATTCACGAAACGGTTTGCCTGAACCCCAAATCGCAACGCGGGCGACTTGATTCACTTTGGCCTCATGAAAGCGACGAAGCAAGGCTGGAATCACGTGAGAGTTTTCAGGATGGTAGTTATCGCCAGGGCCGTAAAGATTGGTGGGCATGACCGACCGATAATCAACGCCATGCTGTTTGCCATATTGTCGGTTATAGCTTTCGCAAATTTTGATACCGGCGATTTTGGCAACCGCGTAGGGTTCGTTGGTAGGTTCTAAAAAACCTGTCAACAACGCATTTTCAGCCATGGGTTGGGGGGCAAGTTTTGGATAGATGCAGCTGCTACCCAAAAATAATAGTTTTTTGACGCCGTTTCTAAAGGCGGCGTCGATGACGTTAGCCTGCACCATCAGATTGTCATAAATGAACTCGGCAGGATAGGTATTGTTTGCATGAATGCCACCCACTCGAGCTGCAGCGAGGTAGACTTCGTCAGGTTTTTCGATTGCGAAGAACGCGCGCACCTCAGCTTGATCGGTTAAATCGAGCTCGGAGTGGGTTCGGCCGACGATTCTTGCTGGGTCTTGGCCACCAGCAATTAGTTGCCGGACGATTGCCGAACCCACCATGCCACGGTGGCCAGCGACGTAAATTTTAGGCGAGGTGTTTTGTATTGCCATCATTAATTCGCAAAATATCTAAGGTGTCGATGGGAAGGGGGCAGACGCGAAACGCAATTTAAGGTCGATCTTTTTTGTTGGTCAACCGGATAGTGGGTACCACCCATTTAAAGTGCACTAACCGTGCGTATATCAGAGCGTAGAGCAAACCACACAAAATAAACGCAGCAATCAAAACGACAGTATTTTTTCTAAACACGACAGCTAACAACGCTGGTATTGCAGCGTACAACAGCATCAGAGGCATCACCGAGGCATTTTGCGTGACGGCCGGTGACTTTGACAACCATTTTCGGGTCACGCGTGACCAGACTAAGCTATGCAAATGTAAGCGGTCAGGGTGGCCTAGTTTTAGGGTCCGCGCCCGGCGCCGTGCCATCGAAAAAAGCACCTCGAGGATCGGGTAGCCGCAGGCCAGCATCGGTGCCCAAGGCGACACGGACGGATTACGCATGGCAACCATGACGGCAATCCAACCTAATACAAAGCCCAAGAGGTAAGCCCCACCGTCGCCGAGAAACAGTTTGCCATAGGGGTAGTTGATGACCAAAAACCCGAAAGTCGCCCCACCAAAGATGAAGCAGATTTTGGCCATTTCAGCATCGCCGGCGAAAAAAGAGATCAGCCCAAGCGCTGAGAGGCAGAGCAAGACCGTACCACTAGCCAGACCATTCAAACCATCAATGATGTTAATCGCGTTGGCAACGCCCCCCACTGCAAAGGCAGTGAACAACACCGACACGACTGGGATGGCTAATAACCAATCAACACCGCCTAAGCCAATACGTGTCAGGCTATCGCCTGTTAACCACCAGGCGAGCACACCGCTAGCAAAGGTCGCAAACAACCTCTCAGTGACGCGCCCTCGTTTAACGATATCTTCAGCAACACCTGCAAAAAAAGCCGGCAACGAGGCAATGAGAATAGGGCCTAACATCACCGCGACTTCTTTTGGCGTAAACAACCAACCGATTGCCAAGCCAATTAAGATTGCTACACCCCCGATACGAGGCGTGGGTGTCTCATGAATTTTTTGAATACCTGCCTCAGAATCGAGTGTGTGCGCCCCGTGCAGGTGCTGCGTCCAAACAATCGCCAAGCAAATGACAAAAGATGTCAGGCCAGCTGTTGTCAAGGCAAGATGGGGGATGGCAAATAGCACTATATAAAACACACCTTTCAAGACATTTGACGCGCAACCAATACGAGCTTGTAATGTGCCGCAAGCAAGCTTTCCATGATAACACGCCACTTTGGCGTCAACCATTTGAGAAAGTTACCGTATCTATATGATCTTATTAGATTTTTATTGACAATACGCACGCGAATGCTTAGCCAAGGTACTTTGCCAAAACTCTGGGTCATAACGGGACCAGGCATGGCAGCCAAACGGTAGACGCTGACCATTCAACTCGTATGAGTACTGCGGGTAAGCCTCAAAGGCAAAAGAAACCGCCTCTTGAGGGGTGGGCACCCTAAAAAATGTGCATCTTGGGGCCACAAATAGCCCCCAAAATAGATCTTCATTGACGTTTAGGTTGATTTGGGTGTTTTTGTACACAAACGAACGGTAGTCTTTTAAATAGCGGTAGATGGTTGAACGCCAATTACCAGGCCACGTCTGCATCAAGGTATTTTTGAAAACACGCGGTCGATTCAAAACCCGTAAAAAATCTTGCACATTGCGCAGTGAGAACCCACCATTACCCACTGCGGTCAAGCGTAAGGGGTGGGTCGGTTTGGTGTAACCCTCAAACCATGGTGCGCCGATGTACGAGTACCCTTTTTTGGCCCAGGCATGGAGTTCATCACTAAAGACTAACGAATCAGTTTGCGCGATCAAAATATATTGATATTGCTCAAACGCCCGGTAGAAAACACTAGAAAGCATTAACTTGTTATACCCGTCGATGCTTGCAAAGTAGTGATCAGAGTAGGTTTTGTATAACAGTGGTCGTTCAAATTGCTGCGACAGTTGCTGCAAAAAGTTTGTCAGCCGCACTGGGCCGACAACATATATTGCATGCTTTGCAAGCACCGAAACCGCTGTCTTAATCGAAAAAAGCTCTTGGTCGGTCAAGGTCGTTTGATAGACCGGAATCACGACTGCATGTTGGGGCGTCGGCGTCATTTAGTTTGGTCCAAAGGCGCGCTCAAGGCAGGCCTTTAAAAATACGCACGAGTTTATTTTTAACCCTGATTGGAAACTTCAATAAGGTACGTGGAAACTTCATATACAAGCCGCCCAGCAGATGATCAAACACATATTGATCTGCCACCAGATTTTGCTTAACCTCAATGGGATGCCGCATACACCCAAGTGGCTTAACTGGCGTTCCCGGTTCTTCTTCAAGCGCCAGTGTATGCGTGCCGTCGGGTCCAATCCCGATATTGGTCACCAGGTTCACTCGAGGGGTAACTGTTAGCCCGCCGTGGTACCACAGGCATGTCATCCAAGGGTACGCCCAAGAATCGATTTTTTTGTCGTAAATACGATCAAAGATATCAATCCAATACGCTTGTTCGAAGGGGTCGGGGGTTTTTTGTCGCCAGTCTTGCGACAGCTTCCATTCGGGCCAAAACTTGATATCTCCATCAAACTGTTGCCACGCCCGCCGCCAAGTAGCCCAACCCCAGCAGTGCCCATATTTTGAAAAATAATAGGTCGCGTCTCCGCGCTTTTTGCCATTTTGATTGTTGTTACCCGTGACAACCCAAACACGCTCGTCTTCTTGATATCGAGCTAGCATCTCTTGGCAAAAGGTAAAAAAATCAGGGTGTGGCAGGCAGTCATCTTCAAGTACGACTGCGCTTTCAACTTGGGTAAATACCCAATCGAGTCCGCTAGAAATTCGACGTTTTAATCCTAGATTTTGTTCGGCATAATTGCGCTGCACCTCACAGGGCCAGTCGACTTGCGACACGATGTCGCGTACTTGCTGGCAACGCTCGGTGTCAGTAGGGTGCCCAAAGCGTGGGCCATCTGCGATGACAAAAAGCTTAGCGGGGCGAGCCGCACGGATCGCTTCAAAAGTTTCGCGCGTATGCCGTGGCCGGTTGAAAACGATATACGCAATTGAAATATCGGTCATGACTAGATTATATCGCCGAGGTCAAGGCGAGCTTGATTTTATAAAACAGCCTGCCTAACGACTCCCGAATGGCTGCGTCCGTCGTACCTAAGGCATTAACATTGGGCAAGAAGCTCATCGGGGTCAACGCGGTTTGCGAAGACTTAAAATCGACTGGATAAGCGAAAATTTCTAAGCCGACTTTTGCAAAGAGCATTTCGGAACGTTTCATATGCAAGGCTGAAGTCACCAGTATGATCTTCTTTCGCTCGCCGCCTAGTACGGACAGCATTTTGCTGACCTCGAGGGCCTCTTGTTCGGTATTTTGCACATCGGACGTTACCCAAATTTTTTCGGCTGGGATACTCATACGCTGCGCATACTTTTTAAGCACGTGACCTTCAGCTTCAAGGCTGAGGTCCCACGGCAACTTGGCACCTGTAAATATTAACGTTGGTGCGCGCCCCGCCGCCATCAGGTCTACCCCTGCAAAGAAACGGTCAGGATCACCCCATTCTGCCACTAGACCCTGCTTTGAGGGCACCCACGACAACATGCCGCCGAGCACGACAATCGCATCGACCTGTGGCACATCTTGAGGAGTCAGTTTGACTTCGTTGGCTTCGATTTGACTGAATAGCGCCTCAGAAACGATTGGCATGCTGCCCACATACAATAAACCGGTAGCCGTTACGACATAGACAAAGCGCTTTTTAAACACACCCACAAGCGTCAAAGCCAACACTAGCACAATTGGCGAGACGAGCAATGGCAGTATCTTATGCAAATAAATCAAAGCATGTACCCATTCAAAAAGTGAGCGTTTATACTGCTTTGATATCGTTTTATCATGCTCATGGGCAAGCTGGGCTACTTTGGTCGAAATATGAAAACAAATCGTCGAGGGATCATTTTAGCGGGCGGCTCTGGCACGCGCCTGTACCCGGCTACGAGATCGGTATCTAAGCAACTTTTGCCGATTTATGACAAGCCCATGATTTATTACCCGCTATCAACACTGATGCTGACGGGGATTCGAGAAGTGCTGGTGATTTCAACACCGCAAGATACCCCACGCTTTGCAGAGTTACTGGGCGACGGCTCACAATGGGGCATGCACATCGAATATGCCGTGCAACCCAGCCCTGATGGTTTAGCGCAGGCTTTTATTCTTGGTAGAAGTTTTGTTGCTGATCAGCCAAGCACCTTAGTGCTGGGTGACAATATTTTTTATGGGCATGACTTGGTACGTAAATTGCAAGCTGCCGAGGCCCAGCCAAGTGGTGCAACTGTCTTTGCGTATCATGTACCGGATCCAGAACGCTATGGCGTAGTTGAGTTTGATGTTAGCCAACGGGCAATCAGCATTGAAGAAAAGCCCTCGACACCAAAAAGTAACTATGCGGTCACTGGTTTGTATTTTTATGATCAACAAGTCTGTGACATCGCAGCATCCATCAAACCGAGTGCTCGCGGCGAATTAGAAATTACAGAGGTCAATCAGCGTTATCTTGATTTAGGCCAACTCAACGTTGAAATCATGGGTCGAGGCTTTGCGTGGTTAGATACAGGCACCCACGACAGCATGCTAGAAGCATCGAGCTTTATTGCGACGCTACAAAAACGTCAAGGGCTACAGGTTGCGTGCCCTGAAGAAATTTCATATGCGCAAAAGTGGATTTCAGCAGAACAGCTTGAGCAATTAGCACAGCCTTTGCGTAAAACGTATTATGGGCAATACTTGTTGGGCTTGTTAAGACAGTAATTGCATTCATTACTGCTAACCAATCGTTTTAACCCCTTACTTTGATCACCACGCCTACGGTTTCACGGAGATTACCTTTGCCCTATACCGTCACCCCAACCGCCCTAGCAGACGTGCTGATTCTTGAACCTAAAGTCTTTGGTGATGCTCGAGGCTTTTTTTTTGAAAGCTTTAATGAGCATGATTTTCAAACCGCGACAAATTTAAAGGTTAAGTTTGTTCAAGACAATCATAGTCAAAGCGTTCGGGGTGTATTACGCGGTTTGCATTATCAGATGCAACAGCCTCAAGGGAAATTAGTTAGAGTTGCACGCGGTGAAGTTTTTGATGTTTCGGTCAACTTAAAAAAGGGACACCCTGAATTTGGGCAATGCGTTGGGGTTCGTTTGAGCGCTGAGAACAAGAGACAGCTCTGGATTCCGCCAGGCTTTGCACATGGATTTTTGGTGTTGAGCGAATTTGCCGATTTTTTATACAAGACAACTGATTACTACTCACCAACAGCGGAACGCTGCCTGTTATGGAATGACCCTGCGTTAAAAATTGAGTGGCCACTCGAGGCATTAATGGGGCTCGCTCCAATTCTGACGGATAAAGATCGGGGTGGTTTGAGTCTTACTCACGCTGAAGTATTTACAAATAATGTGGATGCGTGTGAGTGATCATTTTATAACTTCGCGATTCCCAAATGGGACAACCGATCGCCTTGCCCAAATACTGTCGTTTACGGGTTTACTTTTAGTCTTATTTGTGACGGTGTTGCTGGTCTTGAATCAAGTCTATGCGTTAAAGGCTCTTGACCCGTATTATCGCGTCACCTCATCGGGGTTATGTTTAGCCTTCGGATTTTTAACTGCATGCCTGAGTATTCGGTTAGCAATAATGGGTTGCATGTTCGCACTACCTTTGTTGCCAACGATCGCCCCGAATATTCAACTTTATCTGGGTTACGGTCGGGTTCTTGGCGAACAAGCCGCTGGGCTTGACCTGGTGACAGGGATGCTTTGCGGTGCATGCCTGAAATGGCTGACTATAAAAAATCATGTCAAGACACCGCTCAGCATGCCTTGGCAGACTGGGCTTGTCCTCATCATAATTACTGCTTCAGTTGCCGTTGCAATTGCACGCAATTTGCACCAGACTGGTTCGACATTCGTCCCACAGGTGCTTATCTATAACCTTTTACACCTTCGCTCACTTGGTTGGCACGACGACTATCGCCCACTGCTCGACTGGGCAGCCTACGCTGGGGCCTTCGGATTAATGGCAGTTTTTATTCCTGCTTTGAAACGCTCTTCTCAGCGCAATGCTTTAGTGTTTTGGCCTCTCATACTGAGTCTAGTGATCTCGGCGTTGGTCGGTTGGCGACAATCAGCAACAGGTATCGGCCTGAGCTTTGATCAGCGTAACTTCAGGGTCGATCAGTTTGGCTTTGTTGCACAAGGCTTTCAACCAGATATGCATGCTTTCGGTGGTCTGCTATTGATCGGCGCCATCGGTTTATTTGGCTATTTATACAGTTCGAAAAGTCTGACGCTGCGGCTTGCGATGATCACGCTCGTTATACCGTTGAGCTGGATAGTTTTATTTTTAAGTAAATCACGGGCAAGCTTTGGGTTTGGCCTGTTGGCGCTTTTCGTCATTGCAGTCGTTTGGTGGTTTCGCAAGTCTGGCTATTTATTGAAAGCTCTAAGCGTGATCGCAACAGTCTGCTGTGTTGCTTTAATAAGCTTAATTCTTTTATATAACTTCTGGGACAGTACCGTACTACTATTAATTCAGCAGCTCGGCATCCCAGATTTCTACACGTTTAATTACAAGCTCTCTTATCGGCCCGAAGTGTATCGAGCCGGCTTTTTTATGTTTATGCTGTTTCCGTTTTTTGGACTCGGGCAGGCCGAGTTTTATCGACAATCAGCAAACTACGATCTCACGCACTCTTTCTTTTTAAGCATTCAACAAAACGGTGAGAATGCGCACAATTACTTTTTGCAGATTTTGGTTGAAAATGGTTTAGTTGGTTTTCTGACCTTTTTGATTTTGGTTTTTTACCCAATCACAAAAATACACAATAAGCGCTTATTGATACCGGCAGGGGTTGCCTTACTCGCTGTCTTTGCCGGTAATTTATTTTCGCACTCAATGCTAGTGCGAGAGAACCTTTTAATTGCTGCGGCCTTCTTGTCCTTGATGTACGCCTGCCTGCAAGCGGAGCAAGAGCAGCAGATGGATGGCAGCAGTCCGACCATACCAGCCACTAGTTCTGGTGATCTTACGCACGCACTCGACAAGCGCTTTATCCTGCGGCTGCCTGAATCCAGTATTCAGCGCGTCACCTGCTTTACTGCTGCCCTGCTCATACTCGGTGGTTTATTTACAAAAGAGGTATACCAGTCGCTTCGTAGTAAGGTATTCGAATCAGATCTTCAGTGTTCCAAATTTAGGCGGCTTGATCCAGATGGGTGGACTTCTGGTCTGTACGTGGTCGCAATGCCAAAGGGATCTCAAGGAGTTCGAATTCGCCTTATCAGCACCCAGCCGGATGTGGGACGACGTCCCCTGCCCGGAACCTTAACACTCGTCGATCACAACTACGCGACCGTGCTGAAGCAGGACCTGTCATTCAGAACAAACGAGCCCCAAGAACTTGAACTGATACTACCCAATGGAGTTGTATCCGGAAGAGACTATCGCGTCGAGCTTAAGCTTGATCGATGCTTTATCCCACGTAATATTGGCATGAATGGCGATGGGCGGCGACTCGGTGTGCGAATTGGATCTGTGGATTGGTTGCCATAAGTTACACAAGCAGTGTGCACTCTTAAGCTCAATGAATTTGGGTAGTCACTTACGCCGTAGCGGTTCCAAACCTCGACTACTGGCATTGATAATCGATCCGCTCTACGCTGTTTCTAAACGGATCCGTCAAATCATCAGAGTACTTGCCCATCAGTAAACGTTGCTTAGGCAAAAAATGGGCTCGAAAATATCGACTACTACTAGCAATCGTTTGCCCCCAAGTCGTGAGCTTGACACAACCGTCTTTGATTTCAAGGGTGCCGGACTGTTGTTGTTCAGTAAGGCGTACGTCGACTAAACGGTGCTCTTTGACGTACTCTTGAGTAAACACTTGATCAAACGCATCAAGCTTGATACCGCCGCCACGTTGTTGTAGTTTTTCTAGAATATAAAACGATAGCGAGCGATCAATGACGGTAGGCACTGAAATCGCAAACGAATAACCTAGCAACAACCAGATGCAGCAAAGCTGCAAGATTTCAAAGCGCGTAAATACCTTTAACCAGCGTATCATTACAACCAAGGTGATGGCTAATACAGTAGCGAGTACGGCGTCTAGGATTGCGCTGTAAAAAACGACATTGACGGGTACATAGCGTACGTGCAGCACGTAAATTGCTAGCAACAGAATCGAATATACCGCTGTCGCGATGACAAGTTTGAGATATTTCATACTTTAAAGACTATGCGCTTATTGCCCCAATAGCTACACAACACCTGCATTCCCGTGGCCACAATAAAGCCAGCAACATAGTTTAGGTGGTAGTGATCAGCCCACACATACATCAGGGCGCCATGCAACATGGAGATCGCTGCGTACAAAAAAATAAAACGATACACCTGCTCAAACAAAGGCTCTGCGGAACGTTGAAAAACAAAGTAACGGCTGCCTAAAAACGATGCGGCGATCCCAAAGACAGCTGCCACCAAATTAGCGATGCCAGCAGAACCCCAGCCTAATACTTTTAAATTAAAAGTCAGCACGGCAAAATGCACCGCCGTGGCGGCTAAGCCATTAATAAAATATCTGACTGACTGCTGTTTAAGCAGGGCTACTACTTTACCGCGCACCGTGCTAAGCGACATGCTTTACAACGTCGATATAAGCGCGGTAATCAATTTGATTTGGCGCTCCTGCACGTACGACACCTGTCAACATCAAGGTCATCAGTGTCAGTGCACCAGTTTGTAAAAATACCAATAACAAAATCCCTAAGGCGACTGAAAACCAACCTGGCGTCGCAAAACCTGCAAGCTTTAGCGCAATAGCGGCTGCGCTTGCGGCCACAGTAAATAAAGCCACAAAGGCGCAAATGATGCCCACACGCACCAATACGTCTTCAGCAAATACCATCAAAGCCCTAAAGCCATGCAAGGCCAAGCCCACAAAATTCATTTTGCTTTTACCTGCAAAGCGCGGCCCGCGATCAATCGGCTGCGTTTGCACCCGCAGTTTTGACGTTAGTACGCAGGCCGCAACGTGCATCCAGAGCTCTTGCATCGCAGCCAAGCGCTTAAGCACTGCCGGCTTTAGGGCCATAAAGTTACCAAAGCTGATTTTGCGTCCAGTTAAAAACTGAAATAGCGCTTTGTAAACAACATAGAACGCTTTGAACCTTAAGGTCTCAACACGGCTTTTTCGCTGCGCCACCACGACATCAACTTTAGGTGATTGCATCGGTTCAACGAGCTCACGGATCGATTGAGGCGTGTCTTCACCATCCGAGTCCATCACGATAGTGCAAGGCATGTCAGGAAAATGCTCAGCCACGTAGTTCAACCCAATCGCAATCGCACGTTGATGCCCAACATTGCGTTTAAGCGTAATCACCACGCCTTGAACGCCCGCGCTTTGCAAAGCTTCGATCTGCACGGGTTGATTGATTGAACCGTCATCTACCGCCACAACATATGCGCGAGTACCGTACTCAGCAAATAGCTCTCTAAATAAGCGGGTCGAGGCCTCTTGATCTTCGTAAACAGGCATCACAACTGCAAAGTTGGCGTCAGTTGCGTTGGCGCCTGAACGCACGTCTGTGCTAGATGAGGTGTGAGCATCGCCTTGACCATGTGGGCTCATACCGCAATCGCCTCCTTAAAGTAAGCAATCGTGCGCACAAGGCCTTGCTCTAGTGCGACGGTAGGCTCCCAGTCTAAATGCTGCTTCGCTTTACTGATGTCCGGGCGACGCTGCTTAGGATCATCCTGTGGCAAAGGCATATGGACCAGTTTGCTTTTTGAACCCGTCAAACGCAACACTTTTTCAGCAAGCTCAATCATGGTGAATTCGCCAGGGTTGCCTAAGTTGATCGGCCCCACAACGCTGTCGGGCGAATTCATCAACCTAATAAATCCCTCAACCAAATCATCCGCGTAGCAAAAGCTACGCGTCTGTGTACCGTCGCCATAAATGGTCAGGTTTTCACCACGCAAAGCCTGCACAATAAAGTTACTCACCACACGACCATCGTCTGCCGCCATACGCGGACCATAGGTATTGAAGATACGTACGACTTTGATGCGAAGGTTATAAGCGCGTTGGTAATCAAACCACAAAGTCTCAGCGGCGCGCTTGCCTTCGTCGTAACAGCTCCGAATACCAATTGTGTTGACATTACCCCAATACTCTTCAGGCTGAGGATGCACCGACGGATCACCATACACTTCAGACGTCGACGCCTGAAACACCTTGGCGCCTGTATTGCGTGCAAGCTCAAGCATATTGAGCGCACCCAACACCGAGGTTTTCATGGTGTGGATGGGGTCGTATTGATAATGCACGGGCGAGGCTGGGCAGGCGAGGTTATAGATTTCGTCTAAGCCCGACATGCCCAGAGCTTGCACCGAAATGGGATCCACCACATCGTGCTGCACAAACTTAAAGTTTGGACTTGAGACAAGACCGACAATATTTTTTTTAGTACCTGTAAACAGGCTGTCGAGTGCAACCACTTGATGGCCTTGGGCTATCAAGCGATCGCACAGGTGCGATCCTAAAAAGCCTGCCCCGCCAGTAACAAGAATTTTTTTCATAAGAAGTGCGTCAAGCTCTTTTTGTAAATAGCATCAAACAATCGGTACGGCTTCAGGCAGTAGGGTTTCAAACTCGCTCGCTTGGCTTTTGCGCGATACTTAATTTACAGATTAAGCGCGGCCAACACCTGCGTAATAAAAGCCCGCTCCCTTTACCTTGGCAGGATCGATATGATTACGCCCATCAAAAAACAGGGCGCCTTTAACGGTAACTTTCAGTGCTTCGAAGTCAACTTTTTTATACTCAGCCCACTCTGTCACCAACACAACTGCGTCAGCATCTTTTGCAGCATCTATTGGGCTGTGTTCAAGGACTAGCTTACCGTTACGCAACAAATCAGCAAACACATGTTCAGCAACCTCGCGTGCGACGGGGTCGTGTGCAGCAACAGTTGCGCCCGCTTGACACAGCGCTCGAATCAAATCAATCGACGACGCTTCGCGCATATCATCGGTGTCGGGTTTAAACGCCAAGCCCCAGACGCAAACTTTGCGACCATCTAAGTCTTTCCCCATCTTGGCAACCAGTTGTTCAAACAGGTATTGCTTTTGTTTTTTGTTACGCGCCTCAACCCCATTGAGCACAATCGGATCAACACCCACACTTTGAGCAATACGCACCAAAGCTTGAACATCTTTAGGGAAGCACGACCCGCCATAACCGCAGCCAGGGCGTAAAAACGCGGGGCCAATTCGTGAATCTGAACCCATGCCGGCGCGCACGTCTTCAACATTGATACCAAAACGATCGCACACGTTGGCGATTTCGTTCATAAACGAGATGCGAGTGGCAAGCATCGCGTTTGAGGCGTACTTAATCAATTCGGCCTCTTTCACACCCACTGTCAACAACTGGCTCTCGTTTTTAACGTAAGGCTTGTAAAGCTTAACCAGCTGCGCTTTAGTGGTCTCGCTTTCGGTACCGATCACGATACGGTCTGGATTAAAGAAGTCATCGATTGCGGCGCCTTCTTTTAAAAACTCGGGGTTACTGGCCACATCAAAATCGATAAAACATTTGCGCTGAAACAATTGCCAGGCGATTTCACCCTTAACCAGATCGGCTGTACCAACGGGCACGGTTGATTTATTGATAATGATGGCGGGGCCGTCTAGCGTTTGGCCGATTTCTTTTGCTGCGGCTAATACATAGCGTAAATCTGCCGAGCCATCTTCGCCTTGTGGGGTGCCCACGGCGATAAAAATCAGATTTGGATTGGTGCTGTCGCTTTCAAGCTTGGTCAAACCGTTTTTGATGCTGTCTGAAAACTTTAAACTGCCACTGTCAATCGATCCATCAACCACCTCTTTGAGGCCCGGCTCATAAATAGGGATGATGCCTTTTTCAAGGCGAGCGATTTTGCTGGGGTCGGTATCGACACAAACGACCGTGTTGTCTTTGCTAGACAGGCAGGCTGCGGTCACCAAGCCAACATAACCAGCGCCGACGACTAGAATTTTCATGCTTGAGCTCTCAAAAGGGCAGGATCCCTTAGTTTATGCAATTTTTGTGACATCTTTACTTGAAATCACCCTAGAAAGCAGCTGTTGAGCGCTTTGCGCCCAAGTTTGCCGCTGAATATGCCTTGAATCGGGTGTTTTTTGCTCTTGGGTTAGCGCCAGCCAGCTTTGAACAACCGTGGCTAAGGCTGCGCCCTCGTCACCCGCAAAGTACAGGGCATGGTCTTGGGCGACTTCGCGAAAGACTGGGATATCTCGAGCAATAATGGGCAAACCGTGTCGCGCAGCCTCAATCAGGGGCAAGCCAAAACCTTCGGCCTCACTAGCGGCGATCAGGCAGCTGGCCGCGGTGTAAATTTTTTCAAGGTACTCATCGCTGGCTGACTGCACCCAAAACAGCTGACGGCCGAGTCGGGGGTGGGAACTTAAACGGTTGGTCAGCGCCTCGGTCAACCAGCCCGGTTTGCCGACGATGAGGAGGTTGGCAGCAACGTTTTGAGCCCAAAGTTGCTCGAAGGCGTCTAGCATTTGGCCATGACGCTTACGCGGTTCGAGCGTACCGACGGCTAAAAAGCTTGTTTGGGCGGCAAGTTGCTGTAACAGTTGTGGACCATCGTCGGGCACCCCTTTGCTGGGGATTGAGCTTTCAACATCAGCCCCAAGATGAAACCAGTCGATGCTGAACGACGGCGCGACAGCTGGCTGATTTTGTACCAACCATGCCTTTAATTCGGCGGCGACGGCTTGCGAAATACACACAGCACCATGCTGTTGAGACACCACGCGCAACCAGTTGCCGTATCTTTCAACAAGCTCTGGGGTAAAAGTGTCTTTAAGCTGCAAAGGCAACAGGTCGTAGACCACAAAATACACTCGAGCACCGGCTTGGCGGGCTTGGGTAAAAAATTGCTCGTGGTCTTGATCGATGTTGAAGTGCAGATCAAGGCCGAGGAAGATGTCGCCTTGTTGGGGGTGGATGTAAACATCTTGGTCAACAGCGGTATTGCCCGAGGGCACATCATGGAAATGGGTTGCTTCTGTACCCCGCGCTTTGCCTGTGAAGTTCGGTAGATGACCATCACCAAACATGCGCCGAGTAAACGCCTCGGCGGTTTTATAACCCACAAGCTTGGCGGCGTAAACCAACTCGACTTTATAGTCAGCATTCGCATCAGCATCGGTTAACAAATACTTAATTATGCTACGCACCACGCGCTGGATGCCTGACTTTGAGTCAGCGGCATGCAACTCAGTAATATCGACAAACAATCTTGGGCGGGTATCTTGTCGAGGCAGCAAGCCAGCGACTAAGGATGCAGTTTCTTGTAACTCAACGGTCGGGCGCTGAAGCGTTTGCGCAAACGCTTCGATGCGGGCGGTTATTTCAGCGACCAGTACCGCAGGCGCTGGCCGCGCCTGCGCTTCCAACGCGCCATCCCGCTCTAACCGCTCTAAGGCCTCAAGCGCCTTGCGAGCTGTGTGATCCCACGAAAACGTTTGAACCTGCTGACGCCCATGCGCCGCCAGCAATCCCCGATAGGCCTCGTCGTTTAATACCTGAGTGATTTTGTTTGCTATGCTATCAACCGAAAACGGATCAAACAAAGCCTCGGGCAACCCAATTACCTCAGGAACACTCGAATAGTTTGAGCCAATCGTGGGTGCACCGCAGGCCATCGCCTCAAGGGCGGTAAAACCAAAGCCTTCGCAATAGGTGGGCAAGATGTAAGCCTTACATAACCCATACAAAGCGCACAACTCTTGGTCAGTGATGCGCTGGGTGACGGTGACTTCGCTCGCATCTAAACCCGCCTGGCGGATCAATTGATTGACCTGCAAGAGCTGTGGAGCATTCAGGCCGCCGGCCAGCACCAATTGATGTGTTTGCCGGATTTCAACGGGCTGTGCAGCGTACGCACGCACCAAGCGATCAATATTTTTACGTGGGTCAAACGCGCCGCTGTACAACAAAAAAGGGCGCGTAATGCCAAACTTTTGTTTCAACGCGGCCGACTGTTGAGAGGTCAAATCGACAACAACGATGTCTTCGCCCAACGCTGCAGAGATATTGTGCACTTGGGCTGCCGGCAAACCTAGGTGTGCAATACCGTCGTTGCGCGAGGACTCTGAAATCGCAAACCAGAGGTCTGCCTTTTTAACTTGCCACAGGCGCTCGTAGTACCAATCTTGTGTGGTGGGGTCAACCAAATACTCGCTTTTGTATAACAGCGGGATCAAGTCATAGAGAATCATCGCGGTAAACACCGGCGCGAGCGTACTGATACTGACAACCGTGTTGTCCCGAGAGCTGTCAAGCAAGCTACTAATGATCACGACGTCAGGCTTAAGCTCTGCAATGAAAGCTTCGCGCAGCAGCTCAGATACCTGTTTACGCCAACGATTTTCTGGCTTGCGCAAGTCAGTCGGACCAATGCCTGACCAGATTTTGATGGTGCATTGTGCGCAGTACTCACCTAACGCGTCTTGGGCATAGGTGATGGATTCAGGAAATAAATCACTGAGTAACACCACCACTTCGTGCGTGCCTTTATTGCGGATGAGCGCGCGTACAAAGGCAAGTGAATAACGCCCAATCCCACGATGGCGACTTTCGTTTTGCGCACCTTGCAGATCGACGACGATTTTCATGGTCGTGACACGCTACTTTTTTTTTGTAAACGCTGATAAATCTCTTGCGCCTCGGGAGTCAAGGTTTCAATGCGCGCGCGCGTTTGATAGGCTTGTTGAATCATTGCCGGGTCAAGCGGGATTTTGCGTTGCTCGGCTAACAAGGCGTGACGTTTGGCCACAATGAGCGCCTGCCGATGGCTGACTTTTTCTAGATAGTTTTGCACACGACTTAAACCCCGTCTTCCTGAAATACGTGCCAAGATTTGGCGGACCAATAGTCGATGCATTTTTTCAACGAACGCCGCTAGGCGCGTGCCAACACCCTCTTCCTTTAGCTGCTCAACTTGCTGCTCGGACCAACGAATCGGGCGCGTTACGCGCCACATAAACGAGCGATGAATCGCAGCCAACGCAGCTTCAGCACGCGCGGCTGAGGCGGCTGCCTCTTGAATCTTGGTTTCGATTTGTTGGTCAAATAGACTGGCCAGGGTTTCAAGCGATAAGCCGTACTCGTAGTCAAACGCCTTGATCGTTAAGGGGATCGACAATCCTTCGCTTGATTTTTGTGCAATCACGGCATACAGGGGGCTAACGTCTTGCAATACATTTAACAGCGATACGGGCTGCTGCGCCGCCAAGCTAAATTGCTCTTGTAACGGAATCGCCTTGCTCAGTGCAAACCCAGCATGCTCAGGCACAAACTCCAATAACGCGCGCGGGATGGGTTGGCGACGCGTGGGGTCTAAGAAACCTAGATTACTGCTCGCGAAGATATTTTCAGGATTAACAGCCTGCAAGATCAGGAGGCCGCCTGGCGCTAAGACGCGCAGTGACTGTTGTACGACTTGCCTTAAAGCCTCAAATGGCAGGGCTTCAGCCAAACCAAAGCCTGAAATCAAAGCATAGCTTTGATCTGGACAAGCTTGTAACGCTAGTAGTGCGTTTTGAACCTGCGCCTGTAAGCCTAAGTTCTGACAGTGCTCAATGCAGGCCGCGTCTTCATCAACCCCCAGTGCCGTAAAGCCAACATGAGTTAAGGTTTCAAGCCACTCGCCTTGACCACAACGCAAATCCAATGCCGCGGCTTTTGGGTACGCATGCAGCAAAGGAAAAACGAATGGTAAGTAGCAAAACAAACGCGCCTGAACTGTGGCGCGTGAACCATGAATTTTTGCGTGCCAGGCACGAGAAAAATGATCAAGCTCAGCTGACAGTTCAGTCACGTAGCACCTCAATACTTGAGGGCAACCACGCCAGGCCTACAAAGTGGTCTTTACCGACATTCACAACGTTAAATACGATGGCCCGATCACGCCACTCGTAATTTTTTTCGAGATGACTTTCTGAGTCGTGCAGCGCAAACGACATCGAGTATGACCCTACTCCAAAATTTGCGGGAAACCTTAGCCCATAACGTATTGTTTGGCCCGAACGGATAGCGCTAATAATTTGCTTGGTATGAAAGGTATTGGTACCAAACACCGGCTGACCCAGACGATCTTTAATCTGATAGCCAAAGACAAGTTCGGGCAAATCAGCAAAGGCTTCGACCTCGACCTCTATCTGTAAGACCTGCCCAACCTTCACTACCTCAACGGGTTTGCCGTCTTCATCGCACAGGGTGGCTTTGATCACGCGCGCTTCGCCCGTACCAGAGATCGTCTGCACATTTCCGTCGTGACCGAGCACTTGCTGCACGTTGGTAGGGTCACGCTCGGCAATCATGGCGTTGTAGTAATCCATCACCGTTTCGGGGCTACCTTGCATGGCTATTGAACCACCGCTTAGCAAGATCGCACGGTCACAAATACCTTGAACCGCGCCCTTGTCATGCGACACGATCAACAGTGTTGTGCCAAGCTTGTTGTAGGCACGAATGCGATCAAAACTTTTGTGCTGAAAATAATTGTCGCCAACCGATAAGGCCTCATCCACAATCAGTATATCGGGGCGCCTTGCTGTGGCGACGCTAAACGCCAAACGCATTTGCATGCCACTTGAATACACGCGCACCGGTTGATCGATGTAGATACCGATCTCGGCAAAGGCTTCGATCTCGGGCATCAGGCCGCGCATATCGTCAGCCGTTAACCCCAACAATTGCCCAGCCATGATGGCATTTTGCCGGCCGGTAAAGTCGGGATGAAAACCCATGCCAAGTTCAAGCAAGGCAGCGATGCGACCCGTGACATTGACCGAACCAGTCGTGGGCTCGGTGGTGCCGGTAATCATTTTCAGTAGGGTGCTTTTGCCGGCGCCATTCATTCCAATGATGCCGATGGCTTCGCCTGGCTTGACTTCAAAACTCAGGTTTTGCAACACCCACTTTTGGGTATGTCGCGGTGGGCTAAACGGAATGAGCCATTCAGCCAAGCGCGCACCCCGGGTAGGGTATTGTTTATAGGCTTTGCCTAAATCGCGAACGCTAATCGTACCCATCAGAGTTCATCCACGATTTCGCCTGCGTGCTTACGAAATAATCGCGCACCCCACACGCACAACAGCAGAGCAAGTAAGGTGACCGGCCACAACGAGCGCCAATCCGGCCACTGGCCATTCACTAAGATCTGCTGATATGCCCCCATCAGGTTTGTCATGGGGTTATAGCGAATCAACTCTTGAAAGACGGGTGGCAGAATATTAATGGGATACACCACTGGGGTCGCCCAAAACCAAAACTGCAACACGACACCTGCCATTTGACCCACGTCACGAAAAAAAACATTGAGCACGCCGAGCGTTAAACCCAAACCCATTGACAACAAAATTTGAATGAACAATACGGGGATCAAGGCCACAAACACGACACCCGGAAACGCACTCGTCATCAGTAAAAATATCGTAAACAGCGAAAAGATAATGACGAAATTGACCGAGGCGTTTGCCAACGCAATGATCGGCAAACACATCCGCGGAAAATTAATCTTTTTAAGCAGATTAGCGTTTTCAATAAAAACGTTTTGGCCTCGCGTCACGGCCTCATTAAAATACGTCCAGGTCAGCACGCCGGCACACAGGTAGATGCTGTACGCGAATTCGCTTTCAACACCGGGCAGCTTGCTGCGCATGATTTGCGAAAACACCACGGTGTAGACAACGATCATCACCAAGGGTTTGATGACTGTCCAGGCGGCACCGAGCAACGAGTTTTTATAGTTAGACTGAAACTCGCGCTGCACGCTGCCTGAAATAAAGCCGCGATAGCCCCATAAAGATCGGATTAGCCCCATATTTGGATGCACCGGCTAGTGACTGCCGTCACGCGCGACCGTAATGATCTTCAAAGCGCACGATATCGTCTTCGCCGAGATAGTTACCGCTTTGAACTTCGATCAAGACCAAATCGATTTTGCCGGGGTTTTCAAGCCGATGCTTGTGCCCCGCGGGGATGAAGGTTGATTCGTTGGTGGCGATCAATAAGTTTTGTTCACCATTCACGACCTTAGCCATACCATCGACCACAATCCAGTGTTCGCTGCGATGATGATGCATTTGCAACGATAGTGAGGCACCGGGCTTGACCACGATCCGTTTCATTTTGAAGCCTGTGCCTTCTTCAAGCACGGTGTATGTGCCCCAAGGGCGGTGTACGGTACGGTGTAACTTGTACGCCTCGTGCCCAATTTTTTTAAGCTGACCCGCGATTTGTTTCACGTCTTGCGAGTGCTCTTTATGCGCAACTAGCAAGGCGTCGGGGGTATCGATAATAATGAGGTTATCAACACCCACTGCAGCGATTAAGCGGCCTGAGGCTTGAATAAAAGTGTTGCTGACATCATGCAAGTAGGTTTCGCCTTCAAGGCTATTGCCATTTGCATCTTTAGGGATCAAGTCACCCAACGCATTCCACGACCCGATATCGCTCCAGCCGATGTCGCAGGCAACGATGGCGGCGTGGGTGGTTTTTTCCATTAAAGCGTAGTCGATTGAAATGCTGTCGGCTTTTTTAAATGTCTCGGCATCTAGGTCAATTTGATACTGACCAGGGCCTTCAACTCGGCGCGAGGCTTTGAGGCTTGTTTCAACCGCCTCTAATACCGCAGGCGCATACAGCTTGAGCTCGGCCAAGGCTGTTTCGGCTGTCATGCAAAACATGCCCGAGTTCCAGAGGTATTTGCCGCTAGCGACATACTTCTGTGCAGTTTCTAGATTCGGTTTTTCGACAAACCGCTTAACCGTGTGGCCTTCAGATTCAATATAGCCGTAGCCGGTTTCGGGGCCTTCGGGTCGAATACCGAACGTGGTCACTTTACCGGTTTCAGCTAGTTTGACGGCGGTTTGCACGGCCTCGGTAAAGGCGTGTACGTCTGCGATCAGGTGATCTGCGGTTAAAAATAACATCACGGCTTTGGGGCCGTAAGTTTGATAGACAGTCAGTGCAGCTGCGGCAATCGCGGGGGCAGTGTTACGGCCTTCGGACTCAAGAATGAAGCCCAACGGCATGGGGATCTCGCCCGTTTCGCGATATTCGTCGGCGGTTTTAAAAAACAGATCGCGATTGGTGACGGTCAACACTTCGACCACGTCTGGCAAACCTTTTGCACGCAAAAATGACTTTTGCAGCAGGCTTTGGCCATCAGCCAAGCGGATAAAGGGCTTAGGGTGCTGCTCGCGCGACACCGGCCATAAACGTGTGCCGGCACCGCCAGAGAGAATCACAGGGATGAGTTGCATGCTTAAGCGCCAGAAATAATTTACAGCATTATCGCATTGTGGAGGCTAAACAGCCCGTTTCGGAGCTCCGCGCCTTGCTTGTGTGCATCGTTACCCCGGCAAATGCGTACAGGGACCTTTTTATTGCTCGAATAACGACTTTTGAAGCTGCTCGACGCTTTGCTGCCAGGTGTTGTATTTCAGACCGGTGCTCAGTGGGTGTTGCTTCGCCTCGTACAGGGACAACCAAGCTTTAATGCTTTGAGCCGTATCCTGAGCCGCCTCAGAGGCGGTTTGGCGCCCGGCGGGGCCGCCAAAATAGTAAGCTGCGTCGCCGGCGACTTCTCTAAACACGGGGATATCGCGCAGCAATAAAGGGATACCGTACTGAGCCGACTCGATCAACGGCAAGCCAAAACCTTCGCCCTCACTGGCCGCGATCAGGCAGGTGCTGGCCGCGTATATTTTTTCAAGATACTCGTCACTGATCCCTTTCAGCCAGAAGAGCTTTTTATTCAACTCTGGATGTTGGGCTAGAATGTCTGCAACTTCGGAGATATTCCACCCTATTTTACCGACGATCAGTAAATTTATATTTTCGGTGGCTTGCCAAAGCAGGGTAAATGCATCAAGAATTTGACGATAGCCTTTACGGGGTTCAAGCGTGCCCACCATTAAAAAGGTGGGGCGCTGGCTAATCGTAGACAGCATCTGCTCGGCATCGGCCGGCAAGCCTTTTGAAGGCGCCGAATTATTTAGATCGGCCCCCAGATGGAAAAAAGTAGCTTGAAAGGTATCGCTGACAGGGATGCGGCTGGCCGCAATCCACGCTTGATAGTCATCGGCCACTGCTTTTGAAATGCAAATCGCACCATCAAACTTAACCAAGGTGCGCAACCAGCGCATATGAAAATCTTTGGTTGAGCTTGGAAAGTAGGCGGGAAACTGCACCGGCAGCAGGTCATAGACCACAAAATACACTTTCACCCCAGCCGCTCTAATCTTTGAGAGGTAGTTTTGCTCTTTGAGTGTCGTGACGCAGGCGAAATCCAAGCCTAAAAAGATATCGCCTGGGCTCACGTCAATCGCCCGCGGTTCGGGCGAGCGGCCTAAGGTCAGCGACCCGCTGGCGTCATGCCCCATCTGCGCAGCCTTATAGCCAACATGGCGATCGCCATATACGGCTTGAATCTCGTACCCCGCGGGTGGGTTCGTCAGTAATTGCAGCAAGATGCTGCGTGTAACCCGTTGAATGCCCGTTTTTAAGTCTTCTAAAACTAAAAACGAAACGTCAACAAATAGAATGTTGGAGGTGGAATTTGTACGAAACTGAACAATACGAGGCTTAACTAGATACCAATCAAACAACTGCACCTGAATATGGCGCACAAAAGGCTCAAAACTAGGATATTTGGTGGTAAGGGCTTTAAACGCTTTTTTAAGCGGCCCTGTGGTCAGTAAATCGTATAAATTTTTAACAACCGACTTGATCATATGTGTGATGGCTAAAACTATATTGGGCAAGCCGAGATGACGGGATAATAAAAAATATATCCCCAATTAAATATTGGCGGCAAATTCAGAGACGCTCAGGACTAAAAGTTTAACTGTGCCAGATGTTTGAGCGACGAGCGCCCGCCTACCGCGCACAAACGCCACAGAAGTATAATAACGCCTTTGAACGGCTAACTGGATACAAGCGTGGCGAATACAGGCGCAAACAAAACCGCGGTGATCACTGGCATCACCGGACAAGACGGGGCCTACTTAACCGAATTGCTGTTGGGCAAGGGCTATACAGTCTACGGCACTTATCGCCGCACCAGTTCAGTCAATTTTTGGCGCCTTGAAGAGCTTGGCGTTGAAAATCACCCTAATTTGCACCTGGTTGAATACGACCTAACCGACCTGTCTTCAAGTATTCGTTTGTTACAAACTTCAGGCGCGACTGAGGTGTACAACTTGGCTGCGCAAAGTTTTGTGGGGGTCTCGTTTGAGCAACCCATCACGACCGCAGAGATCACCGGCATTGGCCCGGTGAACCTGCTTGAAGCGATTCGCATTGTGAATCCAAAGATCAGGTTTTATCAGGCCAGCACGTCAGAAATGTTTGGCAAGGTGCAAGCGATTCCGCAAGTTGAATCGACTCCATTCTACCCGCGCAGCCCCTACGGCGTGGCCAAGCTGTATGCGCACTGGATGACAATCAACTATCGCGAAAGCTATAACATTTTTGCGACCAGTGGTATCTTGTTTAACCACGAATCCCCCCTTCGCGGCCGTGAGTTTGTGACCCGCAAAATTACTGATAGCGTGGCTAAGATCAAGCTGGGCAAACTGCCGGTGCTTGAGTTGGGCAATATCGATGCGAAGCGCGATTGGGGCTACGCCAAAGATTATGTCGAAGGTATGTGGCGCATGCTGCAGGCGGCCGAGCCTGATACCTTTGTGCTGGGCACCAACCGTACCGAAACCGTGCGTGATTTTGTGACGATGGCGTTTAAAGCGACCGCGGTCGACATTGAATGGAAAGGCCACGCCGAGCAAGAGCAAGGCGTTGATGCTACCTCGGGTAAGGTCTTGGTGAAGATTAATCCTAAGTTTTATCGGCCCGCCGAAGTTGAGCTGCTGATTGGCAACCCTGCAAAAGCGAAAGCCGCGTTAGGCTGGGAGCCCAAAACGACGCTCGAAGAGCTCTGTCGCATGATGGTTGTGGCAGACTTGGCGCGTAATGAGCGCGGTTTCTCGTTTTAAATGACAGTTGAAGCTCGGATGAACGCAAGCAACAACCGACGCGTACTCGTCACCGGGCTGCAAGGGTTTACCGGCCTGCATTTGGCTAACGAACTTGAGGCGCGTGGCTACGAGGTGTGGGGCTTAGGGGACGTTGACCCCACTCGGCCCCGCTCGGTCAAAGCAAATCTCTTAGATCCTGAATCGTTGGGCGCGGCGGTATTAGCTGCGCAGCCGCAATATGTGGTGCATTTGGCAGGTGTGGCCTTTGTCGGCCACGGCCAGCCCAAGGCATTTTATGACGTCAATTTAGTGGGCACGCGCAACTTGCTTGAGGCACTCGAACCGCTTTCGGCGCAATTAAAGTGTGTGCTGCTTGCCAGCAGCGCCAATGTGTATGGCAACTTGCAAGGCGGCTTGCTCAGCGAAAGCAATCCAGTCAACCCAGCAAACGATTACGCAGTCAGCAAACTGGCCATGGAATATATGGCTAAGCTGTGGTTGCCCAAGGTGCCGGTCGTGATGGCACGGCCTTTTAACTACACCGGCATTGGTCAGTCAGAAAGCTTTTTGATCCCCAAGATCGTGTCGCATTTTGTGCGCAAGCAGCCAACGCTTGATCTGGGCAACATGGACGTTTGGCGCGAGTTTAATGACGTTCGCGATGTGGTCAAAGCCTATCGCATACTGCTTGAGGCGGCACCGATCGGTCAGATTGTGAACGTCTGTTCCAGCAATTTAGTGTCGCTTAAAGACGCACTGGCTTTGGCAACCGAATTGACCGGACACTCACTAGAAGCGCGTGTTAACCCGCTGTTTGTGCGCGCCAACGAGGTGCTGAAGCTGGGCGGGGATACAACGTTGTTAAAGACTTTTGTGCCTGATTGGCACCCCAAGTGCTTGCGTGAAACGTTAGCGTGGATGATTCAGGCGGCGCAACAAGAGTTGACCATAACAAGCGGCTCTGGCTCGCTTGCTAGCAACACGGCCGCAACTTCAATTCAGTCTTTACCCCCCATCCAGCCATGATGTGCGTGGGGTTCGGTGTGACAGCCCTATGCAAAGGCATTGCAGGGGGCGGCTCTGACGGCATCGGCAACTACACCCTTGAAATGCTGCGCCAGTTTGGTGTGCGCGATGATTTGTCATTAGTGCCCTTTGCTTTTGGGCATCCGGTCGCGGGTGAAGTGATGAGTCAGCTGAACCACTCAGGCATCACGCTCGGACGCTATCCACTAAACGCAGCGTGGTCAGCCGCAACTGGCTTCAATTTTTTTGGCCTCAATCGCTTAAACCAAAAAGTAGATCTGATCCACGCGACCGATCATTACGTACCCAAATGCAGCCCAATGCCGTTAGTGGCTACGTTAATGGATGCAATCCCGTTATCGCACCCGCAATGGTCACGCGGCAACCATCGTGGTTTAAAAAATGCGCTTTGGATTCGAGCCGCAAACTGGGCTGATCAGGTCATTACGATTTCTGAATACTCAAAACTTGAGCTCGCGAAGTGGACTGGTATCTCGCCCAACAAGATTAGCGTGATCCCACTAGGGGTCGATAAGCGTTGGTTCCGTAACGTACCCACCCATGAGTTTGCGCAAGTGCGCGCGCGCTACGCCTTACCTGAGCGCTTCTTTATCTCAGTGGCCACATTGCAGCCTCGCAAAAATATTGAAGGCGCGATTTTGGCGCACCGCTCAATGCCGCTCGCTGCACGCCAACGCGTGCCACTCGTGATTGTTGGCCGCGCAGGATGGAAGTGCGAAGCTGTTTTAAAAATGATGGATGAAGACACAAGCTCAGGCGCCGTACGTTGGTTGCAGCATGTACCAGAGGCGGACTTGTTAGCCGTTGTGAAATCAGCCAGCGCGCTGGTGTTTGCCTCGTTAGCCGAAGGTTTTGGCTTGCCTGTGCTTGAAGCCTTTGCGGCACAAGTGCCGGTAGTGACTTCTAACACGACGTCTTTACCTGAAGTGACAGGCAACGCTGCGTTAACAGTTGACCCGCTGGATGTTGCAGCGTTAAGCGCAGCGATGACCCGTGTGATTGATGATGAAGTCTTAGCACATGAGCTGAAGCAGCGCGGGCTGCTGCGAGCTCAGTCGTTTAACTGGCAAGCGTGTGCGGCTGCGACGGTTGGTGTGTATCAAGAGGTTTTAGCGCGGTAGGCATAGTGTTGCAGCAGGTTGCTGAGGCACGCTGATTTGGGCTCAGCCGCGAGACTGATCCAACGATGCCAACAACTCGCCATAAGCCGCCATATATTTCTGCGCCATGGTCTCGGCCTTGAAGGTCTCTTGATATCTAACCAGCGCCTGTTGCCCCCATACCTGCACCTGTTCAGGCTGTTGCCAAAACGTATCCAAAGCATGCCCAAAACTTTGCGCATCAGAGGGCGGCACGACCAAGCCGGTGACGCCATCTAGGTTGACGTAACTGGTGCCGGTACCGATTTCGCAGGTAATCATCGGGGTACCCTGCTGAGCGGCTTCGGCCAATACGATGCCAAAGGCTTCTGAAGGCATGTGCGATGGGAAAACAAACCCATACGCCGCACGCATGAGGCTACGCTTTTCGTCGTTAGTGACTTCGGGTACAAAGTGCAGGTTGGTTAAACCCAGCTGTTTAGCTTGGGCGACCAGGGCGTCGTGCTGATCGCCGCGGCCCGCGATGACGGTGGGATAATCGCGACCTTTTAAGGCCTCGAGCAAAACGTGTAAGCCTTTGTAATAGCGCAGCGCCCCCAAAAACAAAAAGAACCTTGGGCCAAACTGTGTGCGCCAAGCTTGTACTTCGGGGTCGGTTTCGGCGTGCGCTTCAAAGTGCTGGATGCCGTAGGTAATCAGGCGAACTTTGTCTTTATGCCTTTGCAGCACCGGGCTTGATTGCATGATGCCGGGCGAGGCTGCGTAGATCTTGCTCATTTTGCTCAGGTAAAAATTGCGCAATGGCGCGTAGAGCTTATTGAGCTGAACCTGATTGACCACATCAGAGTGGTAACTAATCAGGCTGGGCTTTTTTATACCCGACAGCACATAGCAAAGATCGGCATACGGCCACGGAAAATGCATGTGCAAGACATCGGCCCAGGCGGCTTCTTTTTTGAAATTAGCCAGCAAACTGACTGAAAACCCGGTTGAAGCCACATACAAATCGCGCTTGTAGCGGACGATTTGATAACCCTCAGGTGACATATCTGTGCGAGGCTCGCCAGGAGTAAGCACTAACACCCGATTTTCAACACCCAGCGGCGTGGTGTGACTGGCGATGGTATGAACCACCTGCTCAATGCCACCATAGGTGTCCGGAAAAAACGTCTTTAAGACGTGCAGCACACGCATTTAACCGCGCCGCTTCTTTTGTAAAACCATCCACTTTGGCATTCTGAACAGCACCAAGGTGCGGTACAAAATCACGTAACTGGTGGCAAACAAGACCGTGCACAGGATCAGTGGGATCTCGTACTGCCAAAACAATACGGCCGGGATAATAGCCAATGACGACAACACCCACAAATAGGGTGAGGTCATAGCATTGCGCTCAGTAATCAGGCGGGCCTCGGTAGAGCCAACGGCCCAGCGCACTAAGCGTTTGTATACCAACATGTGCAAGTGAACGCCGTCGGGGGCGCCTGGTGATTTGCCGCGCACGAATTTTTTACGGTAGATTGAAAACAGGGTTTCAAAAACGGGATAAATGCACAGCAGTAGGGGAAACCAGGCCGACACTTGCGGGTGGCGGGCCAGCATCACGACCGACAAGGTGCCGATCATGAACCCAATAAAGTAGGCTCCACCATCGCCTAAAAAGATCAGGCCGCGGGGATAGTTCCAGATCAAAAAGCCGCCAATCGCGCCCAACATCCCCACCGCAGCGACTAAAACCAAGCGATCGCCTAAGTAAAAAGCCACGTAGCCTAAGCCGGCCAAGATCATGCCCGACACCACTGCGGCCAGGCCGTTATAACCGTCGATAATGTTGATAGCGTTGGCAGCGCCGGCGATGGTGAATGAAGTAAACACCAAGGATACGGCCGCGATTTTTAAGAGGGAATCAATCCCAAACACGTCAATACGGGTCACCGCAGCGCCCAACCACCAGTACACCAAGGCACCGCTGACGATCGCGAGCAACAACCTGACCATGACACGGGCGTTTCGGAACAGATCTTCACATAATCCACCCAAAAACACTGGCATGGCGCAGGCAAACAGCACCAGCAAATCGCGCAAAATCTCGGGGTCGCGTTGGTAAGCTATGGCGCAAACGGGGATCATGCCTAATAAAATCGAGATTCCGCCCACACGCGGCACCGGATTGGCGTGATATTTTTGCACCCCAGTCATGTCAGAATCTACCCCAAAGCGCGGACGCAAACGGCCGTGTCTCACTAGAAACAGTGAAATAATCAAAGACACCAGAAAAGCGCTCAAGACATAGGCCATGCAGGGCCAGACCTTTAACTTTTAGTTATTAGGGGGATTTTACCCTTAGGGCGAGGGCAAGGCTTTTTAACGCTCTTGCAAAGCCCAAACTAAACATCAATCGCGCTAACGGCTCCTGATCTTGCCCTGAGTTCAAATTTTTGGATTTTGCCTGTTGAGGTTTTGGGCAGTTCACCAAACTCGATCGCACCCGGCACTTTGAAACCGGCCAAATGTTGTTTGCAGTGTTTGATTAACTCTTCGGCTGAGGTTTGCGCGCCGGGTTTGAGCTCAATAAACGCGCAGGGAGTTTCGCCCCATTTGGGGTGAGGCTTGGCCACGACCGCGACGGCCATGATGGCGGGGTGTTTGTATAAGACGTCTTCGATTTCGATGCTTGAGATATTTTCTCCGCCCGAAATAATGACATCTTTGCTGCGGTCTTTGATCTTGATGTAGCCGTCGGGGTAGCGCACCCCTAAATCACCGGTGTGAAACCAGCCGCCGGCAAACGCAGCTTCGGTGGCTTTAGGGTTGCCTAGGTAGCCTTTCATGCAAATGTTGCCACGTAAGACGATCTCGCCGATGGTTTGTCCATCGCGTGGCACGGGTTCGTTGGTTTCTGGGTTGACAACATCGGCACCGCCTTGCAGGTGATAACGCACACCTTGGCGCGCGTGATACACCGCGCGTTCGGCGGCGGGCAGGCTATCCCATTCTTGCTGCGGGGCGCACACGGTGCAGGGGCCGTAGACTTCGGTCAGGCCATACACGTGGGTGAGGGTGATGCCGAGTGCGTCCATCGCTTCAATCAGTGTCGCTGACGGCGCTGCGCCTGCGACCATGCCTTTGACACGGCCGCCGTTGAGCTTGCTCATGCCGTCTTGTTTGAGTGCCTCAGGCGCATTGACCAACATGCTGTGCACGATCGGAGCGCCGCAATAATGTGTGACACCATAATCTCGGATAGCGCCAAACACGCCCTCGGGCGTCACGCGACGCAAGCAAACGTTGACACCGGCGCGCGCCGCAATCGCCCACGGAAAGCACCAGCCGTTGCAATGAAACATCGGCAAGGTCCACAAGTACACGGGGTGCGAGGGCAGATCCCATTCAAGAATGTTACTGACGGCGTTCATGTAAGCGCCGCGATGGTGATAGACCACGCCCTTGGGCTCACCTGTGGTGCCAGAGGTATAGTTCAGCGCGATGGCATCCCACTCGTCGCCTTGAAAAGTGAGAGTTGTGCTTTGCACAGAAGCACCTGCCAGTAACGCCTCGTATTCATGTGTACCAATGCGCTCACCGGCACCATCGTATTCGCTATCATCAACATCAATCACAATCGGCTGAACGTTGGCGTTTAAGATCGCCTCTTTCATGACCTTGCTGAATTCGCGATCCACGATCACAACCTTGGCTTGGCCGTGATTCAACATATAGGTCAAGCTAGCCGCATCTAAGCGGGTATTCAGCGCATTGAGCACCGCCCCCAACGTGGGCACACCAAAGTGGCACTCAAGCATCTCGGGTGTGTTGGGCAGCATCACGGTGATCGTGTCACCCTTTTGCACGCCTAATGCACGCAAAGCGTGCGCGAGTTGTTGCGCACGCTGATAGGTTTGCAACCAAGTGCGGCGAATCTTGCCATGTACAACGGCCAAACGATCCGGGTAGACTTCAGCGGCGCGTAACAAAAAATCCACCGGAGTTAACGCTGCGTAATTGGCGGCGGTTTTTGGAAGGTTTTGTTCGTAGATGTTCATGATTGATTCTTGGTCAAGCTAGACAATGGATCAAAGGATTTAAGAAAAAGATGACTGACTACTTCAAGACTGCCACTTCAGTATGACCGACTCAGTTCTGCCGTTTCATGACCATCAGATTGAACAACGGTCAGCTTGCGTGAGTCTTGCAAAGAACGACTTTAGGCGGTTTTAAGCATCGCTTCATAATCCTCGTACACCCTGAACGCCATCTGATGCTCGGCGCATAAGCGTTTTTCAAAGCCGCGAATTTCGTCGGTGATGCCAACGCCTCGAAACCCACCGCGCAACGCTTGCGCATCGACATCTTTGTAAGCAATGCGCCATGCTTCGGGTAATGCCTGAGCCTGAGGTAAAGATAGCCATAGTCTTAACAAGTGACGGCGACGCTCGGGCTCGGGGTAGTCTTCGTATTCAGTGCGCGCGTGCAAGGTGACGTGATTATTCACAAACTGAAAATCACCCGGCTCAAGCTCCATATGAAAACAAATATCGGGCCGTGCCAGCAAGGCATCAAACATATCCAACGCCTCGGTTTGCTGAGCGGTTAAACGCGGCACATCTTCAAACGTGATTTGTGCGCCCGTGATGTGATTACGAATATGACGACACGCAAAGCGACCATTTTTTTCGCCCACGATTGAGGCCAAATAATACGGGGGCTCTTCGGCTGCGTGCTCACCCTGGCGACTGAAATAAAACGGCTGCGTTAACACCACCGCCAAATCGGGGCGTTGTTTTTTCAGCTCTGTGTATGCAGTCAAAGAACTCGACAACAAACTTGTGCCGCCGTTTTTTGCAGTTTGCAGACACATTAAGCCAACGATGTCGCTACCATCTGCATGAAAATCTAATTTTGAATTCGTGTTGTAGCCGCGCCCAGTGCCGCCGCGGTAAGTGCCGCCTGTGTTGGTCACATCAGACACGTACTGACTTTGCTTGCCTTGCGGCCTTGGCACACCACAACATAAGCCTAAACACCAGAACAAGGTGCGCAATTCTGCCTTACTCCAGTTAGCCACCGGAAAGCCGCGCACCAGGCACAAGCCGTAACGGGTTTGTGTCGCTTGCATGACTTCAGTGAGTAGCGCACGTGTGCAATCGGTCAGCTCAAAGTCAGCCGCAGAGAATTCAAATTCTGTTTTACCTAACGCAAGCACCTTTCGCAAACTCGTTTCAAGATCGGTGATCTCGTGCGCGGTAAGCGGGCGAATCCAAGAAGAGTCTTGCTCAAGCTCGGCCCGCACCCAACCTTTAGGTGCGGGTTGTTCGTTCGACAACTTTACAACTGACATCTTTGCTCCTGCTAATGCGACTGTGTATATGTAATTTTTTCTTTAGGTGCTGGGTGGCAACCCGCTGGGACACATGTCCATATCAACAAGACATCCCCACGCAGCGACCTCGATCCATTTCAATCAGCAATCTTGCCAACGCGAAGCCACTGAACCTTCATCAGCGGCCCGCTAGTCATTCTCCTTGCTCACTCAATCGCCTTGCAAATTGATCTTCTTTGCCAGATCTTGCAAAAACGCGGCTTCTTTTTTAATGCGCTCGTTAAACTCATCCACAGGCTGCGCAACAGGCCACGCCGCTTGATCGGCTAACGCAGCTTTCATATCGGGCGACATCGCAACCTGATGCACGGCTTTTTGCATGGCATTCAAAATTGCCTTGGGTGTTTTTGACGGGGCATACATCGCGTAGCTTTGCGTGATTTCAAAATCTTTAACGCCCGCCTCTTGCATCGTCGGCACGTTCGGGACAGCCGCTGAGCGTTGCGCGCTGGTTACAGCGAGTGGCGTCAGCCGACCGCTATCCAAAAAATTACGTGCCGTCAAAATGCTGGTCACACCAACGGTTGTGACGCCAGACACCACATCGGTCATCAAGGGCGCACCGCCTTTGTACGACACACTGACCATATCTAGCTTTTCAGAGTTGGCATACATGGCACCGACTAGCTTAGTCATGTTTTCTGAGCTGCCGTATGAATAGGTGCCGGTCTTGGCCCGCATCGCCTGGGTAAACTCGGCCATGGTTTTGGCCGGAAACTGTGACGAGGTCACAAAAATCAACGGCGAGTCAGCCACCACGGTCACGCCAATCAAATCTTTGAACGTGTCGTACGGCATGTTCTTGGTAACGATCGGGTTAATCAGATGGGTCGACACCACCACTACGTAGGTATGCCCATCGGGCTCGGATTTTGCGACCAGGTCTGTACCAATAATGCCGTTTGCCCCAGGCTTGTTTTCAACGATGACGCTCTGTTTGAGCACGGGCCCTAAGCCTTGGGCCAAGCGCCGCGAAATAATATCGGTACCGCCACCGGGTGAATATGGCACGATGATGCGCACGGTCTTTGAGGGCCAGTCTGCGGTTTGCGCCTGCGCGGTGGCGCCAAGGCCGGTAACGATACTGAGCACCACCAAATTCAGAGCAAAAGCCCGAGCGACACCTGGCTGGCCTGTTTTTTTAATCATTTCAGCACCCTGTGCGATTGTTTTCACTTCAGTCTCCTGTGCATGCAGCGCCGGCTGCTTATCGTTAAGGGTTATTGTCCACGAAGTCGCGCCCCTCGGGAGTGCTATCCTTGCTGTATTAGCGTTAACCCCTAAGTTGCCCAATGCAGCAGCACCCCGATCCAACGAAAACGCCGGCACCTTCAAACCTAAGCGATTCGCCCCCAGTAGCCGCAGCGGCTTCACCAGCCTCGGCCCCTGCCGGGCAAGCTGCGCCGAAGTCGCGCCGAGAGTTGTTGCTGGCGATGTCTGGCATTGCAGCTTCGGCCGTGGTGGTGGCGTTTGACTCGACCATTGTGAGTACCTCGTTACCTAAAGTGGCGCAGGCGCTTAATGGGCTGGCTGTCTATGCTTGGGTCGGAACGGGGTATTTTTTAGCCTCAGCCGTCAGCATCATGATTTTTGGGCGCCTCGGTGACTTGTATGGCCGCAAACCTTTGCTGCTCACCGCGTTAGCCATCGTCACGATCGCTTCGGTACTGTGCGGGGTGGCGCAAACCATGGGGCAACTGATTTGCTTCAGGGTTTTTCAAGGTTTGGGTGGCGGCATGATGATGGCTACCGCCTTTGCCGCGCCCGCTGATCTGTTTCCGGATCCGCGCGTGCGGGTGCGCTGGATGGTCTTAATCTCGTCGAGTTTTGCCGTGGCAAGCGGTTTAGGGCCCGTGCTTGGTGGCGCGGTGACCGAAGCCTTGGGTTGGCGGGCGGCTTTTTTCATAACTCCGGTGGCTGCGTTGACAGCCCTCTACTCGATCTGGCGGTTTTTTCCGGCCATGCGCTCAACGCGCACAAGTACGCCAACGCTAGATTGGCTGGGCGCCTTTGTGCTTGCGATTGCAGTGGGTGCGCCCCTGACGGGTATCGGACGACTGTCTGCAGCGACCACGGGCCCTGAGCAACTTTGGGCACTTGGCGTCATCGCCTTAGGCCTTGCGGCCGTGGCCCTGTTGATCCCAGTAGAGCGACGTGCAACTACGCCGATTTTTCCGTTACGGATTTTGCGCGCGCGCGAGGCAAAACTGCTGAACTTAGCCGGCGTCATGGCGGGCGCCGTAATGTTTATTTTGATTTTTTATATGCCCTTGCTGCTGCAAGATGAATTTAATTTTTCACCCACCTACGCGGGTCTGCTGTTAACGCCCTTGGTTGCGGTCATGCCCTTAGGCAGCATCATCAATGGGCGTTTGTTTCCGCGCCAAAGCGAACCTGCACGCCTGATGATTTTTGGAAGTGTATTGCTTGGAGTTGGGTGCTTGCTCACCCAAACGTTTTCAGCCAATAGCCCGGCCTGGTGGATTGTGCTGACGATGTCGATCTGCGGCGCTGGGCTCGGATTTTTGTTACCAAATTTCACACTGTTTATGCAGATGTTGGCCGAGCAACGTGATGTCGGGGTGGCCTCTGCCTTGATCCAGACGACCCGCGCCTTTGGCGGGGCGGTCGGGACAGCCTTAGTTGGAATCGCTGTCGCAAAGATTTCAGTCACACTGGGCGTTCGCTTTGGCTTGGTGTTTTGCGTGATTTTGTGCGGCATGATCGGCTGGGTTTGCTCACAAATTCACATGAAAAACGTCGCCAGATAGGCTAGTATCAAGTCCTTAGCTCTCTACAAAATACTCAGGCATGCCTTTGACTGCATTGATCGACTCTTCTCTCAAACAACGCCTCGATTCTTTTTTGGTGACCGGGTTACTTGCAACGATGCCCATCGCCATGCTGACCGATCTTGGGCAAGCAAGCACGGTGTTTTATATCCTCGCCGTCATTTGCATGTCGATTTTTTTCTCTCGGGCTGGTGGCGTGCGCGCCACGCTGGATGACCTGAAAGGCTATAAGCCTCTGGCGATGGCATTATTCTTTTCGCTAATCATGATTGCAGTCGCAGCCCTTCGAAGCGACAAGCGTCTGGATAACGAAATTGAACGCGCCTTACGCATTAGCGTGGGTACCTTTGTAGTACTCGGTGCATGCTTATCTCTCATCCCTCAGTGGTTACGGCAGGCCACTTGGGGCATGGTGGTCGTCAGCTGGGTGGCGACGGGTTACGCCGCCTGGTTTTCGTGGCCAAGCTTCAGGCGCCCGCTTGAGGTGCCGCAATACAACGCCGTATCATACGGCGACTTGCTACTGCTGATGACGGTGCTTGCGACGTTTTCAATCGGCTGGCGCCTCACGCGTTTTAGAAAAACTGAAATCGCCTTCAAGCTACTCACCCTGTTGGTGGGGCTCATTGGCTTTATCACCACGCAAACCCGTGGCGGTTGGTTGGCTGTACCCTTTTTCATCGTGATTGGGCTAGCGCTATGGGGCGGCAAGGTGCACCCTCGAAAACTGATTCTGCCTGCCTTATTGGCTGTTTTTCTTGCCACCGCGGCCTTTGCTTCGAGCTCGATCATGCGGCAGCGCTTTCAAGACACCTTCATAAAAACCGTCGAATGCATTAATAATCCATTGGCGATCTCATCCGAATGTGGTCGGATACAGTTGGCGCATGCGGCCTGGTTGATGTTTAAAGCTGACCCGCTCTTTGGTAATGGCGCGACGAATCGCTTTGGACCACAGCTAGAGAATTACTGGCGCCAAGGCATTATTTCAGACTTTACACATAGCCAAGAATTTGACGAGCCGCACAACGACATGCTTTTTAGTATGGCGAGTCATGGCGTGTTCGGCTTGTTAGCCTTGCTCTTGATTTATGCGGTACCGGGCTGGATCTTTTTTCGCCGCCTTGGGGTGCGTGTCGCGCAACCCGCTCGCGTGGCTGCCGCCATGGGGTTAGTTTTGTGCGTTGGTTTTTTTGTCTTTGGCTGGACTGAACTGATCTTACGCGGCATTCGCACGCTAGGTTTTTACGCCGTAGCCATGGCATGGCTTTTGGCCTTGTCGGACGAGCGTTTTTTAACGCGAAGTGAAGGCGCGAGTTAAATTTAAAATTGCTGCGTTTGCTGCTGAAACCGCCAGCTACTTTCGCACATGTCTTTTAAATCACGCGAAGCACGCCACCCTAGTTGCTGTGCTGAAAAATCAACACTGGCATAACAACTTGAGATATCGCCTGTGCGGCGCGGGGCCACGCTAAAGGGCACCGACTTACCACATGCGGCCTCAAAAGCCTTCACCATTTCAAGCACACTATAGCCACGACCGGTGCCGAGGTTAAACGTATGCACGCCGCTGTGTTGGGTTAAAAAATTAAGCGCGGCGAGATGGCCTTCGGCTAAATCCATCACGTGAATATAGTCGCGCACGCCAGTGCCGTCTGGGGTATCGTAATCGTTGCCAAAGACCTTCAGTTGCGGCAATTTGCCTACAGCCACTTGCGCGATAAACGGCATCAAATTGTTGGGGATACCGTTTGGATTTTCACCGATCAAGCCCGAAGGGTGCGCACCCACTGGGTTGAAATATCGAAGCGCGGCAATATGCCATGAAGGGTCGGACGCACTGAGATCTGACAGGATCTCTTCGATGTGCAACTTACTACGCCCGTAAGGGTTGGTCGCACTTGTAGGATGCGCTTCGTCAATCGGCAAATATTTGGGGTCGCCGTACACCGTAGCACTTGAGCTAAACACGAGCGTTTTGCACTGCGCCGCCTGCATGGCCTGCAACAGGCTGATCGCGCCTTGTACGTTATTGGCGTAATACTCAACCGGCATTGACACCGATTCACCCACGGCTTTGAGGCCAGCAAAGTGGATCACAGCGTTGATCTGTTGCTCGGTCAGTGTGCGCTGCAGTAACGCAGTATCGCGCACGTCGCCTTCGATGGTTGTGACCGGCGCACCCAAGATTTGCTCAAGCCGCTTGAGTGCACCACGATCACTGTTGCTGAAGTTATCGAAGATGACAACGCGATGGCCGGCCTCAGACAACGCCACGGCTGTATGGTTGCCTATGTAGCCAGCGCCACCGGTTAATAAAACATTCATCTTGTATTGGCAAGGCGCATCAAACGCCTGCTTTAAAAAATCTTTGAATCACCATACTAACCGCCCCAGAGCGGTTATAACAAGCAGAGTACCTCGCAATACGGCGCAAGGCACTATTAGGAAACGCAAAGCAGTCAAGTACCTGGTTACTTCTACTAACAATTCGACTTGTGTCGTTTTTTGACTTTTGGGGGTGCCGAGGGATTGAATTGCGCGCAGGCATGCCGCAGACTCTCTGTATCGGCGCCGAGGGCGCCTTACTCATCCGAGCATGACCGCTATGCACCGCTTTAATACGCTAACTTACTGCCAAGACCTTGAACGTGCCGGTATGCCAAGGCAGCTCGCCGAAGTGCAAGCCCAGGCTTTAAATGCGGCACTCGACCACTCGGTTCATGACTTTGCGACTAAAACTGATCTAGCACAGGGCCTAGCCGCCTTAGACAAAGAAATTCGCCTAACTAAAAGCGAACTGTCTGCTGCTGTCATTACCCTCGAGAGAAATATCCACGAAACCAAAAGTGATCTTTCGGGTGCCGTCACAACTCTCGAAAAGAAGATAGTTGAATCTGAAGCTCGACTTGAAAAAGAGATTCACCGCTCAATCGCGCCAATTGAAAAGGATATCTCAAATTTTTACGCAGACAACAAAATTTTTAAGTGGTGCTTTGGAATCATGATTCCACTTTTACTGACGCTGATGATTCCAGTGGTGCAAGGTTTGTATAAACAATTCGTGCTTGGACAAGGTTAAGCCGTGCCTTTAATTCATCCGCACCTACGCTTTAAAACTAGCAATGCCATCACCTTGCTCGAAAACGGTGTGCAGTTGTTTCCGGTACTTTGTGAAGCCTTTGACCGGGCCATACGCAGCATTCAAGTTGAAACGTATATCTTTCGGTTGGATACCGCTGGCGCCAAGATTTTGCACCATTTAAAGTTGGCGGCGCTGCGCGGCGTCAGGGTACGGGTCATGCTAGATGGGTTTGGGAGTGCTCAAGACGAACAGGCCATTCAAAGTGAGCTGCAGTCGGTCGGCGCGCAGTGCCGCGTTTATCGCCCAGAGCCCAGAGAATTTACGCTTAAGTCTTTTGACTTTAAACGTCTGCGACGTCTGCACCGAAAAATCGTGGTGGTAGATTCGCGCTTAGCCTTTATCGGCGGTATCAATTTTGAAGACGACTATTTGACGCATGAGCCTCTTAAACATGTGGGCGACCCTCGCTTTGATTACGCGGTTCAAGTCACTGGGCCGCTGGTTGCCGAAGCGGTACATGCGCAAGATCTACTTTGGCTGCGCCTAAACTGGCGGCTCTTACTCAGGGCGCCTCGCACTTGGCGCCATCTACGCTTCAGACATCAACGCCACCGTGGTGCGCTACATCCCGCTGCGGGCACCGCCCACGCCGCGTTGGTGTTGCGTGACAATCTGCGCTATCGCAAGTCAATAGAGACCGTCTACCTTGAGGGCATTACACACGCACAAGAAACGATCATCATCGCCAACGCGTATTTTTTACCTGGCCGAAAACTACGTCACGCCCTCATCAATGCCGCGCAACGCGGCGTCAAGGTCAAGCTACTTCTGCAGGGCAAAATTGAATACCGCATGCAGTATCACGCCACACGCTGGATCTATGATCAGTTTTTGCGAGCCGGTATTGAAATCTATGAATATCTACCGAGTTTTTTACATGCAAAAGTAGCCGTACTGGATCAGATTTCAACTGTTGGGTCCTCAAACCTCGATCCCTTTAGCCTATTACTTGCACGCGAAGCGAATGTCGTCATTGATGATGCCGCTTTTACGCATACGCTGCGCGAGTCGCTTGAAGCGGCAATCGTGCACGGCAGCAAAGTGATTGAACACACGCTGTACGCGCAGCGGCCTATGCTGACGCGCCTGACTGACGGTTTGGCGTACTTGCTCTTGAGAGTCGGGGTTGCCTTAACGGGTAAGAGCAGCGACTACTAATATCTACGGCAACTCAAGCTCAGCAAAGATCGGTGCATGATCCGATAACTGTGACCATGGCCGGCCACGCAATACGCGGGCATTACGCACCGCAAAGCCGCGTTGATAGATACGATCAAGGCGCAACCACGGAAACGCACTCGGAAACGTACGCGGCGGTGGTGTCGGGCTGTAGGCGCCCTCCATCGACAACTGGTTTTTGCGCTGCGCCTCGCGGCGAAACAAACTCGCACGAATCTCTAACGGGCTATCACCGCGCCAAACACCGCGCAATTGATGCATTGATTCGCGCAGCTTGGGCATCACACCCTGAGTACGCGGTGCATTGGCAAACACTTCATAGACGCCAAGTTGCCTCACAAACAAGGGCGCCAGGCGATTGTTCCAGTCATTAAAATCGCCCGCAATCAATATCGGGGCATCGTCTGGCACCATCCGCTTGATGCGCTCAGCCATCACTTCGATCTGGCGCACACGACCGCCCGCAAACAAACCTAAATGCACCACAAAGCAATGCACCTCGCGCTCGTTGACCTTAATCACGCCATGCAACAAGCCGCGCTGCTCTAAGCGGTGATCTGAAATATCTTGATTTTCAAAGCTCACGATTGAATGACGCGACAGCAAAGCGTTGCCGTGATCACTTTGGCTTTTGATGGCGTTGCAACCGTAGGCGACTTCCATATGCAGGGCTGCCGCCAACGACTCGTGTTGGGCGTGCAAACGACCATGAAGGTCGTTGCGCCCCTGCACCTCTTGCAAAAATAATAAATCGGGTCGCAGGCCGTGCAACCCGAGTCGCAAATCCATCATTGAGTCGCGCCCCGCAAGAGAGCGACCTTTGTGGATGTTATAGCTGACGACTCGTAGCAACGACATTGTGGTCGATGCTGCCGCGTGCGGCAGACATCGCCTATTTAGTGTTTAAGCGAGTAACTTATCATCAAATGTATGACAAACGTTTTACGCTTTGACGTCCGGCTGACGCAAACGAATATGCAGCTCGCGTAATTGCTTTTCATCCACAGGCGAAGGTGCTTGTGTCAACAAGCACTGCGCACGCTGTGTTTTTGGGAAAGCAATCACATCGCGAATCGACTCGGCACCGGTCATCATGGTCACGATCCGATCCAAACCGAAGGCGATACCGCCATGAGGAGGCGCACCATACTGCAACGCGTCGAGCAAGAAGCCGAACTTGAGTTGAGCTTCTTCGGCATCAATCTTGAGCGCACGAAACACCTTGCTCTGGATTTCTTCACGGTGAATACGCACTGAACCGCCGCCGATCTCCCAACCATTGAGCACCATGTCATAGGCTTTAGCGGTTGCCTTTGAAGGATCGGTACTGAGCAGATCTTCGTGGCCATCTTTGGGGCTGGTAAAGGGATGATGCGCGGCAACGTAACGATCAGCTTCTTCGTCGTATTCGAACATCGGAAAATCAACCACCCAGAGTGGTTTCCAGACGGCTTCAAACAAATCGTTGGTACGGCCAAACTCGCTATGGCCGATTTTGACGCGCAACGCGCCGATGGCATCGTTCACAATCTTGGCGCGATCTGCGCCAAAGAAAATCAGATCGCCATCTTGCGCACCGGTGCGCTTGATCATCTCGGCAAGCGCCGCGTCGTGCAAGTTTTTAACAATCGGTGACTGCAAGCCATCACGACCTTTGGCCACTTCATTGACCTTGATCCAAGCCAAACCTTTTGCACCATAAATCGATACGAACTTGGTGTAGCTATCGATCTCGCTGCGCGAAATGCTGCCACCTTTTGGAACGCGCAAACCGACCACGCGGCTACCTTCGGTGGTGGCTGCCTGGGCAAACACTTTGAAGTCGACATCTTTCATAACGTCAGTCAAGTCTGTGAACTCGAGCTTGACGCGCAGATCAGGTTTGTCTGAACCATACAAGCGCATGGCTTCGCTGTAAGGCATGATCGGAAACGGATTGGCCAACTCAACGTTTTGCACGGCTTTGAAAACGTGACGGATCATGTCTTCGAAGATCGCGCGAATTTCAGTTTCGTTCAAGAACGAAGTTTCGCAATCGATCTGGGTAAATTCGGGCTGACGATCAGCACGCAAATCTTCGTCGCGAAAGCATTTTGTGATTTGATAATAGCGATCGAACCCCGACACCATCAACATCTGTTTGAAGAGCTGTGGCGATTGTGGCAAGGCAAAGAACTCGCCAGCGTTCACGCGCGAAGGCACGAGGTAATCACGCGCACCTTCGGGCGTGCTCTTGGTGAGCATTGGGGTCTCGATATCGATAAAACCCAAGCCATCTAAAAACTTACGCACTTCGATCGACACGCGATAGCGCAACATCATGTTGCGTTGCATTTGACCGCGACGCAGATCCAATACGCGATGTGTCAGGCGTGTGGTCTCAGACAAGTTTTCGTCATCAAGCTGAAACGGTGGCGTGACCGAAGGGTTGAGGATTTCAACTTCGCGACACAGGATTTCGATTTCGCCCGAGGCCAGATCTTTATTGGTGGTGCCGGCGGGGCGCTCGCGCACCAAGCCCGTAATGCGAATGCAAAACTCGTTACGTAAGCGCTCGGCGATTGCAAACCCTTCAACGTTATCTGGGTCGAACACGATTTGGGCCAAGCCCGCGCGATCGCGCATATCGATAAAAATCACCCCACCGTGGTCGCGGCGGCGATGTACCCAACCAAACAACGTTACGGTTTGACCTAAGTGGTCTTTACAAACCTGGCCGGTGTAGCAGGTACGCATGCAAACTCCAAAAGATCTGACAAATAGATCTGACAATAAATTAATCGGACGAACGGGAAGACGTGACGGGCGCTTTAACGCCCTCACTGGATAAAGTAGTCGGTGTAGAGGCGGCGTGGCTGCCGGCATCTACTGCACTGAGTTGAACTTGCGCCACGGCAACTTGAACGCCAACACCTTGAGCGCCAACCACTTGGGCGCTTGCATCGGCAGCGTTGAGTATCGGGCCTGCGGCAGGTGCGACAACACCCATCGACACAATGTACTTAAGCGCCGAATCGACCGACATATTGAGCGGCACGACCTCGCTGCGCGACATGATCAAAAAGAATCCAGATGTAGGATTGGGGGTGGTGGGCACATACACACTGACGTAATCTGACTGCAAATGCTCGGCCACTTCACCACTTGGTGCACCCGTCAGCAACGCGACGGTGTAGCACCCCGCACGCGGATACTGCACCAGCACGGCCTGCCTGAACGCCTGACCGTTGGGGGCCAGCAAGGTATCGCTGACTTGCTTAACCGACTGATAAATTGACCTGACCAGTGGGATGCGACCCAGTACTTTTTCTGAATACTTTAAGATGCCGCGACCCAAAAAATTAGCGGCAAACATACCCGTGGCGAGCAACACCGCCAACACTAAGGCAACCCTAAAGCCCGGGATTTCAAAACCGAATAAAGCCTGCGGCGACAAAAACGCCGGCACCACGCTTTCGAGCGTATTGACCACCAAACCGAGCACCCAGATCGTAATCACGACGGGTACCCAGATCAGCAAACCAGTAATGAAGTATTTTTTTAAAAATCGCATGTTGGGCTCAAGAAAGCCATCTTTGTTACCACTTGCCTCAGCAACCGATGCTGGGGGTCAGGTCGGCCAAATAGCCGACACTTCATTGCTATGGACTTCAGGAATTGCTGGACGAACTGTTTGACGACGCACCGCTATTGCTTGAGCTTGCTGTGCCTGAACTGCTAGTAGAGGCTGAGTTTGAGGTGCCGCTTGAAGCCGCGCCTGAAGCCTTATTGCCTGAACTGTCAGAGGACGAACCAGACTGACTGGCAGACGAATCACTTGCACTAGGCTTGGCATCACCGCCAGAACCAGCCGAAGCGCCTGCAACAGCCTCAGAACCGGCGATCGGCACTGCCGCTTCGCTTGTTTTGGCGCCGCCGCTACCATTGCTACGAAAATCGGTGACATACCACCCCGAGCCCTTTAATTGAAAGCCGGCAGCGGTAACCTGTTTTGAATACGTCGACTGACCGCACTGTGGGCACACGGTAAGGGGCGCATCAGAGATCTTTTGCAGTTTGTCTTCAGCATGACCACAGGCTGAGCATTTATAAGCGTAGATTGGCACGATAAACTTCTTTAATACTGGATAAGAGGAAAAAACTGAAATCAAAAGGAAAGCCTTTGATTTTAACGGTTTTTTGCCAAAATTCGATGGCCCAAGAAGGCAAAGCAGCCCCAAACGGCTCAATAAACCGACTTTGGGGGCTTTTCGACCGCTCTTCGATCAACTGACGGCCCAGATTACTAAGAAATATTTTCTATATCTTAGGCCAGGCAAGAGTAATGGGCCTTGCGCACGTAGCCCACCACCCAGCCTCAGCTAATTAAGGGCGGGCCCGTTTGAGCCACACGTAAGGCCGTACGGCGTATCGGCGTCTACAACCCAAGCTTTTTAAGATCAGGGCGCGCCAGGTGAAATTTGGTGACGCGCTGAAACGCGATCCCGATCTTGACCATCGTGGCATCGTCAAAAGGCTTGCCTAACAACTGCATCCCCACAGGCATCCCGTTATCAGCAAAACCGGCTGGCAACGAAACACCTGTGGTGCCCATGTAGTTACCCGCACGCGTGAACGCAGAGGTTGGGGTTTTTGACTCATCAACCTCGGTCAACGGACAAGCCCCCATCGGCACGCAGGGCGAAAGCAGCGCGTCAATGTTGCTCATCCAGTCTGTCCAGGCGGCGGTGGTACGACGATGGTCGGCCATGGCATCAATGTAATCAGCTGCTGAAATCTTGCGACCTGACTGCACGCGCCTGCGCACAAACTCACCAAATGGCCGGGCGGCATCATCAATGTAGGCGCGATGAATCGCAAAGGCCTCAGCGGCGGTGATGTAACCATTGCGCACCATCATGTCGTTGAAGTCGAACGGAAATGGCTTGTCGACCATCTGCGCACCAAGCTCAACCAACACGCGGCGTGTATCTTCAAGAATGCGCTTGATGTCCGCACCGACCGGAAGCGGATATTGCGCCTCGGGCATCATCGCAATGCGAATCCCCTGCAAAGGCTTGGCGCCTTCGGGCGGAGCCTGCCACTGAAACAGTGGGTGACCACAGCTTGTTGGATCAAGCGGATCGGCGCCGGCCATCAGTTCAGTCAAGATGGCCGAGTCTTGCATATCGCGCGTCATGGGGCCGATCGAATCCAGGGTGCCCGACAACGCCAGGGCGCCATGCAAGCTAATCAAACCACGAGTCGTTTTTAGACCGGTAATACCATTCAACGAAGCAGGGATCCGCACTGAGCCACCGGTGTCTGACCCAAGCGCAGCGGGCGCTAAGGCGGCAGCTACCGCCACACCCGAGCCACTTGAAGAGCCGCCCGGTACGCGATGCGTGGTCAAATCCCAAGGGTTTTTAGGGGTGCCCATCACAGGGTTGGTACCCCAGCCGCCAAAGGCGAACTCAACCATATGAGTTTTGCCAAGATTAATCATGCCGGCGCGCAGCAGGCGCTCGACGGCTGTGCAGGTGGTGGGGCTGCGTCGCGTCACCCAATCTTGCGAGCCGCCTGTGGTGATTTGACCTTCGATGTCGCACAAATCTTTTGCCGCAATCGGCACGCCGTCTAAGACACTTAAGCTGTAGCCCGAGGCACGGCGTGCATCAGCAGCACGGGCTTGCGCCAGCACGCTGTCGGTGTCGACGCTGACGTAGGCGTGCAGCTCTTTATTGCCTTTATCGATTCGCGCCAAGTATTCTTTTGCAAGCTCTTCAGAGCTGAATTGTTTGTTGCGCAAACCCTGCGCGAGTTCGGTAAGGGTAGAGTAGGCGAGATCTGACATGTTGAGGTGCTCTGACAATGTTCTGGTGGACAGGGATCGAAAGTCTTAAGGCGTAAATGCGTGAAGTTAAGCCTGCAGCTATTTCTAAGCGCATGAACAAAGTCAACACTAATACAAAAACAACGCGGCGGCTACAAGTGTGGGGCCTAAGGCGGCAATAAATAAGCGACCGGGTGAAATCGTTTCGTTATCGAAGCTTGATTTCAAAATCGAAAACCCGGCTGGGTTGGGAGCATTGGCGATTACCGTCAAACCACCACCAGTCACAGCACCGGCCACCAACATATAGCGCCAGGCCTCAGTAGTGCCGTCTACCAATGAACCTAAATAGGTTAAAGCGGCATTATCGGTAATAGCCGTAAGCGCCGTTGACCCCCAAAACAAAACTGTAGGTGACAAGCTGCCTAATAAATCTTGCAGCCACCACTTTTGCAAAGCGCCTAACAACACGAGCCCGGCTAAAAAGAATCCAACCATCAAGCCCTCTTTGAGCATCAAGGGCGACTGAAAACGTTTATAGGCGTGACAAAAACCGATGAACAACACTAACAGCCCCATAAAAACCGCAGGGTGATGGGCAAAGACAACAATTCCAACCAAAAACACGATATGGATCAAAATGGTTAACGGCGGCACGTGCACGGGGGCATCTTGCGTCACACCACGGTGTGTTTCAACCTCGCCGCTGGCCAACGCTTTACGATTAATCAGCGTCAGAATGAACGCGTTGAATAACACGGCGATCACTGCACGCCAACCAAAGTGCGTGAGCATGTAGGCAGAATCCCAGCCAAAGGTTTGCGCCACCATCAACACGGGTGGTGCTGCGTAGGCGCTTAAGACCCCGCCAATCGACACGTTCACAAACAACACGCCGAGCGTCATGTATTTAAAAGCACTGTGCCCGGGCCGCTTGAAGTAAGCATCACGCAGCAACAAGGCCGCCAACGTCATGGCAGCGGGTTCAGTGATCAAAGAACCCGAAAGCGGCACAAAGGTCAGCACGACAAAATACGTGGCCAGTTGACGCGGCACAGGGATCATTCGGGCAAGTGCGCGTACGAGGCCACCGACAAGTTCAAGGATGGGGCGACTTGCAGCCACCACCATAATCGCAAACACAAAGAGTGGTTCGGTGAAATTGCGCGTGTCCATATACTCGACTGCGGTGGGTACACCGGCAATCAACGCCATCACAATCAGCAACACAAGTGCCCACACACCAAATACCGCTTCAACCTCAGACAAAAAATGCCACAGGCCAGCGTGCGGGCCATGCTTGTGCGCTAAGCGGGCAAACACCGGTACAGAAAACGTATGTACGATTGCCAGCGCAAACAAAACCGTTGCGATGATTTGGATTGAGTGAGGCATGGTCATGCGGTGCCTTGTTGAGTAGGTAAGAGAAAGATATAAAACGTGACAGGCGAACGGTGTCTGCAAAGCCACTCTGCCGATTGCGTTGGAGCGCAGACAGGTTCAGCTGACCCTAAGGACTATACCGTAGTGGGTTGCCCGAATGAAAGCTTTTGCAGCTGATTGTGTGTAAGAATTGTTACCTGAGAGTTTCTAAATGATTATGCTCTCGAACGATGCTTTTACTCTGTAGCAATGATCTTGAGCTGAAGTCATGATTCTGCTCTGGAGCCATGATTCTAGTTCTCAGTCATTTTGGTCTTAAGCAACTATGCGAACTCTACAAACTCAAACTCTAAGCGCGACCGCGTTTGCCCCGTACGGCGCAGTTTTAGGTGGCGCGCTGTCGAGCGGCCTGTTCATCAATGCGGGCACGAGCGAAAAAATCGCTCTGCCAGATCCCGACCTTGCGCAGGCGGGCGGCCAAGCCAGTTTGAACCTGTATCGTGCGCAAGCCAACCCTCTTCCGTTTGTCGCCCGTGAACTTGAGCGCCACGTCTTGGGCAGCCAGTCGTTTATCCCACTTGCAGGTGTACCGTTTGTGGTAGTGGTTGCCGTAGGCGACCCCGCCGTTCAAGGCACACAACCACTTGAATCAAGCCTGGCCGCGTTTTGGCTAGATGGCTCGTGCGGCGTGAGTTTTAACCCGGGCACCTGGCATCACCCCTTGTTAGCGCAACAGCCAGGTGACTTTGTGGTACTCGAGCGCAAAGCGCTTGAAGTGGATTGCGAAATCAAAGCGCTGCAAGAGCCGGTACAGATCTTGATGCGCTAAGCGTTCAGTGCCCATGCACGCTGCGCACCTTAAGCGCTAACGCTTCGATACGACTTGTCGCGCGCTAAGCCCCGCTCAACATCATTTTTGCGGCTTTCTCTGCAATCACCAGCGTGGGCGAGTTGGTATTGCCCGATGTAATCGTTGGCATGATCGAGGCATCCGCCACGCGCAGGCCTTGCACACCGTGCACACGTAAATTTGCATCGACCACGGCCATCGCATCTTGACCCATCTTGCAGGTACCCACTGGGTGAAAAATCGTCGTGCCGATTTCGCCTGCTGCACGCGCCAACGACTCTTCACTATCATCCGTCATGCCTGGCTTAATCTCTTGAGGGTTAAAGCGCGCTAACGCCGACTGACCGACGATGCGACGCGTTAAGCGAATGCTGTCAGCGGCCACACGGCGATCTTCGGCCGTTGATAAGTAGTTACATAAGATTTCGGGCGCCTGAGCGGTATCGGGCGACACGATGTTGACGTGACCACGACTCGTTGGACGCACGTTACAAATCGAAGCCGTAAACGCTGGAAAACTATGCAAGGGCTCGCCAAATTTTTCAAGCGAGAGTGGCTGCACGTGGTATTCGACGTTTGCACGTGTTTGTTGTGGATCTGACTTTGCAAAGACACCTAATTGCGAAGGCGCCATGCTCATGGGGCCGCGCCGCGTCAGAGCGTACTCAAGCCCGATCATTGCTTTGCCCCACAAAGAATTCACGATAGTGTTTAAGGTGCGCGTACCTTCAACGCGATAGATCATGCGCAACTGCAAATGGTCTTGCAAGTTTTGTCCAACACCTGGCAGTTCGTGTACGGTTTGAATACCAAGTGGTGCCAGCAGGCTTGTAGCGCCCAAGCCCGAGGCCTGCATGATTTGTGGCGTACCGATTGAACCGGCGGCCATGACCACCTCAGTATGCGCACGCGCAATGTGCTTGTAACCGTCTTTTAGAAACTCAACACCAGTCACACGCTTGCCTTCAAACACCAGGCGCGTGGTGTGGGCATGCGTCAACACCGTTAGGTTGCGACGATGTTTAACTGGCCGCAAAAATGCTTTTGAGGTGTTCCAGCGCCAACCCTCGCACTGATTGACTTCAAAGTAATCACTGCCCTCGTTATCGCCCGAATTAAAGTCATTAACGGGTTGAATGCCTGCCTGCGCTGCCGCCTCGCGAAACGAATCCAGAATCTCCCAAGATAAGCGCACGCGTTCGACATTCCACTCTCCGCCGGCGCCATGAAACTCACTGGCACCGCCGTGGTGGTTTTCCATGCCCTTGTACAACGGCAACAAGTCATCCCAACCCCAACCAGCGTTACCGAGTGCAGCCCAACCATCGTAGTCAGCGCGCTGGCCACGCATGTAAATCATGCCGTTAATCGATGAGCAGCCGCCCAACACGCGGCCGCGTGGGTAACCGAGTTGACGGCCATTCAACCCTGGATCAGCCTTGGTTTTGTAACACCAGTCGGTACGCGGATTGCCAATGCAATACAGATAACCGACGGGGATATGGATCCAGTGCCAGTTGTCGGGCCCGCCCGCTTCAAGCAGCAAGACTCGTTTAGAGGGATCAGCTGACAGCCGATTGGCCAACAGGCAACCGGCTGAGCCTGCACCTACGATGACATAATCAAAGTCTAAAGCGTTGGGTGTGCTCATGAGCGAGTCTATTCCGGCAACAGTGAAGAAAGAAAAATTTTACACAGGGCTTGCATGCCCGCTTGGTCAATCGCATCAAAACGATTCAGAACCGGGCTGTCGACATCCCAGACACCCAGCAACTTAGAACCACGCATTAACGGTACCACCAACTCAGAGCGGGAAGCGGCATCACAGGCAATATGACCCGGGAACGCGTGCACGTCAGGCACGAGTTGCGTTTGCCCAGTCGTTGCGGCCTTACCGCACACACCGCGATTGAGTGCAATGCGCAGGCAAGCTGGCTTGCCCTGAAACGGCCCAAGCACGAGCTCAGTGCCGTCATACAAATAAAAACCAACCCAGTTTAGGTCGGGCAAAGAGCTCATGACCAGCGCAGACAGATTGGCGGCATTCGCAATTAGATTGTGTTCGCCCACCATCAAGGCGTGCGCCTGCGTCGCCAGTGCTTCGTACTGGGCAGGCTTGGGAAGGTGAGCGAGTGACATGGTGTCAAACATAGCGGCTAAGTGCGGTTTAAATCATTTTAAAAATGTGAAAGCAACGCATTTTAGCCCTTTGACTTCACCACTTTTATGCTGCGCTCACGCGCCGGTGCGATCGACAAGTCACGCTGCGCTGCAACACCGAGAATCTATCCCATTGAGCTCGTGACAGGCCTCGCGCGACTTACACTAAGTGCATCATTCACCAAGGACTCAGCATGAGCAACAAACGCAGAGCATTACTTCAAACAGGTTTCGCCATGACGGCCGGGCTTCTGGCGCAGGGGCATAGTGGGGCACAGGGTGTGAGCGGTCAGGCTGCGACCTCGACTGGGTCAGCGAGCGCTGGTGCAACGGCAACGACCGCACCGCCCACGGCCGCCTATGGCGCCGCAAATTTAGGCTTAGGGGTGACCAAACAACTCGGTGAGTTTCTGTCAGGCTTTAAGTACGAAGATGTTTCAGCGCCAGCGCTTCACGAAGCCAAGCGGGCCGTCTTAGACTGGATGGGTTGCGCACTCGCCGGCAGCCAACACCCGACCCCGCAAATTTTGATCTCGACGTTTAAACAGATGGGTTCGTTTGCCGCGGCTACAGTGTTTGGGCAAAAGGGCGGCCTCAAGCTGAGTTTGCTGGATGCCGCTGTGGCCAACGGCCAAATGGGACACGTGCTGGACTTTGACGATACACACTTGGGTGGAGTGATTTTGCACACCAGCACGGCAACCTTACCAGCTCTCTTTGCGCTGGGCGAGGCGCGCAAAGCGTCAGGCAAAGCTCTGATGCTCGCCATGGTTGCGGCATTTGAGGCGGGCATTCGTACGGGCCAGGCCATGCCCAGGCATCACCATGGCGGCTGGCATTTAACCGGCACCCTGGGCACAGTGGCCGCCAGTGCGGGCTCAGCCAAGTTGCTTGGGCTTGATGCACAACAAACGATTTATGCACTTGGCATTGGTTGTACGCAAGCTGCTGGCATGCAACAAAATCGCGGCAGTGACTGTAAGTCGCTGCATGCGGGTAAGTCTGCTTATCACGGCGTATTGGCTTCAATGCTGGCGTCAAACGGCTTTAACAGCTCGGCTGAAATTTTGGATGGCAGCTTGGGCTTTGTGCGCATTTACAGCAGCACACAAAACCTGCCCGCCTTGACGGCCGACCTAGGTAAATCTTGGCTGATCACCGGCAACGGCTACAAGCCCTATGCGTGTGGCGTGGTGCTTCACCCGCTGATCGATGCGGCAATTGGCGTGTCGCGTCAGGCAAACATAAAAGCGCCAGACGTCGAGTCACTTGAGATCACCGTGCACCCAGATGTCATCCGAATTACTGGCGTCGATGCGCCGGGCTCGGGGTTGATGTCAAAGTTCAGCGCCAACCATGCCGGGGCCGTCGCCTTCATTGATCAAGCGGGCGGCATTGTGCAATTTTCAAACGAACGGGCGCGCGACCCGGCCGTGCAGGCCCTACGCAAACGCGTGCAGATCAAGGCTTCAGACAACCTACGGCTTGATCAGGCCATTGCCAAGATCACCACACAGTCAGGCGCAATCGTTGAGGCCAAGATCGAGCACGCTACGGGCACGGTCGCCAACCCAATTTCAGATAAAGACCTTGAGAAAAAGTTTTTAGGCAATGCTGAGCCCGTGCTTGGCGCGACGCAAGCTGCAGTGGTGGCCAAACAAATCTGGGCGCTTGACCAGCTCGCGGACGTGGGAGATCTTGTACGACTATGTGGTTAGTATGACCAAGATGTGGAATAATGGGGTATGACAATCCCCAGTGCCGCCACCAAATCTGGTACGCAAGTTGTGCAGCGTGTTGCAGCCCTGCTGCGCGGGGTGTCAGCGCGCAACCGCATTGGCGCGCGCCTGATTGACCTGTGCACCGAGGTCGCCATCGAGCGTCCCACCGCGCACCGGATCCTGCAAGGTTTGGTCTCTGAAGGCCTGATCCGGCAAGACGAAAGTACCAAGCGATATTTTTTAGGCAGCGCCATTTACGAAATGGGGCTGGCCGCCAGCCCACGCACCAATATTCGCGATCTGTGTCACCCTCACCTGCAACAAATTGCACAAGCCACGGGCGACACCGTGTCGCTGACCGTGCGCGCTGGCTTTGATGGGGTGTGTATTGATCGTGCTGAAGGCGCGTTTCCGATCAAGGTGTTTGTGCTTGAAGTCGGCAAGCGACGGCCGCTAAATGTTGGCGGTGGCGCCTTGGCCATTATGAGTTTTTTGGATGACAACGAGATCGAGCGTATCTTTAAAGTCAACGCCGAGCGCTGTCGCGAAAAATATCCAAATTACTCTGAAGCCAATGCGCGCAAAACGATTGCACGGGCACGCCAGCGCGGCTTTGTGATCAGTGACGTGATTGAACTACCGGGTGTGCGTTCGATCGCCGTGCCCTTAAGGGATAAAAACAATGTCCCCATCGCGGGTATCAGCGTCTCAACGTTAACCACGCGCATGGATAAGGCACGCTCAGATCTCGCGCTAAGCGAGATCACCAAAGCCATCGAGCAAATTCAGCAACACTTGCACAATAGCGAAACCGAATAAGCGCTTAGGCAACACCGCGGTTCACATAGCCATACGCCATGTTGGTGCGCCCTTCTCCGTGGCGATCGTAAATTGCTTTACCACTGGCGATCTTATCGGCGCTGACAGCGGCACGTTGGGCCGGCGTAAAGTTGTACAAGCGTGCGTTGTTCTCACCAAAAATGGCACGCTTAATCGGACCATCCGCCGGGCCTAAGGGCTTCAAGCTATAACGCTTTTGTAGGTCTTCGGGGATCTCGAGGCGACGGAGCGCTTCGATTTGCCATTGTGGTGCACCCGTCCAAATCGCATCGGTGCCCCAACACACGTGATCAACACCCAGACCTGCGATCAACTGACCCATCATCACAGCCGACACGCGTGGATCGGCAATCGTAGACTGTGCAAATAATTGCCCAACATCGGCGTACACATTATTAACACCGTACTTGCCAGGGATATCAGCCAAATCACTGACCCAGTCGATACGACCAGTTTTTTCAAATTGCTCCCAGGCACCTTCAGCACCACCATTACCGCTATAACGATAGCCACCGTGATAGATGATGAAATTTAATTGTGGCCAATCTTTTGCGGCCTTGGCAACATCATCGACCTTGGCGTATTGCAACAAGTTTGGAAAACTCTTTTCGACCGAAGGTGGAAACAAACCTTTATGAATGCACACGTTTTTAAGCCCAGCTTTGGCAAACTTTTCGTATGCGGGATACACCAGCTTTTCATCATCTAACCGCCAAGGGTGCACCGACAACTGCTTGTTGGTGTTGTCGCCAATTGTGTAGCCTTTAAATGAGTCTGGCTTAAGCACTTCAATGGCGCGATCGATCTCGTCCATCCACCCCGCGTAGCCTGGGGTAAAGATGGCATGCGCAAACGCGCGCTTTGAGCCCGCGATTGAATTGATCGTGGCACGTGCCTGATTTTTCATATCGTTGGTTAAAAACCAATCTGAAACTTTTTCAGACGGTGCGCCGCTGATACAGGCCACCTTGGTATCGCTATCCAAAAATATTTCTTTTAGGTAGTTGGCAAACTTAAGATCTTCAAGCGTTTGGGGTTTGCCCACCAAGGCCGGGTTCCAGCCAGCCTTACCCACCGCCTCGCGACTGCGTGCAAAACCCTCAAGGCTGGTGTCATCGCGCAAAAAGTGCGTGTGCATGTCCATGATGAACTGCCCAGACAACGACTGAGCGCGCTCGTTCGCCATCTCAGGCGTGGCAGCCTCGGCACGCGACACACCAAATACTGGGCCGTAGGTATCATTCATCGCCAAAAACGCGGCGGCCATCCCTGACGCTGACTTAAAAAACTTACGGCGCGTAAGGCCTTGTTTTTTTGCAAGCTCTGCACCCAGTGCCTTCACCCGCGCTTCATATTCTTTTTGCTTAGGCGTTTGCGCGCCAGGCAGAAACTCATCACTTGAAACGCACTGAACCGGAATTGGCGCCGGAAAAATCGAAGACTCGGCAGGGATTAGGGCAGCAAGTTCGTCAGGACTAAGAAGGCTCATGGTGGGGTCGGCTCAAAGAGAGTTGGCGAAACGGGATCAACCGTTACTTTTGCACAAATCACTCAAAAAATATAGGCTCAATCGCCACACATAAGAAGGCTTAGTTTTAATTTCATGCGATAATGCAATCATGCGGCATGAAAATAAAGAGGCGCGACATGGATGCACTCCCAGCAGAACAACAAATCGTTAAGTCAATTGGGACGAGTGGTCAGATCTCACTCGGTAAGGAGTTCGCTGGGCGAAAGGTATTAGTCGAAAACCCCGAACCCGGCGTTTGGGTCATTCGAACCGTAACAATCATCCCAGACAACGAACGATGGCTGCACCAGCCTTCAACTGCAAAGAAACTAGACAGCGCCTTGGCGTGGGCAAATCAGAATCTAGCTACAGCATCAAATCCTGATCAACTCCCACTGCCTAAAGCCTATGCCCCCAAGCGTAAAACGCGTACTGCTTGATTTAAACAACCCAACCTTTCAAGAAAGCTGGTTCAACCTTCAAGCAGATCAAGCCGAGAGGGTTCGTCATGCGTTCAAGAAAATCACACAATTAACTTGGAACGAGCTTTACCGAGACGCGGGGCTAAAGTGGGAGCGCGTACAAAGTATTCAAGCACCTCGAGGTGTCGACTCGCTGTATACCTTTCGCATCACGCAATCGGTACGTGGCGTGGGCTTTCGAGAAAGCGACTTTTTGCGGGTTTTACTCATTCAACCCGATCATGACGCAACCTACGGTAAAAAATAACGCCTATTCACTCAACCACTCATTCACCCCAACCGCTGCCGCTTTACCCGACGCCATCACCCCGTTAATGAGATACCCGCCAGTTGGGGCTTCCCAGTCAAGCATTTCACCGGCGCAAAACACGCCGGGTAAATTTTTAATCATCAGTTGCTGGGTCAGACCTTCAAACTGCACACCACCTGCGGTGCTGATTGCCTCGTCGATTGGGCGGCAAGCGCTTAAGACAATTGGCAGGGCTTTCATACCGGCGGCGAGTTGGGCCGCATCCTTAAACGTTTCAGCCGATAAGCATTCGCGCAGTAATGCAGCTTTGACGCCGTGCACACCTAAACGTGAGCGTAAGTGGGAGGATAGCGAGCGCGTACCCCGTGGGTGCGACACTTCAGTCAACACTTTTTCGGCGGTGTAATCGGGTAATAAATCAACGTACAGCGTGACTTGCCCGTTGCGCAGGATTTCATCGCGCAAAGCAGCCGAAAGGGTATAAATGGCGCCGCCCTCTAGGCCGTGTTCAGTGATCAGGCATTCACCACGCAAGTGCGCAGTGTGCGCGGCTGCCGCTTGTGTGCCTGCGGCCTTTGCACTTTTGCCGCGACCTTTGGTTGCCTTTGCAGGCGTGGTCGTCAGCCAAAACTCAGCAGTCTTAAGCGGTTGGCCCGCACACTGATCGATAAAGTGCTGTGACCACTTTGTTTCAAAACCACCATTGCTCGGCAACAGCGGAGCAAGCTGCACGCCCTGTTGTTGCAACAATGGCCACCAGGCACCGTCTGAGCCCA
>CALFXX010000123.1 GCA_937952975.1 uncultured Alcaligenaceae bacterium
ATACGAGATAAACATCGGTGACTGGAGTTCAGACGTGTGCTCTTCCGATCTTTGTGCTGTGCCTCGGTGACCGAGTCAATCATGATGTTGCCGTAAGAGGTGAACAGAATCGTCGCACCATTGGGCTGAGCGTTTGAAACGTAAGCTGCGCCTAAGTTAGCTCCTGCACCGGCCTTGTTTTCAATGACGACCGGAACGCCTAAGGCGAGGCCTAGCTGGTTGCCAAGTCGGCGGCCGACTGTGTCGGTGATAGCGCCGGGAGGGTAAGGCACGACCAAGGCAATTTGCTTGGTTGGCCAGGCGGGTTCGTCTGCCGCGTATGCGGTCTGTGTCAAACTACTTTGAGCCAAAAGTAATACCAAGGCAAGTGTGATGCGCGCGATTACCACTTGAAGCATGATTAACTCCTAAGGCCTAACCACTTCTTGAATTGTTTGAATTTTGTTTGAATGATTGACCAGAGCAACGCATTTGCAGAGAGTGCTTCGTTAGCGGGTTCTGGTGTCGGAATTGGCGCAGCGGATGTCGACGCGGGGGACATCGTATTGGCCGCTGTCGCGTCAGTGGGTGAATCTGTCGTAGTACTTGCGCTCGTATTTGCGTTCGCTTCGCGGCTGAACTCCTCAGCGCAGCGCTGTGCAAAAACATCCATCAAGGCCTGGGTCACTGCAATACCACCGGTACTGCCGAAGTCCGCTAACACCCCGCCCAGCTCTGCGTCCGATGTGAGTGCCACGATGCTTGTTGGCGCGCTCGCCGACGTGTCGTCGCGTACCGTGTAGACGACATTGACCTCGGCTCGCGCGCCAGCGCGCATATCTGCGGCACCACGTACATGCAGTTTGCCAGTTAAAGAATCAAAGTCGACCGAGGCAGTTACCTTGCCTTTGAATTTGATTTTTTTTGGCCCAAAGGCAACGAGCATTCCGCCAAGGTAATTGCCATCGTCGTCACGCCCATCAATGCTGGCGCCCGGCATGCACTTGACCATTCGTTCAACTTCAGCAAAACGCTCAAGTACTGCACGGGGTTGCCCCGGAACGCGAAACTCTCCTTCGAAGCGCATGCTTAAGCGCCTTTATTCAGTCGACGCAAGAGCGGCGCACGATTTTCGCGACCGAAGTGCAGTTTGCCATACGGATCGCTCATTTCGGTTGGTGAGACACGCGCATCAATGATGAACAAACCGCCGGCTTTGATGCCGCGCTCAATGGCAGGGACGAGTTCTGCTTCAGAGGTCAGCCGTACCCCATCGCCGCCAAAGGCTTTCCCGATAGCCGCAAAATCTGCTGACTGCCATTGTGCGAGCGTCGAATCAAAGCCCTTTGCTTTCAGTTTATGCACCTCAGCGCCGTAGCCCGCGTCGTTCCAGATAATCAGTACGAGTTGAATCTTGTGGCGTGTGACGGTGTAGAGTTCTTGCAAATTCATCATGACACTACCGTCGCCTTCCATCGCAACGTGAGGGCGAGTAGGATGCCCAACGCTCACGCCGATTGACAGCGGCAGTGCCTGGCCGACTGCGCCAAAGTGATGCGAGAAGTGAACCAGAGCACCTTCAGGTAATGCGGTGTACATCGCAGGAAACGAAAAATAATGCGCGGCACCGATAGTGAGTACGACATCTTTAGGCAAGGCCTGCGACAGATTTTTGGCAAGTAGGCGTGGATCTAGGCCATCGGTTGGCTTGGTAAAGACTGTTGCGGGAGTATTTAAAATTTCACGTGTTGCAGCCGTACGAAAACCTTCTTTTTGAACCTTGTGAGCCTCGAGTAGTCTGCTCAGGGCCGCGGCGGTTTTCTTTGCGTCACCACAGACGTACAGGCCGGGGATGACGCCAATTTCGTCTGGGGCCGCCTTGATGTCGATCCGTGCGACTTCTGCTGAAGGGAACATGAGGCCGCCTTCAGCGGTGTAGTAGCCAAGTTCGGCGCCCAGTGCCAACACAAAGTCTGACTCGGCAAACAAATGTTCGGCAGGAGCCGATGCAAAGGTACCCGAAATGCCTAGGTTGTATTCTTCGCCAAGAAATAAATCCTTTGCTTGAAGTGAGGTGCCAACTAATGCACCAAGTTGCTCTGCAAGCTTCAGAATCTCTGGTTTTGCATTTGCGCGCTGCGCACCAAGGCCAGCAATGATGACCGGCCGTTCGGCGGCAATCAGTTTTTCTAAAAGTGGTTGTAGCGTTTCGTCGCTTGGCGCACCGATTGGAGCGGGGAGGAAGTTGGTCGAAGGACGATAATCAAAATCCCAATCAAAAGACTGCTCTTGCAGAGCCATGTCAAGATTCAGAACAACCGGGATCCGATGTACGCGAGCGGCATAAAAGGCCTCTGCCATTTCGTCGGCTAAGTTATCTGCGCTGCTGATGTCATGAAACCGAGCGCCACAGGCCTCAACGAAGCGACGTTGATCCATAGATTGAATATTATTTTTTGCACCTGCAGCAATTTGCCCCGTAATCAGAATCATGGGTGAGCGATTACGTACTGCAATACTCAGTGAGGTGCCAACTTGGGTGAGGCCTGGACCACAGGTGATGGTGCATAAGCCAACTTGACCGGTCGTACGCGAATAGCCGTCCGCCATTGATACTGCACCTGCCTCGTTGAATGAAGACACAATATCAATTTTGCCCTGACGGCCTAGAGCACCCCAAAGCGACATATTGCCATCGCCCATTAGGCCAAAGAGTGTTTTGCAGCCCTCGGCTACCAAACCAACTGTGACGGCTTCATATACTTTCATGCTTGTCTCCTGAGTGACGCACCACACGCGGGTGCTTAATATTTTTACCTATCATAGCAAGTAGATGTGTAGAAAAAACGAGTAAATGCTTGTAGCATGGGTTCAAAGACCTTAAATAATCACGGAGACCGTCATGACCAAGAGCCGATATTTTGTAAAAGAAGCGGATGTAACCCCTTACAGCCCTGCCAATCACGGCGACACCGTCAATCGCCGCCTGATCGGCCCCGAGACGGTTGGCGCCAAGCACGTTGAGGTGTTGCTTGGCGTGGTGGGTGGCAAGCTCCACGGTGAAGGCGGTGGCGCCTTGCCGCACCGTCACCCAGGAATCGAGCAGGTTTGCTACATGCTCGCGGGGCGTGCTCGCGCTGAGGTTGGCGGTGAAACATGTGAACTGGGTCCAGGGGATTCATGCTTCTTCCCAGCGAACGAAGTGCACGCATTTACGCGCATAAGCGAAGAACCAGTACGCGTTTTAGTGATCTATTCTCCACCGTACGGCGAATCAAAAGAAAAGGGTATCGCTGCATGAAAGGCCTTTTCGCTTCGCAATTGCGACTGAGTGACTGACGACCGAGCGACTTGCTCTCAAAAGGGGCGCGTGATGCGTTGGTTTAGTCAGCAGATTTGGTTTTTCGATAACCCAAGATTTACAGATACATCGACGACAAATCGCCCGCGCGCCCTTGTTCGACCAAGCTCTGCTTACTACCCGAAAACACCGAAGCACCTTGGCGCAATACACAAACATCAGACGACACTTTGAGCGCGATCGCAGCCATTTGCTCACTGAGCATGATGGCAACATTTGAACTTTTAGCAAAGTCACTGATGAACTGGTAGATCTGTGTCGTGATCAAGGGAGACAGCCCAAGCGAGGGCTCGTCTAGCAGCAGCACGCGTGGCGAGCGAATTGTTGCGCACGATAAGATCATCATTTGTTGTTGGCCGCCGCTTAGCAGTCCGGCATGTATCTTTGCTTTCTCAGCCAAAATTGGAAATCGAGTAAAGACATCTGCCAGTGCAGATTTGAGCGGTTCTTTGCGTGTGCCAAAACGCCACGCCAAGCGCAGATTTTCTTCAACGGTTAAGTGGCGGAACAAGCGACGGCCTTCCATCGCATGCGCAATGCCCAACCGAGAGCGTTCGAGGGCCCCTAAACGCGTGATGTCAGTGCCGTCTAGTTTGATTGAACCTGAGGTAATGACGTTTAGGCCAGACACTGCGCGTAGCAACGAAGATTTACCTGCACCGTTTGCACCAAGAATAGCGGTGATCAAACCATCTTTGGCGCCACCCGAAAAATTTGTGACCGCCTTGATTGCACCGTAACTCACCGACAAATTAGTGATCTCAAGCATGTGGCACCTCTTCGTCGCCCAGATAGGCCGCGATCACTCCGGGGTCTTGGCGCATCCCGAGCATGTCACCTTTGAAGATAATCGAGCCACTATCGAGCACAATGACTTCATCGACCAGGCCGGTTAGAAAATCCATATGATGTTCAATCAGCAACACCGTGATGCCTAGGTGTTTGAGTTTGACTAAAATTTCAGCAAGTCTGGTCATCTCAACATCAGATAACCCCGCTGCGGGCTCATCGAGCAAGATAATTTTTGGTTGAGCCAAGAGCGCTCTGCCAAGCTCAGTCATCCGCCTGTACCCGTAGGGCAAACTTTCAACCGCTTGATCTGCAACCGCCTCGATATCAAGCAACTGTAAGATTTCACTGCACTGCTCCAACGCTTGAGCCTCTTGCATACGCACGCGCGGCATCGATAAGCCCGCCTCAAGCCAGGTGTAATGCATCTTGGCGTGTGCGCCCAACATAATATTTTCGCGCACGGTGAAATGCGGCACTAGGCGGGGATCTTGAAACGTTCTTACGACACCTCGCTTGGCCATATTGACATCGGGCTGAGCGGTGACATCAATGCCTTGCAAGAACACTTGCCCATCTGTCGGTGGAAACACACCGGCGATGATATTGACGAGTGTGCTTTTGCCCGAGCCATTTGGGCCGACGAGCGCCGTGATGTGACCTGCCTGAATATCGAGTGATACCGAGTTAAGGGCAACGAGCCCCCCGAACCGCATGGTGATGGCCTGTACGCTAATGTCGGCAGGCGCCGTCTGAATTTTTAAAAACTGTGGTTCATTCGTTTGACTGTTTGTAGTGGAGACCTGACTTTGTTGCCGGGCTGTTGTCAACCAAGTCTGTCGGATGAAGCGAGAAGGCAAAAACAGTAAGCCTCCGATTCCTTGCTTGAACAGGATCAGAGTAAAAGTCAAAATCAAACCGTAAGCAATGAATTGATACTCAGCGAAGAGTTGTAATTGCTCGGGCAAGAAGGTGAAGAAGACCGCGCTGATGACTTGACCGGCGCTCGACCAAAGCCCGCCGACAATCGCGACAACTAAGACCTCAATTGAACGAGAAATTGCAAAACTTTCTGGGCCTAAGTAACCCACAAGATGCGCGTAAAAGCCGCCAGAGATACCCGCCAAGAGCCCGCTGAGTGCGTAGGCGAGTTGCTTGGTTTGCCGTCGTGCAATCCCAACACTACCGGCAGCGAGTTCGCTGTAGTGCATCACAAATAACGAGCGTCCCAGTCGGCTCTGTGAGAAGTTTCTGATGAAGATCATCGAACAGGCAGTGATGAGCAACAGCACGCGAAAGTAATCGATGGTGCTGAATTTATGGCCCAAGATAATCAACGTTCCTAAGCCTGCAGAGGGCACACCACTTAAGCCCATGACCCCGCCGGTCAGATCCGTCCATTCGCGAGCGACTTCAAGAAAAATTTGACCGAAGCCTAACGTCATCATGGCCAAATACACTTCTTTGACGCGTCCGGCAGGGTACGACAGCAAATAGGCGATGAGACTCGAAACAACTGCAGCAACGGGTATCGTTAAAAATAGATTCAAACCAAAGGTCTTGGCGATAATCGCACTGCCATACGCCCCAATTCCAAAAAACGCGGCATGACCTAAAGAGATCTGCCCCGCCATTCCGGTCAAGACGTTGATGCTTTGAGTGAACAGAATCGAGACAAGCGCAAAGCTAAGAATTTGTAAGGTCGCGCCGCGTAAATAGGGCGCGCCAAAAAAGACGATCATAAACAGCACAAGCAGCGCGAGGGGATGAGTCGCTAGCTTGGTTAGAAATATACGCAGTGCGTTCATGCTTTCGAGACCTCCGCACGGCCAAAAAAGCCCTCGGGTCGCAAGGCCAACATGGTGATCAAGAGTGCAAAGGCGATGCCGTGTTCGGCTGCCGTTGAGATATAGCCTCCGACTAGCTTGCCAATAATGCCAACGATGATACCGCCTAAAAGCGCACCCGCCGAGCTACCCATGCCGCCGAGTACGGCAGCGACGAAGCCCATGAGTACCAATTCAAAGCCAAAGGCTGGATCGACGGTGCCGCTGATTTGTGCTGTGAGAATGCCAGCGATGCCAGCCATGATGCTGGATAAAACAAACGAGCCAGAGACGATCAGGTTGACGGGTAAGCCTTGAACAATGGCAAGCTCCATATCCTGGGCCGTACCTCTAATCGCGGTGCCTAAAACGGTATAGCGTGTTAAGCCCTCTAACACCACAATAATCAGAATTGAAACGACAAAAATGGAGATGTATTGCAAAGAAATATTCTGGCCGCCGACATCAATCACGTCCTGAACCGTGAATAGCACCTCAGGAAACGGAATTGCCTGCGAGCCAAAAAACTTTGAGGTGATGCCCTGAAGCAAAATTCCAAAACCAAGCGTGGCAATCACCCAACCCATACTGCCCGCGGTCTTAAGCGCGGGGCGCACCGCGATGCGCTCAACAATCACGCCGACCACAGCAACGATGGCAACGCCCGCGATGATGCCAATACCGTTGCTGATTCCTTGAGCGGTGAGCAGCGCAGTGGATATCGCGCACAGCATCATCACAGCACCCTGGCCAAAATTAAGCGTTTTGGTTGTCCAAAACGTTAAATTCAGGCCAACGGCGACGAGTGCGTAGACCGAGCCGACGCACGCCCCTGCGATCACTAGAGAAAGAAAAAAATCCATGCTGAGGCACACCCTGCAAACGTTGAGATCACCCCGTGAGGGGTGCGTATTGACTCAAGGACTGATTAGGGGGCGTGTTTACTCGGTGACAGGCTTGAGATACAGGGCTCCGGAGGCCGACTTGTTGATCTCAAATAAACCGAGGTCCTCAGGCTTAAACGCTTCGTGTAATTCGGCAGTTAAGGTGATGGAGGGAATCGATATGCCAGGCAGCCCTTTGGTTTGATTGAGTGCCGCAATGACGGCTGCCGGCTCTGTCGATCCTGCGCGTTTAATGGCATCAAGCAGCACGACGGCGCAGTCATAGGCATTGCCCACGACAGTGGCCATTGAGATTTGTGGATTTTCGGCGTCAGAGCCATACCAGCGATCTGTGCCATGGGCGGCACGATATTGGTCGACAAAGCTTTGTGCATAGGCAGGTAAGGGCCGTTTGCCAAAGGCAGCAGGGCTGACCGAGCGGGTACCAATTGCCAGATCACCCGCGCCTTCAAGGTAGGGTGCGGTGACGGCACCGGTTGAGCCGAACAGAGGCGCTTTCACGTTTGCGCGACTCATGTTTTTACGAATGACTGCAAAGTCGGCGCCAAGTCCCACGACCAAGATTGCGTCGACCTGACTGCGTTGCAAACGGGCGACCTGCGAGGTCATATCCTGACTGCGTTGGTTATACGACTCAATTTGAACTTTTGCGGCAGGATTGGTGGCAGCGATTGATTTTTTAACAAGCTCAGCACCTGTCACACCGTACGCGGTGCTCTCGTGAATGACACCGATGTTTTTGTACTGTTTGCCTAAGAGTTGACCCAGCCGAGTGGCTTCGGACTCGTTGGTGATGGCCATCGACACCACGTTTTTGCGAGGAGGTTGCTCTTTGCCCTTTGGATAAATCACAGAAGGCGATTGCGCAAGGGGGTTACAGGTTGGTCGACCATCGGCCTCGAGCATGTCCATGGTGGCGAGCGAAGGGCCGCTACCCGCAGGGGCGATGATGGCGACGATTTCTTTATTGTCCAAAATACGGCGCATGTTCTGTACGGCCTTGTCAGGCACTAGCTGATCGTCCATGGCCTCGGCAAGCTCAATTTTCTTGCCATTGATCCCACCTTTTTTATTCCATTCGTCGATGGCAAGTACGACACCGCGCCGATTGCCTTCCCCAAACTCGTTGAAGGGCCCAGTGAGAGCTGTGGTCATACCTAGCTTGATCGTTTGCTGCGCCGCAGCGAAAGGACTCGCTAGAACCAGTGTCGCGGCGAGCAGAGCCAAGCTGCTATAACTTTTAGAAGTCGTCATGTGGGTCTCCTTTTTGGTCTCAAGTTTCGGTCACATTTGTTGCGACCTAGTTTTTAGTATTTTTTGTATTCTGCCTGAAATTCGCAAACCGCGGTGAGACTTATTTCGGTATGCCGAGCTCTGAAGCCACCGCGCGCGGGCTAGGGTCAGAGCAGCATCGTTCGAGTGGTTAAATAGTCGTTACTTTCATTTTTAGCGAACTAGGCCACCGTGAAAGCCTTTTACTCTGATCATTTCGTTTTGCCGTTACCGACCGGACATCGCTTTCCGATGTCAAAGTATCGGCTCTTACGCGATGCGGTAAGTGTTCAAAGCAATATTGAGTTGAATGAGGCGCCGGCCGCGACCGACACCCAAATCTTATTGGCCCATTCCCCGCGCTATCTACAAGCCGTCATTCGAGGCGAACTCAGCGCAAAAGAGCAGCGCGAAATCGGGTTTCCCTGGAGCCCCGAAATGGTCGAGCGTTCGCGGCGCTCGGTCGGTGCCACACTCGCGGCCTGTGCCGCGGCAAGTATTGATGGGATTTCAGTGAATCTTGCAGGTGGTACGCACCACGCTTATCGCGAGCGTGGCAGCGGCTTTTGTGTATTCAATGATGCAGCGATTGCCGCCAAGGTTTTACAGAAAACGAGCAACCCAAAAGCGAAGATTGCGATCATTGATCTGGATGTGCATCAGGGTGACGGTACCGCGTCGATCTTTCATGGCGATCCGACGATCTTTACGTTATCGCTGCATGGTGCTCGCAATTATCCGTTTAATAAGCAACAGAGCTCGCTCGATGTGCCTTTGCCCGATGGCTGTCAAGATGGGCCGTACCTCGAGGCTCTGGCCGCGGCTCTGGCACAGCTCAAAGCAAGCTTCGAGCCCCAGTTTGTGCTTTACCTCGCAGGCGCCGATCCCCACGAGTCTGATCGCTTAGGCCGCTTGAAGGTGACGAAGGCGGGCATGGCTGCTCGTGATCTGATGGTGATGCAATATGTGCAGAGTCAACGCTGTCCAATGGCGATCATGATGGCTGGCGGGTACAGCACCGACGTGAATCAGATCGTCGATATTCACTTGCAAACCGTTCGTTTAGCTGCCGAGCAGCTCAAGACGGTCTGACGACCTGGTCGGCAATCTGTCTGATAACCAATTCGGCACTACACTAATTAAACTAAAAATAATCGCGTGAGCTGTCGAGGGTCCTCTAGCATCGCCACTTCAGCAGCAAGGTTTCAAAGGAGAAAAAATGAAAATCGCAGTCGTGGGTTCAGGGTTGATTGGTCAGGCATGGGCGATTGTCTTTGCTCGCGGTGGTCATGAGGTCAAAATGTGGGATGGCGACCCCAAGGCTGTGACGTTGGCGTTCAGGCTGATTGAAGAGCAGGTTGCTGACCTTCAGGCCGCTGGCTTAATTACAGACCCAAAAGGTTTGGTGTCGCGTATTAGCGCAAGCGCCACGCTTGAAGAGGTTTTACAAGACGTTGACTACGTGCAAGAGAATTTGCCTGAGCGCGTTGAGATGAAGATCGAAATTTTTGCCAAAATGGATAAGCTAGCGTCACCCACGACGGTGTTGGCAAGCTCCACGTCAAGCATCCCAGCCTCAGCTTTTAGCGAAAACTTACCCGGCCGCTCGCGCTGTCTGATTGCTCATCCGGTCAATCCCCCGTACTTGATCCCCGTTGTTGAAATTTGCGGAGCCCCCTGGACCGATCCTGCTGTTGTGCAAAAAGCCTGGGATGTCATGGAAAGCGTGGGCCAGAAACCGGTCAAAATTCATCGCGAACTGCGTGGATTTATTCTGAATCGTTTACAAGGTGCTTTGCTACGCGAGGCGTTCAGGTTGGTTGAGCAGGGCTACGTCGATGCAGATGGTCTAGACGTCACTATCCGTGAAGGCTTGGGGTTACGGTGGTCGTTTATGGGGCCCTTTGAGACCATCGATTTAAATGCCCCAGATGGTTTGGCTGACTATGCGCATCGGTTTGACGAGATGTATCAAGCGATGTCAACCGAGCAGACCTCAACCGACCACTGGTCTGAAGAGATTATTGCCAAACTCGAGGCTGAGCGTCGTGCGATTTTGCCAAAAGACCAGCTGCTGGCGCGTCGGTTATGGCGAGATCGCAGGCTGATGGCTTTGGCGGCGCATAAAAAGGCGATCGAGTCGTAAAGACCCTACAGTCGTTGAAGATCATTCGTTCCGAATGTTACAAATTTTACTTCACTTCGTCACAAAGCCCGCTTACACTTTCACCAGAGGTCAGGTGCAGGCGTGGTTTGATGGCGATCTGTGCAGTTGATGCTCCAATTCCCCTATTTCAAAAGTCAGGAGGCTATATGGCCCAGCTCAAAGGTTCTAAAACAGAACAGTGCCTGAAAGACGCTTTCGCAGGCGAATCACAGGCAAACCGCCGTTATTTGTATTTCGCAAACAAGGCTGACGTCGAAGGTCAACCCGACGTTGCCGCATTGTTTCGCTCAACCGCCGAAGGCGAGACTGGTCACGCCCACGGTCACCTCGAGTTCTTAGAGGCTTCTGGTGATCCAGCAACAGGTTTGCCAATGGGTTCAAGCCGTAACAATTTGGCTTCAGCTGTTCATGGCGAAACCCATGAGTACACCGACATGTACCCAGGCATGGCCAAAACAGCTCGCGCTGAAGGCTTTGACGAAATTGCTGACTGGTTTGAAACACTCGCTAAAGCCGAGCGTTCACACGCCAATCGCTATCAGAAAGCGTTAGACGCCTTGGTCGACTAAAAGTCAGCCAGCGCTTGGGCGCGAAGGCAAGAGCCTTCACGCACCGATGCTAGACCTGTGGCCGGCTTTGCTGGTCACAGTTTTTTTAAGCCCTGGTTTCTAGGATCCTCGTTTTCTTGAGTACTCGTGCCCTCGGCACCACCTTAAATAGCTGTTTCTTGCAATAAATAAGGATTTTTATGTCCAACCGCGAAGGCAATCTCGATGCGCCCACCCGTCACCCCTTAGACTGGACGAATCCAGACTTTTACGACGAAGGTAAGCTGCACACCGAAATGGAACGCGTGTTTGACCTGTGTCATGGCTGTCGGCGCTGCGTCAACTTGTGCGGTTCGTTTCCGACAATGTTTGACCTGATTGATGAGACAGAAGACGGCGAAGTGCATGGTGTTGATAAAAAAGACTACAAGAAAGTCGTAGACCAATGCTTTTTGTGCGATGTTTGTTATGTCACGAAATGTCCTTACGTGCCACCACATCCTTGGAATCTTGACTTTCCGCATCTGATGTTGCGTGCGAAAGCTGTGAGTTTTAAAAAGGGTGAGACCACGATGCGTGATGCCGTGTTGTCGTCAACCGACAAGCTCGGTATGTTCGCAGGCATCCCAATCGTGACCGAAGCCGTAAACGCTGTGAATAAAACCGGAGTGATGCGTTCGCTCATGGAGAGCACGCTAGGCGTTGATAAAAAAGCGTGGATTCCAGAATACGCACCCAAGACCTTTGCGCAAGTGGCAAAGCCTTCGGCCGATTTGCCTGTGGTGAATGGTGAAAAAACACCTGGCAAAGTCGCGATTTATGCAACCTGCTATATCAACTACAACGAGCCTGGCATTGGTCAGGATCTCATTAAGATTTTGGTGCACAACAAGATCCCTTACGAGTTAGTCAATAAAGAAGCGTGTTGTGGGATGCCTAAGCTCGAGCTTGGCGATCTTGATGCCGTTGCTGAAAATAAAGACAAAAATATTCCGAAGCTTGCCAAGCTTGCGCGCGAAGGCTACGCAATTTTGACTCCTATTCCCTCCTGTACGTTGATGTTCAAGCAAGAACTCCCTCTGATGTTTCCAGACGAGGCCGACGTACAACTCGTGAAAGCTGCAATGTGGGATCCCTTTGAGTATTTCATTGCGAGAAATAGAGACGGTTTGTTGAGCACAGATTTCACAGAGACGCTTGGTCATGTGAGTTATCACGTTCCGTGTCATTCGCGGGTGCAAAACGTGGGCAAGAAAACGGCTGAGATGTTGAAGCTAGTGCCGGGTACTGAAGTCAATGTGGTCGAGCGCTGCTCTGGCCACTCGGGTACGTGGGGCGTTAAAAAAGAGTTTCATGCCACCGCCATGAAGATTGGCAAACCCGTCTTTAAGGCCATGGCCAATAACGAGCCAAATTACATTAGTTCAGACTGCCAACTAGCCGGCCACCACATTGAACAAGGCATGCAAGAAAACGGTTTGGCCAGCGCCGAGATGGCGCATCCGCTGACCTTGATTGCTAAGGCTTACGGACTTTAATCATTGCATTTGAAAAATAACGACGAGAACAGCATGACCAAAATCACGCGCGAAAGTTTGATGACCTTAGAGGCATACCACAAGGCTCGCCCTGAGATGCGCAAACAGGCGATTGAACAAAGACGCTTGCGCACAGTCTCCTTAGGCGAGCACGTCAACATCATTTTTGAAAATGAATTTTTGATGCGCTATCAGATTCAAGAGATGTTGCGTGTCGAAAAGATTTTTGAAGAAGAGGGGATTCAGGATGAACTGCATGCCTATAACCCCTTAGTCCCGGATGGCTCGAACTTTAAAGCCACCATGATGCTTGAGTATCCTAACGAGGCCGATCGTAAAATTGCGCTAGCCAAACTCATGGGTATCGAACATAAGATGTTTGTTCAGGTCGAGGGGCAGCCGAGGGTATATGCGATCGCGAACGAAGACCTTGAGCGCTCAACCGATACTAAAACCTCAGCAGTACATTTTTTGCGCTTTGAGCTGCCCGTTGCCGCTAAAAAATCATTGCAGACAGGTGCGCAGATGATGGTTGGTTGTGAGCACCCTGAGTACCCGATGCACGTTCAAACCCTGCCTGACGCGACCCTGGCATCTTTGGTACAAGATTTAAGCTAATTGGCGATCGTAATCTCGGTGTAACGCCCGTGAGTCTGGCCTTGACTTGTCGGGTCAGGCACGTGGGCGCCTGAATCTAAGGGTATCTGCCAATGCCCGAGCCTGTGAATTTTCGACTCAAACCCTGACATTTCGTTATGATGTTGGGCTAGTGTGTTGGCTTGGGCCCTCAGGTCCTTTGCCACGCGCCCTTCGGAGTTGAAATGAAACATTTGCTTGTCGCTGCCGGTTTAGTTGACCGGATAACTGATTTTTTTGCGACCATCGCCAAGTGGGCGGTATTGTTCTGCGCAGTCATCAGTGCGGGCAATGCGTTTACGCGGTACGCATTTTCGTACAGTTCAAATGGTTGGCTTGAGATTCAGTGGTATCTCTTTGCCGCCTGTGTCATGCTCGGTGCAGCCCAGGTCTTGCGCGTCAACGAGCACGTGCGGGTCGACGTGATCTACGGCATCCTGAAAACCAGAAGTCGAGCCTATATTGATTTATTTGGTTTGATTTTCTTTTTAATGCCAGCCATGACTTTGTTTTTTTATTTGTCTTGGCCGCTTTTTGTGCAAATGTTCATCTCTGGCGAAGGTTCGCCAAATGCTGGGGGCCTGACTCGTTGGCCTGCGATGATGCTGTTGCCTCTTGGTTTTGCTTTGATGGTGCTGCAGGGGCTCGCTGAAATTATTAAAAGAGTCGCCTGGTTGAATAACGTCTATCAGATGGACATGCACTACGAGAGGCCGCTTCAATGAGCATGCAAGATTTCGCTCCCCTGATGTTTGCGGGGTTAATCCTGATCATGTTGATTGGGTTTCCGGTTGCCTTTTCGCTTTCAGCGCTTGGATTGTTGAGCGGATTTATTGCAATTCAGATGGGATGGTTTCCCGCTGCGTTCATGTACAACCTGCCGCTCAATATTTTTGGCATCTTATCTAACGACCTGCTGTTGGCCATCCCATTTTTTACCCTGATGGGTGCAGTGCTTGAAAAATGTGGTTTAGCTGAGGACATGCTCGATTCGATGGGTCAGTTATTCGGACCGATTCGTGGTGGCTTGGGCTATTCGGTCATTATTGTTGGTTTTGTGCTGGGGGCAATTACCGGTACCGTTGCTGGGCAAGTGATCGCGATGGCCATGATTTCACTGCCTGTCATGATGCGCTATGGCTACAACATGCGTTACGCGACTGGGGTGTTAGCTGCGTCAGGCACGATTACTCAACTCGTCCCTCCGTCTTTGGTTTTGGTCGTGATGGCAGATCAATTAGGGCGTTCTGTAGGCGACATGTACAAAGGCGCTTGGGGGCCGTCGATCTTGCAGGTGTTAATTTTTCTAGGCTACACCTTCGTGTTGGCAAAGGTCGCGCCCTCTCAGGTTCCGGGCTTGCCGGTGACAGCCCGAACGCTTCATGGCTGGACACTTTGGAAGAAGTGTTTGCGCGGAATTATTCCTTCAGCTATCTTGATTTTCGCTGTTCTTGGCAGCATGGGCGGCTTACCTGGAATGAGTTACGCCATTGCAACGCCGACTGAGGCTGGAGCGATGGGTGCGATGGGAGCCATTATTTTAGCGGCGGTACATGGCCGTTTGAACTGGCCAATCATCCGAGATGGCATGACCGGAACCATGCGGATCACTGCCATGGTTGTGTTCATCTTGATTGGCTCGCGTGTTTTTTCTTTGGTATTTCAGGGTGTCGACGGCGCCTTGTGGATTGAGCACCTTTTATCAGATCTGCCAGGCGGGCAAATTGGTTTCTTGGTTGTCGTCAATGTCTTTGTTTTCTTTTTAGCGTTCTTTTTAGACTTCTTTGAAATAGCCTTCATTATCCTTCCCATGCTTGCGCCAGTCGCGAACAAGCTCGGAATCGATATGATCTGGTTTGGCGTGTTGTTGTGCGTCAATATGCAAACGAGCTTTATGCACCCGCCTTTTGGCTTCGCTTTATTTTATTTGCGCAGCACGGCAGACAGCCTGTTCAAAGCGGGGTCGTTGCCAGGTAAAGTGCTTTCAAAAGATATCTATTTAGGCTCAATTCCTTGGGTCATCCTTCAGCTCATGCTCGTTGTGATTGTGATCGTTTTTCCACAGACCGTGACGGTATTTTTAGACAAGCCGGTGCAGGTTGATCTCAGTACGATTCGTATTGAAATCCCTGAAAATGATTTGCAGCAGCCCGATGCTCAGGGCGAGCAAGACACGGTCAACGATTTGATGCGTGGCCTGATGAAAGACAACAAGTAAAAATGACTCAGTCGTTGACGGAGTCGGTTGTTAGTCTAGAAACGAGCTCGACGGCCGACGAGCAGGTCGACCTAACGCCGAGCGCCTCCGAAGGCAAGCAATCCTTGTCGCTTGAGGCAGAAGGTCCGGCCTTCACTGTGTTGATTAAGTTATTGGCCTCTATTTTGGTCGGCGCACTCATCTATTGGGGTACCCGTGCCTCAAGAATTATGGATTGGCATGCCTTTTCGCTATCGGCGGGGTTAGTGTGGGCAACTGCCTTGGCGATTGTTCTGGTGGTGTATTACTGGATACTCAGAAGCCGCACGTCGATCAAGGGCGGACTGATCGAACAGACCTGGGTCTGGAAAAAACAAGTGAGTGTCGCTCAGATACGTCAGGCAAAATTTATTTATTTACCAGCGTTAAGTTGGCTCATCGCCCCTCGTTTGATTGTTCGCGTCGGGCCTGTCATGAGCGTTTTCTACACAGCCGACCCAGGCGTGCAACGTGCTTTTGCCGCGCTGATGTTGGGCAGGTAATATAGATAAACCTCTTTCAAGATCAAAAAGGAATCACCGTGTTTAGATTAGATGGCAAAGTCGCGTTAGTGACCGGTTGCGGCACACTTGGCGAAGGCTGGGGTAACGGCAAAGCGATTTCTGTCGCGTTAGCCAGACAAGGTGCAAGCATCTTTGGTTCTGACCTGAATATCGAGGCTGCGCAGCAAACGAAAAAAATTATCGAAGATGAGGGTGGTGTCGCTCATGTGATGGCGGGCGATGCGACGCAAGCTGATGAGGTAAAAAAACTGGTCGATGCCTGTATGGCGCAATACGGACGCATTGATATTTTGATTAATAACGTGGGGCGCTCCGAACCAGGTGACCCAGTGAGTATGAGCGAACAGATCTGGGACGACCAGATGGATATCAACGTAAAAGCTGCCTTCTTAGCCTGTAAGTATGTGCTGCCCATCATGGAGGCCCAAGGCAAGGGCTCGGTGATTAGTATTTCATCGGTTGCAGGCTTGCGCTATGTTGGAAAACCTCAAGTTGGGTACGCGGCTGGTAAGGCAGCATTAATGCAGCTCACAAAAACAACCGGTGTTCTCTACGCTGAGCGCGGGGTTAGGCTGAACTGTGTTGCGCCTGGGTTGGTATTTACTCCACTCGTCAAGCGGCTCGCAGACAAATACGCCAAGGGCGACTTCGAAGGGTTTGTGGCGCATCGTCACAAGCAGGTACCCGCCGGCTATATGGGGGATGCTTGGGATGTTGCCAATACGGTTGTGTTCTTAGCAAGCGATGAAGCGCGTTACATCACCGGTCAAACAATTGTGGTCGACGGCGGTTTGACCTCAACGACTCCGTAATCACTTTTTAAAAGATATCGTATGACGCATTCACAGGGTAGGCTCGCGAACAAAGTCGCAATTATTACGGGCGCCGGTTGCGTGGGCCCTGGCTGGGGTAACGGCAGGGCGATTGCCATGCGTTTTGCCCAAGAAGGTGCGCGCGTATTTGCGGTCGATAAAGATATGTCAGCGATGACTGACACACTGGCGTTGATTAAAGAGTTTGACGGTGATGTCACGCCTTACACCTGTGATGTCACAGACAGCAAGGCGATTCAGGGACTAGTCGCCGCATGTCTGAAGCAATACGGCACCGTAGATATCTTGGTGAATAACGTTGGCGGTCCAGTGCGTGGTGGCCCAATCGAGCTGAGTGAAGAAAATTGGGACGCGCAGATCGACATCAACCTGAAGACTGTTTTCTTGATGTGCAAATATGTGATGCCCATCATGGAGGCTAAAGGCGCCGGTTCGATTGTGAACATTTCATCGACGTCAGGGATTCGTTTCTCTGGAGCACCGCAAGTGGGTTACGCTGCTGCAAAGGCCGGTGTGATTCAATTTGGTCGCGTGGTTGCTGTTGAGTATGCAAAAAAAGGGATCCGTGTGAATTCAGTGCTGCCAGGCTTGCTGCACACTCCACTCGTAGAAGCGGTGCTAGCGGGTGCTCAGGCCGGTGGCGATGCAGAGGGTTTGTTAAAGCGTCGGCAAGCGCGCATCCCCATGTCGTTTATGGGCGATGGTCGAGATACCGCCAACGCAGTATTGTTTTTAGCCTCGGATGAGGCACGGTTCATTACCGGCACCGAGCTCGTTGTCGATGGCGGCATGAGTGCAAAGTGCGATTAGCGTAAAAAATTTCATAGAAACTGGAGACAAAACATGAAAGCAGCTGTATTGACGACTGAAGGATTTCACATCACCGAGGCTCCAAAGCCCGTCCCAACGGCAGAGCAGGTGTTGGTGCGTGTGCGCGCCGCTGGCTTGAATCGCGCTGACCTTGGCGTGATCGCAGGTGGCATGCACGGTAGCCAAGGCGGTGCTGGCACAGTACCCGGTCTTGAGTGGGCGGGTGAGGTGGTCGAGCTTGGTGCCAATGTAAAAGGTTTGAAGGTCGGTGATCGAGTGATGTGTTCTGGGTCAGGCGGATACGCCGAATATGCCGTCGCTGACTGGGGGCGTGCCATGGCAATCCCGTCCGACTCTATGAGCTTTGAGCAAGCGACCACCTTGCCCATCGCTGTCACAACAATGCATAACGCGTTAGTCACTGCGGGCGAATTGCGTAAAGGCGAGACTGTGCTGATTCAGGGTGCTTCGTCAGGCGTGGGTTTGATGGCGATGCAGATTGCAAAATTGATGGGCGCTAAGACGGTCATCGGCACCTCGTCTAACCCAGAGCGGCGTGCGCAACTTAAACAGTTTGGTGCTGATTTTGCGATCGACAATAGTGATCCTCAGTGGCCAAAGCTTGCAACCGAGGCCAATGGCGGCAAGGGCGTCGATCTGATTATTGACCAATTGTCTGGCAAGTTTGGTACTCCTAACATTGAAGCTTGCGCGGTTCTTGGTCGAATCGTAAACGTGGGTCGTTTAGCCGGACGTTTTGCTGAGTTCGATTTTGATTTACACGCACTCAAGCGCATTAAGTACACGGGCGTCACGTTTCGCACGCGTAGCGTAGACGAGGTGCGCGAGATTACCAGGCTTGCGATGGCAGACTTGGCTGGCTATTTAAAATCAGGTCAACTCGCTTTGCCAATCGATAGCAGCTACAGCTTTGACAAACTCGCCGATGCCTTTGCACGTATGCGTGCAAATCAGCACTTTGGCAAAATTGTTGTCACGATGTAATTGATGACTAAGATGATCCAGACTATCGAGCAGTTACGGGGCTTATATGCCCCAGCAAAAGAAAGAGCTGTAAAAAAACAGCTGTCGGCACTCGATGTGCACTGCCAACGCTTTATCGGGCTGTCACCTTTTGTCGTAATCTCAAGCCTCGGTCTGGATCAAATGCTTGACGCGTCGCCGCGTGGGGGCGCACCAGGTTTTGTCAAAGTCCTTGACCCGCATACGTTGTTGGTGCCCGATTCTCCTGGTAACAATCGGTTAGATACCCTCGAAAATATTATTCATACCGGTAAGGTAGGGATGTTATTTTTGCTTCCAGGTATGGACGAGACCTTGCGCGTGAACGGAACCGCGAGTTTGTCGGTAGATGCTGCCGACCTTGAGCAGTGCACCACTGAAGTGCGTGCGCCCAAGCTTGTGATCAAAGTGACGGTCGTGCAAGCCTACCTGCACTGCGCGAAAGCGTTTATGCGTTCAAAGCTCTGGGATTCTCAAAGTCACATCCAACGATCGCTTATGCCAACGATGGGTGACATGATCAATGAGCAAGCAGGGATGAGCACGCCTGCAGAAACACAAGAAGAGATGCTCGCGCGCTACCGAGCTGAACTTTAACGCAACGATAGCAAGAGCTTTTAGATTCAGTGCGAGGACGCAGAGTGCGCGACTAGCACGCTGTCATTGTTCAGCATTTTTGAGTTGCCACGATTGAAACTCTGCCGAGCGATCAACCTCGCGCAATAATTGTGTTGAGGCTTGTCGCGACTTAAGCGCAATTGGGTCACCTTCTGCTTTCAGGTGTGCAAGCCCATCGTAGATTGCCTGAACCGCCATGGTGTATGGCGATTGACCAAGGTAGCGTATTTGAACCGCGTTCATCTGCAGGTATGCAGTGTCGGCGACTAACTCTGGGGGCATGCGTAAAACAAACAGCGGCAAGGACGATACGCTTCGTATTGCTTCGATATCGCTGTGACCGTTTGGCAACTCAGGAAACATCAACGCCTCGGCACCGCTCTTGCTGTAAGCCGCAATTCTGAGTAAAGCCTGTGCTCGCGGCAGATGTTCTAGTGCCCGCGTTCTTGCCACAATCATCGTGAGGGGATCGCGCCGTGCTTGGACTGCAGCCTTAAGTTTATTGACTTGTTCATCAAGAGCAACCATATCCGGATAGAGATGGCTGTCTGACACCTGCTTATCTTGTTTGCCAGATCGTGCTTCTGTACCTAAAGCCATGGGTACTCGTACATCTTCAATTTCGATGGCACAGACGCCTGCTGACTCTAGCTCTCTGACTGTGCGCATGACGGCGAGCGCATGAGGACCGCCATCGTCAGCATCAGCGATTAAACACAGGTCGCTCGCGCGTTGTATGCGCCAACACACGTCCACGAGGTCAGAAATATTTGATAGTGCAATGCCATCCGGAATCGCGAGATTAGCAAATTTTGCAACGGATCCAGATAGTTTCGCTATCTTCCAGCCTTGCATGTCCGCGATGCGTGCAGAGAGCGGATCAAAAATAGGAGCCGCTCGGTGGCAGGTATGGCTTTCAAGTAATTGTCTGAAACGTTCTCTGGCTAATGTCACACAAGTCTCTTAGGATGATTGAGGATGCTTGGACTATTCGACTGGGCTAAACAAAGGGTAGGTGTTTAGGCAAGATTAGTGGTTGTGAAACACACGACTGAACTTCAAGAGCGCTATTTCTTGGCCAGCCCCGCCGCTTTGACTACCTCGCCTAGCTTGTCATGTTCATCTTTTAATTGTTTGATTAGCGCAGGGCCTTTGACGATGTCGAGCGTTTCGCCGACCTCATCTAAAAACTTCATCGCTTCCGGAGACCGTGCCGCTGTCTCGAGAATTTTTTCAAGGTAGGCGATTCGTTCAGGAGGAGTGCCTCGTGGAACAAAAATTGCGCGCCACAGTACGGTTTCCTCACTAGCGATACCAAGTTCAGACAGACTGGTGGTGTTCGGTAGCGCTTTGGCTCGCTTAGCGGCTGTTACTAAAAGACATTTGACCGAGCCTGCTTGTATGAACTGCAAAATGGGTGGAATTGACCCCACGTACATGTCGACATGTCCGCCCAGGAGACCGACGCGGGATTCCCCAGCACCTTTATACGGAATGTCGCGCTGTGTAATGCCGAAGGATAAGAAGGCGCGCGTTGCGGCCAGTTGCCCTAGACCACCAGGGCCATCGGTACCAAACGAGTATTGATTTGGATTTTTTTTCAGGAGTGCTAAAAGCTCAGTGGCGGTGTTTGCTGGAAAGTCAGGGCGTGTGCAGATCACATACGGCGCGCTACTAAAGAGCATGACAGGGATATAGTCATCCGGGGTATAGCTGACGCCCAAAGTATGTGGTGCGATCGAGATCGGTCCGGTCCAGGCGCCCGCCAAAGTTGTTCCGTCTGGCTTTGAGCTCACCATTTTTGCGACACCAATGCTGCCGCCACCGCCCGAGATATTACTCACCATGACGGGGATGCCAAACTCTTTTTCGATGACCTTGCCAAAAATTCGAAAGTAAATATCACCTCCACCCCCAGGCGGTGAAGGCCAAATAATGGTGATCGGATCAACCGCGAGCGCGAGTGAAGTCTTTAGCGTGAGAAACAGCAAAAGAAGTGTCTGAATAGTGCGCATGCGTCAGCTCGGTAAAGTTATGTCATGGCATATCTGATCGCAAAAATTCGCTCAGATGTGCTCTTCGAGATTTAGTCAAACTGATAAAGAATTTTTGCGTTATCCGCAAACAAACGTTGACGGTGATCTTCGCTCTGAATCGCGTCCATGAAAAAATGAAGCGGGTTAAAGTCTGGTGCAACCTTGTCGATGAACCGGATATAGGGCCAGTCTGAGCCCCAAACCATTCGGTCAGGGCGCAGGTTCATTAACGCTTGCGCATAAGGGACTAAATCTTGATAGGGCGCACTAGACTGTGTAATTCGGAACGCCGCAGAAAGCTTGACCCACACGCGGCCTGTCGCAAGCATGCGCCCTAAGGCTTTCATGGTGGGTTGTTCGAGCCCCAAGCGCGAATCGACTGAGCCGAAATGATCCAAGACAATAGGCAAGCCAGTTGCGAGCAGTGCCTGTTCGACACTAGGCAGTTGGCCCAAAGGCATGAAGGTTTGTACGTGCAAACCTAAGGCATGAAGTTTAGGGGCGATGTCAGCCAACTGGGCCAGCGACAAGGTGCTGCCTCCGACCGCGTTGACACGAATACCTCGCGCCCCAGCTTTGTGCATCGCAGCAAGTTCTTCGGTCGTCACGTCGGACGCGACTGCTACAACCGCTCGACCCTGCGTACCTAAGCTCTTTAATTCGTCGAGCATGTAACGGTTGTCTGCGCCGTAGCATGAGGGCTGCACCAATACCATCCGCGTGACGCCTAGCGGGGCAAAGAGCCGTTGATAGTCAGTGATTGCTAAAACGGGCGGCTCGTAGCCCCGCGTGGGCACCATTGGAAATTTGTCAGGTGCGGCGAAGACGTGAAAATGACAGTCGCAAATGTTATTCATCCAGACACGTTAGCATATGCAGAACCTAATCGGCAAAGGAGCCTAGCGATGTCAATTAAGCATTCAGACATTTCGATTCAGTATGGTTACGCGACTGTCTCGCTTGGTCAAATCCACTACGCGCAGGCTGGAGCGCCAGACGCACCGCCAATAATTTTGATGCATGCTGCCGGGCGTTCAAGTAGTTGTTATCGCCATATGCTGCCGTTGCTCGCAAAAGATTTCAGAGCGATCGCGATTGATCTGCCTGGCTTCGGGTATTCGGCTCGGATGGCTGATCATCCGACGATTGATAGCTTGGCTCAAACGCTGACTGAGTTCATGGATGCGCTTTCGTTGCAGCGCCCCCACATATTTGGTCTACATACTGGAAATAAAATCGCTGCCGCGCTGGCTGCAAATTGGCCCGAGCGGGTAGGTGATGTGATTTTGGCTGGGCAAACGCATAGCCTAATCCTTGATATGAAGACGCGTAATGCGGCCTTAGCACCTTACTGCGAGAAGTATTTTCCTAAGTTTTCCCAAAGCTCAGACGGATCCCACTTATTGAAAGCCTGGAACATGACACAGGCTGCGGTCGAAGGATTTTGGTGGCCGCCTGAGTTAGTGAATGCTCAAGCCACTCAGGCTGAAGACCTTGCTCAGGCTGAAGTTCGCGTCCTTGATCATCTGCATGGATGGGAGAGCATCGTCCCTTTGTATCGGGCAATTTTTGCGTTTGACCTACCCGAGGTGGTCAAGCGTATTGAGGCTAGGACGCTGGTGTTAGAGCTTTTAACACCGCAAGAGGCGCATTACGGTCCCCAAGGCAAGCTCCTGTGCGATCTGATTCCCGGGGCATCACTTGCACAACTACAAAACGCGGTGGGCCTGTCGATGGAGTACCGCCCAGACGAAATCGTAACGGCTATCCGTAGCTTCTTATGTAGGGTATAGTTTTTGAAAATCAAACAGATTCAAACCGCCCAAGAGCGAAGAATCTGCAATCAGACATCAGCGCCGAGGAGGGCAACGATGAGAAACACCCTAGGCCGCAGCGTGCGGTCAGTTTTGCTGGCGAGTTTGTTGGCGTTGACTGCCAGCTGCTTCGCTCAAGACTATCCAACTAAGCCCATTCGCTTGTTGATACCAGCGCCACCGGGCGGTGGTACTGATATCTTGGCACGCGTCATGGCAGACCATCTGGTTAAACAGCTAGGACAACCTATCGTTTTTGATCATAAAGGCGGCGCAAGCGGCATGATTGCTGTTGAGAATATGCTGCAAGCACCTGCCGATGGCTACACTTTGTTAATGGTGTACTCAGGGATCGTGACTGTAAATCAGTCTTTGTATAAAAACATTAAATACGATCCACTAAAAGATTTGGTCGGCATTGCAAACTTTGCAGAGGTACCGAACTTACTGATCGTTCATCCAACTTTTAAAGTCGAGTCAGTCAAGGATTTGATTGCACAGGCTAAAGCCAAACCTGATGGCATTACCTACGGCTCATCGGGTAATGGAGTGTCTAATCACTTGGCGATGGAACTCTTTAAACAAACCGCTGGTATTTCAATGGTTCATGTTCCCTACAAGGGGGGCTCACAGGCCATGGTGGGTTTGATGGGAGGTCAAGTACAGCTCATGTTTAACAATACGCCTGAGGTGTTGCCTCAATTGAACTCGGGCAGACTAAAGGTTTTAGCGATTGCTTTGCCAGAGCGTTCGCCTTTGATGCCTGACATCCCAACGGTTGCTGAAACTGGTTTGCCAGGTTTTAGTATTTCGCTCTGGTACGGTCTGATTGGTCCGAAGGGCATGCCTCAGCCAATTGTAGAAAAGCTGAACGCCGCGGTACGCACCTCGTTGGCAGATCCTGAGGTCATTGCAAAATTGGCCAAGCTTGGTTCGCAGCCAATCATACAAACCACCCAACAATTTGCCGAAGTGATTAAAAACGATTCGGCCAAATGGGCTGAAGTTATCAAAGCTGGCAACATCAAACCAGACTAATTCATTCAAGAGATCAATATGCAAAGCAAATTATTTTCGCCCCTTCAAATTCGTGACGTAGTCATCCGCAATCGTATTGCCCTGTCGCCGATGCTGACCTATTCTGCAGTCAATGGTCATGCCAGTGACTGGCATTTTGCGCATTACGCCAAGTACGCTGTCGGTGGCGTGGGCTTGGTCATGGTTGAGTCAACCAAAGTTGACCCTCGCGGTTGCACAACGCCATCAGATTTAGGCTTGTGGAAAGATGAGTTCATCCCGCAGATGCAGCGCATTACCTCTTTTGTGAAATCTTATGGCGCTACGGTCGGGATTCAGTTAGGTCACTCTGGCATCAAGGCGCGTAATTCAGTTCCTTGGAAAGGCCGTGCGCCCTTAGATGCAAGTCAAAAGGGCGTGGATCACGGAGAGGAGTGGGAACTGATCGGCCCAAGTGCCATAAGTTTGAACTCAAAAGCGGCGTTGCCAAGGGCAATGACGATCAAAGATATTCAAGAGCAAATTGAATGTTGGGGTAAAGCCGCTGAGCGGGCCGATCGTGCTGGCTACGATATTTTAGAGTTACACGGTGCGCATGGTTATTTGACCCATCAGTTTTTGTCGGCGACCACTAATCTGCGCACTGATGAATACGGCGGTACGCCTGAAAAACGGATGCGGTTCGCGATTGAAGTGGTTGAACGAGTCCGCCAATCATGGCCCCATCACAAGCCATTGTTTTACAGAACCTCCGCAGTCGACGAGGTAGGTTGGACAATTGAAGACAGTATCAATTTGGCCAAGGTGCTTAAAGCCAAGGGTGTGGACGTGTTTGATTGCAGCAGCGGCGGCATGTCAGAAAAATCAGCTGTGCTGTCACCCGTAAAACCTTCTTATGGTTATCAAGTCCCTTACTCAGAAAAAATCCGTCACGGTGCAGACATCATGACGATGGCTGTTGGGTTGATTATTCACGCTGACCAAGCAGAGAGCATTTTACAAAAGGGTCAGGCCGATATCGTGGCAATCGGGCGCGAGATGTTGCACAACCCAAACTGGGCGTTGGATGCAGCTAGCAAACTCGGTCAAGATAATCCGTTTGGGACCGTGCCTGATAGCTATGCCTATTGGCTTGAGAAGCGAGCCGGTATTGGTTTTGGCGAGCGCAGTTCGACTTGGCTCAAGGGCATTGATGCACCGCACGTCTAAGCAGATTGAGTTAGACACCTCAGACAGCGCTGTTTGAGGTGAGCAGGTCAGCAATCGATCACTGAAAGAGATGTACATGACAGCACCATTAGCCGGTATTAAAGTTGTTGAAATTAGTGTTGCAATGGCGGGCCCGTTTTGCGGCATGCTCTTGGGTGATTATGGCGCGGATGTCGTCAAGATAGAACGCACAGTCACCGGTGACGATAGCCGTGTGTGGGCGCCTTACTTCCATGATTCGATGAGTTACTACTACGCCGCGGCAAACCGCAATAAGCGCGGTATGGCGATTGATCTGAAATCACCTGAAGGGGTAGCGATTGCACGCAAGCTGATCGAAGAGGCCGATGTCTTTGTGCATAACTATCGCATGGGAGCGCTCGATCGTTTGGGGCTCGATTACGAAAGTTTATCTAAGGTGAACCCTCGTCTTGTTTATTGCGCAATCAGTGGCTTTGGCGCCACAGGGCCTTTAAGCCGAGAGCCAGCCAATGATCTGTTCATGCAGGCTTATGCCGGATCAATGAGTATCACCGGTGATCCAGAGGGTAGCCCCGCCAAGATGGGCATGTCGGTGGCTGACGTCGGTGCAGGGATGTTCGGTACGATTGGCATCATGATGGCGCTCGAGACTCGTCATCGTACAGGCCGTGGACAGCGTGTCGACACGTCTTTGCTCGAAGGCCACATGTCGATGCTCGCACAGTTCTTCACGCGATATTTCTCAAGTGGCGAAGTGCCTGGTCCCAGTGGGAGTGGTTCGCTGGGCAGTCCAACCTATCGCGCCTATCAGGCGAGCGATCAGTGGCTTGTGATCTCGTCATTCAATCAGCGGATGTGGAAAGGTTTATGCACCGTACTTGAGCGACCTGAGTGGGTAGAGGATCCAAGATTTTTGAACCCCGAGATGCGTTCGTTGAATCGTCCTTTGTTGATCCAGTTGATCGGCGACATCATCATCACTCAACCTCTCGCGCATTGGCAAGCGCGTTTGATTGAGCAAGATGTGCCTTGTTCACCCGTCAATACGATCGATAAAGTTGTCGTGCAACCTCAAGTATTGGCGCGCGATATGGTGCACGAGATGGATCTTGACGGTTTGGGCAAAATCGCAATGGCGGGCTTGCCAATTAAATTCAGTGACTCGCCTGGTGAAATTCGTTTGCCACCACCGCGCTTAGGCCAGCATACGGCTGAAGTGATGGCGACAGCTGGTTACAGCGCTGAGCAAATTCAGGCACTCGCAGCGCAAGGTACGATTGGGTTAGACCCAGGTTGGGTAAAGGTACCCAAAGTGGGCCAGTCGGCATAAGCGCATGTGAAAGTCATTTGGCATGTGAGTGAGTTTCTCGAGCGTCTTTTGAAAGACGCCCGGGCATTCGCGCCGAGCGCCCACGTTAATCAGCAATAAACCCTGGCCGCGGTTTTAAGCGATTGATAAATACTGGCTGTAAGCCCACGCTGAGTAAATGCGCCGATGTTGTCGGTAAGCGCTTTGGTTGCCAGGCTGGGTTCTCGATGTCTTTGGGCCAATTGGGATTCAAAATTGCGGAACGCCCCAAGGCAATCACATCAGCACCAAGGTCTAATACCTTCTGAGCATCTTGACGATCCCAAATGTGCCCTGCGGTAAACAGAGGTAAATCAGCCGGGATCACGCGCTTGAAAATATCTAAGGGGTGCTCGGCAGGTCGTTTGATTGACTGCTTAAAGGCATCCCATAAAGATATATGTAAAAAATCTATGCCATCATCGGTAAGCCATTTCGCGAGTTGAAGGCTTTCGTCTAAATCGATGCCGCGTGCGTTGCCACCGTCTTCGGGCGAAATCCTAACGCCTACGACAAAGTCTTTGGGTACACGCGCGCGAACCGCTTGCATTGTTCTTCGTAAGAGTCGCGCGCGGTTTTCGTATGAACCGCCCCATTGATCGGTACGCCGATTTTCAGTCGTGCTTAAAAACTGCGTAAACAGATAGCCATGCGCACCGTGAATTTCAATGCCGTCCATCTTCGCTGCATGCGCACGTACAGCTGCCTGTGCAAAATCTTCGATGACTTGCTCAAGCTCTTGCTCGGTTGCCGCACGGGCGCCACTCGGGCCGCCATCACTTGCGCTGATGGGTTGTCCACCACAGACCGTTTGATCTGCGCGCAAGCCACCATGAAAAATTTGCATCAAGGCTAGGCTCTTGCGTTGATGCATTGCATCGGCGAGCCGCGTTAAACCCGGCAGCTGCGCATCTTCAGAAATCCCGAGTGCACCCGGCCAGCCTTGACCAAGCTTTGAAACGTGAGCCGCGCATGACGTAATAATGCCAAAGCCGCCTTCGGCTCTGAGGTTTAGCCAATGCAACTCTTCATCACTGAGGGTTCCATCTGCATGACTTTGTGAATTTGTCAGCGCCGCGAGCGCTAAGCGGTTCGGTGCCCAAACACCGTTACGAAAACGAAAAGGTTCGAGAAGGTTTTTCATTCAGAGCTCTCTGGAATAATTTTTTTAATTTTGATGCCGAGCACACGCGCTGCAAGTTGGCGCAGAGGCTCAAGCAGCAAGACTGCAATGACTAAGATCCAAATGACAATCGCGATTGGGCTGGTATAGAACACCGACACTTCACCCAAGCTCATAAACAGCCCTTCGCGCATGTGCTTTTCGATCAACGGCCCCAGTACCAGGCCAACGACCATCGGCGCTAATTGAAACTCAAGCTTGCGCAAGGTGTAGCCGATTACAGCCACGACAAGCAACATGCCTACATCGAGCATGCTGTTACGTACGCTATAGCAACCAATCGAAGCCATCATTAAAATCACGGGCAAGAAAATATGATTTGGCACACGAAGCAAGCTGACCCAAAGACTGACGAGTGGCACGTTTAAAATAACGAGCATGACGTTGCCGACAAGCATCGAAGCAATCACACCCCAAAAGACTTGAGGATGCGCGGTCATCATCATTGGGCCTGGCTGCACACCATGCACCATCATGGCGGCAAGCATCAGGGCCGTGACTGGACCAAACGGGATGCCGAGTGCGAGTAACGGCACCATCGACGAGGTGGCTGCAGCGTTGTTCGCGGTCTCAGGGCCGGCCACGCCTTCGATCGCACCCTCACCAAGTTCGTGTTTGTATTTTGAGACACCTTTCTCAAGCCGGTAGGCCGCAAAGCTCGCTAGTGTTGCAGAAGGGCCTGGTAGCAGGCCAAAGATAAACCCTAAAATTGTGCCCCGTCCAAACGGAGCAACAGACCGACTCCATTCTTTGCGCGAAGGAAACATATCGCGTAGTTTGACGGGTAAGGGCTTGACTTGCGTCTGAAGCGTTTCGACTACGCTCATAATTTCGGCAATGCCATAGAGCCCGACAACGAGAGCGACGAGTTCAACGCCAAGTGTTAAGTCGGCTAAACCAAAGGTAAACCGATCTTGACCGGTCACTGCTTCCTGACCAACCGTACTGAGTATTAAGCCAATCGCCATCGGAAAAATCCCTGCGGCGAGTGACCCACCTGAAATCCTTGAAAACAAAAGCAAGCCGCCGGCAGTCAATGCAAAAAACTCCGCTGGCCCAAACAGTAAACCCACTTCGGCTAGGGCTGGCGCAAAGAGCATCACGCCCATCACCGAGATCACGCCACCGACAAATGAGCCGGCGGCTACGATTGTTAATACTGCACCTGCACGGCCTTTCTTGGTGAGCTTATAGCCATCAATACAGGTAATCACAGAAGCCGACTCGCCTGGCATATTGACTAAAATCGCCGTCGTCGAACCCCCGTACATCGCACCATAAAACATACCTGCCATCATGATCAGACCGCTTGTTGGATCGAGCGAATAGCTTAGCGGCAAGATCATTGCGATTCCTGCTGTGGGGCCTAAGCCCGGCAAGACACCAATCAAAGTTCCGGCCAGTGCTCCAACCAACGCAGCCAGCAGATTGTTAAAGGTAAACGCAACGCTCAGGCCGTAAAAAATTCCGTCAAGTGCATCCATAAAGATCGAGACCTATTATTTTTAAAAGGAGATTGCGAAAGACGGCATTGGCACTTTGAGCAAGTAGATAAAGCAAAAATAGATCACCCCTGTCATCAGCGCTGCGTAGGCACCGCAACGCCACCAAGAGAGCGTCGATAAGAGCCGCATCAAAAGTAGGGCGAAGGCCCAGCTGCTGAGTGAATAGCCTAACCACGGCATCGCAGTGAAGTAGAGGGCGAGTAAAGCAATCAGTTTGAACAAACGCGTGCGGTCTTGCCCGACAGGTAGTTCGATGCCGTCGCTCGATGGTGTTTGCCAGCCTTCCCATACGGTCGCTAGGCTGGCAAAGCACATGATGGCGCCAACTAAGACCGGAAATAAGCCAGCGCCTGGCGCGTCCATTTCTCCTAGCGGCAGCTGGGTTGCCATCGCAAGATACCCTGCCGACAGCAAAAGCCCAAACCCGCCCGTTGACAGGTACGCGGTGCGTTTTGAAATGGAAGAACTAGTCATAAGTTATTTTTCAAGGTTTTTGATCGAGTAACTTCAGTAGTTCAGTAAAGGTTTGTGTATCGCGCACGATTTCTGCGCCAAGAGCTTCGGGGCTTTTGGGTTCGAGGGCGTACCCTTCTTTTGCAAATGTTGCGTACTCGGGGCTGTTGATCACTTGCGCTGAGGCACTGACTAATTTGTCAAACACTTCTTTGGGCAAGCCTTTGGGTGCCATGACATAAAACTGGGCTGATAGCGTTGTAAGGTAGCCTTGATCGATGGTTGAAGTGGCCTCAGGCACAGGGTCGTAGACCCCCTTTTTAAAGACGGCAAGCACCCTCACTTTACCCGCTTGAACCTGGCCCGGAATACCGACCGCACCGGTAAAGAGCGTGGCTTCGACGCGATTACCCAGCAGCGCTAACAATGCTTCGCCGCTGCCGCCGGTGAAGGGAATCGTACGCAGCTTGAGCCCGCTATTTTTGTTGAATTCTTGGGCGACTAAATCTGGGACGGTACGTAAGCCCGATACTGATGCGCGTACCTTATTCGGGTTACTTTTTACATGCGCTAAAAATTCGTCTAACGTTTTCCAAGGTGAATCTGCACGTACAACCAGAATGACTGGCATCTCACCAAGCTTGGCGATCGGTTGGTACGCGTCAGGTGTTTTGAAGGTCAGGCCTTGGTTGACAAGGGGTTGGTACGCCAAAATACTGTTCGTGCCCAGGCCGATTGTGTAGCCATCTGGTTTGGCGCGTGCAATGATGCCAAAGCCAATTGTCCCTGAGCCACCGGGTTTGTTTTCGACATTGACTTCGACGCCTAATACTTTTTCAAGTTGAGCGGCATACTGTCGAGAAATTGGATCGGTAGAGCCTGCCGGCCCATAGGGCACGATAAAGGTAATGGGGCGATTCGGATAGGCTTGAGCCCACGTGCTGACGGGTACATAGCAAAGGATGGCCGTAACGACTAAACGCAAAAACTTTCGGTACGAAAAGGTAGCGTAAGAACAGCGTTGCATGGCGATCCCTTTAACGGTCTACACCCATTATGCTGCGGTAGTCTTTGTCTACAGCTGAAAGCGTACCCAAGCGCAGCATCATTTCGGTGTCCATCGTGCCCGACAAGCCTGGGTTGGTGGGCAGGTCACACACAACTTTATTGGCTTTGATCTCAGCAATCTGCTCTGCTGTCATCCCCAGTATGTCGCGCAAGATCGCATCATTATCTTCACCAAAGCGTGGCCCCGATTTCTTGATATGTGCATCCCGAAAGCGTAGCCGGTAAGGGCGACCGATAATCGGGCGTGGGCCAATTGGCGCCGGGTGTTCGACGCGCTCATAAAAACCGCGGTGTTGCAGGTGTTCGTTAATGAAAAGGTCTTTACTGTTCAATACTGGGCCGCTTGCGATGTCTTGCGCTTGCAAGATAGAAGTCAACTCATTGACCTCACGAGAAAGCGTCCACGCTGCGACCAGCGCGTTGAGCTCTGCGCGGTGAGTGCGTCTTGCAGCGGCGGTCGCGTAACGTATATCTTGTGCGAGCGCAGGTTGACCCATCAACGCAGCAAGCTTAGCCCAACGTTCATCCGAGTCAACGGTGATCGCAATCCATTGATCGTTTCCGCTCGCGCGATATAAATTACTCGGCACGTGTTCAAGGTCTTCATTGCCAATGCGAGGGCGGTCTGTGCCGTCGAGTTGCTTTTGTATCAGCGCCTCAGGGATAAGCGAGAGCCCCAGTTGATACATGCCGCAGTCGATCCATTGACCTTGCCCAGTCTTGCGCATGTGTACGATCGCAGCCCATAGGGCGTTCATGCCAGCCCAGCAGGCGATAAAGTCCGGATAAGATTGGCCGACTTTCCACGGCTTATCACCTTCATAGCCAGTGTAGAAAGTCACGCCCATGGTCGCTTCAAGTGTTGTGCCTTGACTAGGAAAAGCGGACCAAGGCCCGCTCGAACCATAGCCAGTGTTCGACAACATAATAAGTGAGGGTTTAATTTTTTTGAGCTCGTCGTAATTTAAGCCCCACTTGCGCATCACGCGAGGTGTGTAGTTTTCAAGCACGATGTCACTTTTTCGAACCAGATCTCGAAAGATTTCTTGGCCCTTCTCTTGGCCCAAATCAAGTGCTAACGAGCGCTTACCTCGATTGACGACATAAAAAATACCTGAACGATTCCAGGGGTCTTGCGCTGGATCGTTATCAAGATAGGGCCCAAAGGCGCGACCGCGTGTTTGATCAAGTTTGTGTGGCGCTTCGATCTTGATGATTTCGGCACCGAGATCACTCAAGAGCCCAGCCATATAAGGCACAGCAAAGACATACGACAAATCTAGAACCCGAACACCCTCTAAAGGAAGCTTCTTTTTCTTTTCCATGATTAATGTCCCGCCGTTGCTGCAGCATCAAGGCTTGAAAGTTCGACAGGACTCAAGCCGAGCTGTGTGACTAGGATTTCGTGTCGATGCTCATCGAGCATCGGCGAGCGTCGTCGTACCTTTGTCGGCGTGACAGAAAGTTTAGTGAGCTCTGCTGGAAACTGTAAGTGTGTGTTAGTGGCTGGATGTTCAACTTCGGCGAAAGCTTGACGTTCATTTAGATGCTCGCAGTTCAGCAGATCGTCTGCGCTTTGCACCATGCCAATCAATATCCTTTTTGAAGCGCCGGCCAAAAACACTTCTTTGGCATCGCGGTCTTGCACGCACTCTTCAAGTAACGCACGCACTTCAGGCACGCGTTTCTCACGCTGCGGTGGGCTGGCAAATCTAGGCTCACGAAATTCTGGGCGACCAAACAAGTCGGCGAGCGTTTCAAAGGGGGCACCTCCACCCGTTTGAAACGCTAAAAAACCTTTGCGTGCAGCGATAGGTTCGCCGGCAAATGGATCTTGAACAACAGCACGGCGACCCTGCACGGCGCCTAAGAAACCGTAATACGACTGGTTCAAGACCAGTTCTGAGGCAAGGCATTCATGAATCGATACATCGACGTGCTCGCCAAATTGATCGACTTGTGCGGCGCTGTACGCCATCGTCGAGGCATAGGCTGCGGTCAATCCGGCGCAATAGAACGATTGCGACAAGCCATGCTTGAGCGGTTCGCGATCGACTTGCCCGCTAATGGCCATAATCCCACTCATCGCTTGCAAGGTGAGATCGCTGGCGCGGTAATGTGCATAAGGACCTGTTTGGCCGAAATTAGTGACTGACGTCACAACGAGTGTAGGGTTCCACTCAAGCAGTTGGTCAACGCTATAGCCCCAGCTTTCAAGTCGTCCGGGTTTGAAGCTTTCGATGACAATATCGCTTTGTTCGATCAGCTTGCGCATAATCGGTCTACTCGACGCTAAGCGCAGGTCAAGTGCAACACTGCGTTTGTTCCAGTTTAAATATTGAAACAGCAGGCTTTGTTCGGCCGCGGCGGCATCGGTTTTCAAGGGCGCAAGATAGCGCGCAAAGTCACCCTTGCCAGGTTGTTCAACTTTAATAACATCCGCACCATAGTCACCTAGCAGCCGGGCCGCAAAGGGCCCGGCAATACCGTGACTGAGGTCCAGAACGCGGACGCCCTGTAACGCTTGTTGCATACGAACCCTACTTAGGCTGCAGGTGGAACAAAGGGATAGGGTACGGGTTGACCATCTTTGTAAGGTAAGGCAACCGTAGCCGTGCCAGGCGTTGATTCTTTACCCGCATCGTTAATGATGCCGAGCTCGATATCAATCAAGCCATAACCCGGCCCTTCGCGCTTGCCAGTCACTCGGCCCCAGACGCGCACAGTTTCTTCAACGATGTTCATCGCACGAAACTGAAAACTGGCTTTCCAAGCCCAGCCATTTGGGCCAGCCCAGTCGGCAAGCATTTGCATCACGAACTGTTGCTTGAGCGAACCGTTGATGAGTAGCCCTGGCAGCTTGTCATGTTCCATTGCAAAGGGCTTGTCGTAGTGAATCTTGTGCCAGTTTTCCATGGCCGCCGACCAGCGCATTAAATGTGCTGTCGTCAGAGGTCCTTTTTCAAGACCGGGGATGTCGAAGCCAATCGCGACATCTTCAAAATTAGGAGTCGTACCGAGTGCCATATTATTTTCTCCGGATTTGTGTGCGACGGGTGCGGATCAACAGTTCACCCTCACCATTTCGAAACTCTGTCTCTGTGACCACTAACACGATTGGCCCTTTGCTTGTTTCTTTTTCGCTAATGTCTGCGTAGCTTGAAGTTTGGCTGACGGTTTCGCCGTGACGCGCGTAACGAAAAAATTCAATTTCTGAGCCGCCGTTTAGTAGCGCATAGCCTTTGAGAGGCTCAAGCGCGGGTAAGCCGCCCGAGCTCGTTGCAGCGACGATGCCATCAAAGTCTGCGTTGCGTGCATTGGCTTGAATTGGGTCTGGTACACCGAAGGCGCGTCGCGCCAGGTGTGTTGGAAAGAGCGGTGGTGCAACCGGACCGCCATAACGCGCATTGTTGGCACAGGGCTTATCAAAGATCGGATCTTCATACATGATCGCTTGTGCGTAACGACGCACGGCACCACGTTCAACGGAATCACACGCGATCTCAGTCGTGGATTTCATTCCGATATATTTTTTTAGTGAGTCGGAAAGGGCGGACATTTGTAATCTCCCAAGGTGGTAAAAGAATGACGTTTACTGAATTTGGATTAGTTCACTTTAACACCGGCGTCTTGCACAATTTTTTGCCAGCGTAATACTTCGCCTCTTACAAAGGCTTCAAACTCTGGAGTGGGCAGAGGGCGCTCAAGTACGTCCGACCCACTCTTGATTAACCGATCGCGTACCGCAGGGTTGGTCATGACCTTGATGATGGCTGCGTTCAAACGCTCGATCACTAGCTTAGGCGTGGCCGATGGCGCACATACGCCGTTAAAACCACTGATGGCAAATCCCTTTACCGTTTCGCCAATTGTGGGCATCTCAGGAAGTTGCGTCGCGCGTTCAGCCATCACCACACCAAGCGCTCTGACATGACCTGACTTCACGAACGGCAAGACAGGCTCGAGCACTGCAAACGACATTGTGGCACGACCCGCAACGACATCTGCAATGGATGGCGAACTACCTTTGTAGGGGATATGCAGCATCTCAGTGCCGGTGAGCCTCATGAAAAGTTCGCCGGCTAAATGGCCGGGGCTACCTGTTCCATACGAGGCAAACGTCAGCTTGCCAGGTTGCGCCTTTGCCAGAGCAATCAGTTCGCTCACACTGTTGGCAGCAACGGCGGGGTTAACGACCAGTAGTAAGCTCGCGCCTAAATGCATTGTGACGTGCGTGAATGCCTTAAGCGTGTCAAAGTTCAGCTTGTACAGACTCGGGTTGATCGCATGCGCGGTGGTGCAAATCAGTAGCGTATAGCCATCAGCGGGCGCATTCGCGACAAACTCGGTGCCGATAATTGTATTGGCTCCTCCTTTGTTTTCAACCAGCACGGTTTGCCCAAACTCTTCCGTTAATCCCTGCGCCATCACGCGAGCTACGGTGTCTGCACCACCACCTGGAACGTAGGGCACCACTAATTTAATGGGACGATTTGGAAAACTTTGCGCCCAGCCATAAGGGATTCCTGCGCTTAGAAACGTTGCGCATACGATCAGACGTGCAACGAAGCGGGCGCAGGCTCTCATGCTTTAAGCCTTAGGCGTTAAGTAGCGTTGTGGGCTGACTGTAAATTTACTGCGACAGTTCAGCGAGTCAAAGTAATACCAGTTGCCGTCATGAAATTGGCGAGTCCCTTTAGATGGATCAATCTCTTTTGCGCCATGGGCGGTTTCACCCGTTTTAGATTCGGCCCCCTCAAGGTCAATCGCTTTACCGCAGACTAGACATTTCATAGCTTTTATCTCGAAAATAATATTGATGTTTACAAACTAAGCCTTTAGGCTTGCACCGGAACCGGTTGCCCAAGCACAACATGGCCTGGCATATCCAGCAGCGCATGAGCAATGCGCTCGCGATGCTCGTAACTCGTGCCCAAACGCATCGACCAAGCCGTCACCCGCCGCAGCCACAAGTGCAAATCGAACTCCATCATGAAACCAATACCGCCATGAATGGATTGCGAGTTGCGACACACCGCAGGACATTTGTCGTTACAAAATGCTTTAGCCTGCGACACTTCAACTTGGGCGGGCATGCCGTTATCCATTTTCCAAAGCGCCTCGTACGCAAGCAGCTCGCCACCGTCAATCCAGATAATCATGTCGGCGCAAGTATGTTGAATCGATTGAAAGGCACCGATTGGCTGACCAAAGGCTTCGCGAAATTTGGCATGATCAATCGCCATTTCTGCGTCCATGCGTGTGGCACCCAGCATTTGCGTGCATAACAGCACGGTCGCGAGGTCAAGCAGTTCTTGCATAATCGGCCAACCCTCGTTGAGCTGACCGATCAGGTCTGATTTTGCAACACGAACTTTGTCAAAAATGACTTCGCATTGCTGATCTTTAGCCAGCGTACGCAAGGGCACATGCGAGATTCCGGCAGTCGTCGAATCGATTAAAAATAATGAAAGACCAGCGTTACTTGTTGACGCTGCACCTGTACGGCAAGCAACTAAAATTTTATTCGAGGCTGCAAAATAATCGACAAAAAGCTTTTTGCCTGTAACAACAAAGTGCTCACCGTCCGCCGTGGCTGTTGTCTTGACGGTCTCGGGCAAGAAGCGTGGGTCCTCTTCAGAAAACGCCCAGGTCAAAATGGTTTTTCCTTCTGCGACACCTGGCAAGATGGCTTCACGTTGTGCTTGTGTGCCTGCTCTCGCAATGGTCAGTGCGGCGACCGAGGTGCTGTGCAGCGGAATCGGTGCCATGGCGCGACCAACTTCTTGCATCACCAGGCCAAGATAGGTCAATGGGAGTGCCTGGCCACCATACTCTTCAGGCAAGCACATGCCGGTCCAGCCCATCTCAGTACATTTTGCCCATAATGCAGGCGGATAGCCGATGGGATCCATCTCCATCTGGCGCACTAAAGTGGTTGAGCATTCTCCCTCAAGAAACTCTCGGGCGCTCGAGGCGACTAGTTGCTCTTCTTCGTTTAAAAGTACATCCATCTCAGTTCCTATCTGTTCTTCAATGACAGTAGGGCTGAGCCCTACTGCAAGTACGATCTCTTATTTGGCAGCGGCCTTAGCGCGACGCATCGACGGCAACTCAAGGCCACGCTTTGCAACCTGATCGCGCATGATTTGTACGCTGCCGTGGTTAATCCCCGACTGAAAGGCACCCATCGTGTTGTGTGCGAATACACCTTTTTCAACCGCATGCGGCGAGCCATTCAATAGCGTGCCATACGAGCCTAACATTTGAGTAATTGCTTCAGTGGTTCGTACACCATGCTCTGGCGACCATACCTTTTCGGCCGAGCCTTCATAGGTGAAGTTGCCGCCGCGCTCAACAATTGACATGCTTCGCATTGTCATGAGACGACAGACTTGCGCCTCAGTCCACAGCTCGGCGATTTTGTCGCGGATTGCGGGATTGTTTTTTGGCGCATAGCCACCGAAGTCGTTTGATTTGACCCAGTTCACGATATCTTCGTCGCGGCGTACCGAGCGCAGGTAGCGAGCGGCGCCGACGCGGTCAAGGTTTAGACCCATCGAGCCGACACGCCAGCCTTGATTTTCACGGCCAAGTAAACACGATTCGTGAATTCGAACGTTTTCGAAGAACACTTCGTTTGTACGCGCATCACCATAGGTGGTCCCGCGCGGCGCGCGTGGATTATTTTGAATCGTCCAAAGGGGGCGCACAGTTAAACCGGGTGTATCCATCGGGAATAGAAAAATTGAGATGCCATCGTGCCGCCCAGCATCAGGGTCGGTACGTGCCATCAAGTACATGTGCGTCGCGTGATGTGCCGAAGTTGTGTACATCTTTTGGCCATTAATCACAAAGTGGTCACCGTCGCGAATCGCGCGACAGCGCAGCGCGGCCAAATCTGCGCCCGCATGCGGTTCGGTAAAGCCGAGTGCGAACGAATATTCCATCTTGATCAGCTTGGGCAGGTAGTGTTGCTTTTGCTGTTCGGTTCCTACGGCCATGATGGCGGGTGCGCCGCTGCCAACCAAGCTAATGGGCAAGCCTGCACGTTGAAACTCTTCTTCGATAATATTTTGACTGACTCGATCGCCGTCTGCTCCGCCATACTCTTTTGGGTAGCTGTAGCCCAGCCAGCCGCGCTCATCGATTTTTTGATACAGCGCAGTCACCAAAGGGCCGCGTTTGCCAGAAAGGCGTTCGCCTTTGCCGGCTTCGTGCGCTTCTTCGGTTGCATCGAGCTCTGCATACACCTCTGGCGTCATGTGCGTGCGAATAAAGTCGAGCACGTCGTTACGCAGTTTCGTCTGCTCTGGGGTATGACCGAAATCCATCTTTCTGTTCTCCAAATACATCACGCACTGCGGTGCGCGCGTTTAAGCTGATTGCACCCGAGTCTTGGTGTCGTTCCAGTGTGACTAGGGGCGGGGCGACTGTATTGCGGTGGCCGAGGAAGGCTGTGTTTGCTGCATATGCACATTTTTGCATGCATGAATTCTGTGGGATTCTAGGCAGTCATCTGGTGTTGACCAAATTTTTGATCCCTAACGAATGCAAAGCAACTTTGTCTCAAACCACTTATTTTTTTAAAACTATTTGTGTTGGATTTATCCTAGCATAAAGGTCTAGGCTCAGCACCTCATTTTTACCCGCAGTAAGAGTAGAAAAAGAGAGTATCGACAAGCACCGCCGCGAGTAGACTATGACCACAAGGGGGTAAGCCATGCCGCATGTAAGAAGACTATGCATTCTCAAAATATGGACTTTTCTGCTGCTTGAATTATTTGTGGTGAGCGCGCTTGCGCAACCGGTCTACCCAAATCGTACGATCCGTTTGCTCACGGGCTATGCCACGGGTGGCACAACAACGGTGATCGCGCGCATGGTCGGTCAAAAACTGACCGAGGCGTGGGGCGAGCAGGTCGTGATCGATAATCGCCCCGGTGGTGGAACCATGATTGGTACAGACATCTTGGCGAAATCGCCACCTGATGGTTATAGCATCATGCTCTCTGGCAGTAGCCACGTCCTGGCGCCATTGCTGCTCAAAGCACCCTACGATCCACTAAAAGATTTTTCGCCTGTCGCGACCATTGCAACGACCGAGTTGGTCTTGGTGGTGCACCCCTCAGTGCCAGCCACGACCTATCAAGAATTTATTGCCTACGCGCGCTCAAAGCCAGGGCAGTTGAACTATGCGACCCCAGCCGCAGGCGGTGAGCAGCATCTTGTCACCGAACTGTTTAACCTCGCTGCGGGCATTCAGACGCAGCACATCGCCTACAAGGGCTCGAGTCAGGCACTCATGGCGCTATTAGCAGGTGAAATCCAAATGTATTTCGCCACGCCCGTTACCGCCACCCCTTACATTCAAGCGGGCAAGATTAAAGCGATCGCGATTACCGGAGAGCAACGCTTGGTAACACTGCCCGTAGTGCCAACCTTTGTTGAGTCTGGTTTGTCTGGATTTTATGAACAAAAGCGCATGCCGTACGGGATTTTGGCACCAGCCGGGACACCGCAGCCAATCATTGATAAGCTCGCGCAAGTCATTTCAAATTTTGTGGCGCAGCCAGATTTTCAGGCCGTGTTGGTGCAACAAGGCTTGGTTCCACACATCACGTCGCCAAAGCAGTATGCTGATCTACTCGCAGAAGGTTTGGCCAGTAATGCGGCAATACTGACTACGCTTAGAAAAGCTAATATCAAATTCGAAAATTAAACTTGGAGACATCTCAACATGAAGATTTTATTTTTTAATGATTTCAAACTCGGCATTCTGAAGGGCGACCAAGTAGTGGACGTGTCTGCTGTTGTAGCCGACATCCCACATTTAGGCCCGCATGATTTGATCAATGGTTTGATCGAACGCTTTGACGCGTATCGTCCCAAAATCGAAGAGGCCGTTCGTAACGGTACGGGCGTGCCAGTGAGCTCTGTGCGTATTCGCCCACCATTGCCTAAGCCAGGTAATATTGATTGCATGGCTGTGAACTACATGGAAGACGGTACCCGCAGTGCACCTGCGCCGATCAACGCTTTTCAAAAGGCCCCGGGTGCGATTATTGGCCATGGTGACACGATGGTGTTGCCTGATGTGGCGGCCAGTGTGTTTGAAGGCGAGGCCGAGATTGCGTTGGTGATTGGCAAGCGGGCAACAAATGTGGCCGCTAAAGATGCGATGAATTATGTCTTTGGGTATGTCAATTTTATTGATGGTTCGGCACGTGGATTAGGCCCAGAGGGCAACGTGTTTTTTCAAATGAAATCGCGCGATACCTTTGCGCCCATTGGGCCTTATATCGTCACAGCTGACGAGATCCCCAATCCGCAAAAATTGCAGATTCGCCTATGGAACAATGGCAAGTTGATGCAGGATTTCAATACCGATGACATGGCGCACAATATCCCGCGTTGCATTGAGTGGGTGAGTTCGATCCATACTCTTGAGCCTGGTGACATTGTGGCAACCGGCACCAATCATCGCGGCCTGAATGCCTTTATGGATGGCGATAAGATTGAGCTTGAGTGTGAAGGCCTGGGTCGCTTAGCGTTCAACATTCGTGACGACTTAAAGCGTACTTGGGGTCGTCAAACACGGCTCGAGCACGCTGACGCAAAGCTGCCCGGTGTGCATACGCCACAGTTAAGCGGTAAGTACAAAAAGTAATTGCCAGAGTTGACGGTTGATTTTTTCAATCGATCTTAAGTCAAAAAAAACGCCTCAAGCTTGAGGCGTTTTTTTATATCTGATTAAACGCTCACGCAAGCGCCTTTTCGGCGACTGCATTGCGTGCCGCGATTCGTCCGAAGGCAAAGCATTCACCAATGTTGCCAGTACCTTGATACAGATAGCTGTACATCGAGCCCAATTCACCTGCACTGTATAGGCGCGGGATCGGCGTGCCATCGGGTCGTACGATTTGCGCATGTTTGTTACGACGTGGCCCACCTTGCGTGTTGAGCATCGAGGGGGAAAGCTCGACAGCGTAATAGGGGCCTGAACCGAATGGTGCGAGCATCTTTTCGCGACCAAAGTCGCTATCCGACCCTGCCGCACATTGTGCGTTCCAGCGCGCTACGGTTTGATCTAAGCTGCCAGCTGGAAGCTTGAGTAACGTCGCAAGTGCCGCGAGTGTCGGGGCTGACTTAATCCATCCTTTGGCAAGCTCAGCCCGATTGTCTTTGCTCCACGTGTAGCCGCTCATGATTTGGGTCCAGCCGTGTGTCGGCTTGCCGTCATAAATCGGGCCTCCATCCAGCATGGTTTGATCAAAAATCATGTGCATCGGGCACGGCGTGCGCAGAGCTTGCCACTTACCATTCTGCTCGACTTTGCCATGCCGGGTTTTATATTTTTCATCGGTAAAGCGTTTGCCGTCAGGGCCGACCACGACCATGCCGCCAACGGGTTCATGTGAAAAATGTAGCGCCATCATCGAGAAGGTCGTTGGGTATTCAGCAACCTTCAGCGCCATCGATGGGCCGGCAAAGTTATTCATATGCCATAAATCTGCACCAACTTCCATCGCCATGCGGATTCCATCACCCTCGTTAAAAGGGCTGCCCGAGGTGTAGCAGTAAGGCATACCACTGAGATAGTTGCGAATCATCTCTTGATTGTTCTCAAAGCCACCGCAAGTTAGCACTACTGCCTTTTTGGCCTTGATGTTGATCAGTTTGCCATTTTGTAAGGCAACGACGCCGATAATTTCTTGCGTCAACGGATCTTGTATCAAGCGTTGACCCGGGCAGTCATAGCGTACTTCAATGGGGCGCGCGCGTACCGCCTGTTCAAGCATCTCCCATGTTTTTGAATAGCCCAAGATATCGCCATGATGGTATTTATGCACGCATTCGGCACCAGGCAAATCAGGAAATTCGATACCTGCTGGTTGAAACTGATGTTCTTGGGGATCGCCACCAATAGAACTTAACCAGTCATTATTTTTACCCATCTCATCTGCCCAGACCTCAACCATATCCTGAGGCACCTTGTAGGGGCCAGCCAGCGCATTGAAGTAAGTGATCGCGGCCTCGGTCGATGACGTATTGAGATAGCCTTGTGCTGCAACGCGTGTGTTCCCGCCCTCTTGCCCCGCCGGGGCTTTATCCAGCAAGATCACTGACGCGCCCGCCTCAACTGCAGTGATTGCAGTGGCAGCGCCTGCGCCACCAAAGCCTACGACAACGACATCTGCGATGGCATCCCAGTGTGTGGGTATATTTCTTTGACTCATTTCTTTTATCCAGTAATTCGATTGCGATGTTGTTCGATAACCAATGTCTTTTCTTACTTCAATAAACCTGCGTCTTTAAAATACTGTGTGTACCATTGAATTTCGGCTGGAAATTTACTGGCGACCGTGGCGCCGTCTTCATAGGCGTACGGCAAGTTGTATTTCTCGAGCAGTTGCTTAAATTCTGTTGTTTCAGCGACCTGTTTCAACGCGGCTTCTAAGGTGGCGGCGATGTCATTTGGCAAACCGGCTGGTGCCACCACAATCATGCCGCTAGGCGGATTGGTTGGCGGGCAACCGATATCTTTCATCACTGGGATGTCGGGTCGCTTAGGGTCGCGCTCGTCAACGTGAAAAGTCACGAGTTCTCTAAACTGCCCTTGCTCAACCAAAGGCATATGCGAGCCAGAGCCAGCAACAAAATCCACGTGTTTACCCATTAGGGCGGTGTTAGCTGTTGAGCCACCTTTAGTGGGCACATGTTTGAAGACGAGCCCTTTACAGCGCGCAAAGGATTCGACACCAATTTGCTGTTGGGTATGTGGGCCACTCGACGAGTAGCTCATACCAGGATTTTTCTTTGCGTATTCAACAAAGTCATCGACGGTTTTATATGGTGAATCTGCATTGACTACGAGCCCGCCAATGTAATACGTGTACTGCATCAGAGGCCGAAAGCTCTGAGCGTTGTAAGCAAGCTTGACCAAAAGCGGTCGCATCGTGATTGAGCCGACCGATGAAACGAGTAGGGTATACCCATCTGGTTTTTTACTAGCGAGTAAGCCGTTTGCTACGGTGGCACCTCCGCCGCCTTTATTTTCAATAGCGACTGGCACACCGAGTATTTTTTCAATGCCCTGCGCTAAGGCACGTGCGGTGATGTCAGTGGTGCCGCCCGCAGCAAAGGCGACGTACATTGTGATGGGTCTGTCTGGGTATTTCGCTGTGGCTAGGCCGCTAGCGATCATGCCGCCCGCCATCAGTAGGCTAATTCCGGCAAGACGAAAACGTTGGCTGAGTTTCATAGAAATCCTTTCTTTCATTAACCGCTAGGCGTTTTCGTCGGCCGAGGCGACTAACGCACTACGCTTTTTGCGGATGGCGGGTAGCACTGCGCTAATTAGCAATAGAGCCGAAATAAACAGAAAACCCGCTGCAATCGGGCGACTGACAAAAATCCCCATGCTGCCACTCGAAATAATTAAGGACTGGCGTAATGAGTCTTCAAGGATCGGACTTAAGACATAGGCCAAGATTAAAGGTGCAGGCTCATAATCAAACTTGCGCATCAGGTAGCCCACAATGCCGAAGAACAGCATCATGTAAAGATCCATTTCGCTACCGTTGATGACGTAGGCACCTATCAGCGCGATAAATAAAATTAGCGGAAACAGCACTGCGTAGCGCACGCGCAGTAAGCGCACCCAAAGCCCGATGAGCGGCAGATTTAACACCAATAGCATGGCATTGCCTAAGTACATACTGGTGACTGTTCCCCAAAAGAGCTCTGGATTTTTTTCAATCATCAGTGGGCCTGGCGTAATTCCATGAATCATCAGTGCGCCGAGCAAAATCCCCATGACCGCGTTGGCGGGGATGCCGAGCGTGAGCAGCGGAATGAAGGCCGCCTGCGCGGCAGCGTTATTGGCTGCCTCAGGCCCCGCCACGCCAGCAATCGCGCCGTGCCCAAATTTTTCAGGTGTTTTTGAAATACGTTTTTCTGTTCCGTACGAAATAAAGGACGCAAGCACTGCACCGCCGCCGGGCAAGATTCCTAATAAGAATCCTGATAAAGAGCCGCGCATGATTGGGGCGAACGACTCTTTCCAGTCTTCACGACTAGGCAGTAGGTTTTTGACTTGGCTCACCACGACGCCCTGCTTGATGGTGCGCTCAACGTTTAGCAAAATTTCAGAGACGCCGAACAACCCCATGGCGAGTGGTGCGATGCCGATCCCGTCGAGCAAATCAGACACACCGAAGGTGAATCTAGGTAGCCCGGTCATGGTGTCCAAGCCAACGACGCCGGCCAGCACACCAACGCCCGCCATCATGAGCGACTTGGCCATTGATTTTTGTGCCAGGTAGGTCAAAATCACCAAACCCATAATCATGAGCGCAAAATATTCGGGTGGCCCAAACTTTAAGGCGATTGAAGCGAGTGGAGGTGCGAGCAGCATCAAGCCAATAATGCCGATCGTGCCAGCGATAAACGAGCCGAAGGCCGCAATGCCCAGCGCTGGGCCAGCACGCCCCTGTAGCGCCATTTGGTGACCGTCTAGCATGGTGACGACGGACGCGGCCTCTCCGGGGATCCCAACCAGAATCGACGTGGTCGACCCACCATACTGAGCGCCATAATAAATACCGGACAGCATAATGATTGCTGTCACAGGCGAAATGCCAAAAGTGATCGGTAACAAAATTGACATGGCGCCAACCGGGCCAATGCCGGGCAAAACGCCTATCAGGGTACCGATCATTACGCCGATAAAGCAAAAGAAAATATTGTGTGGTTGGAATGCCACCGCGAAACCGGTGATGAGGTTGTCAGCTAAGTCCATAGGGAGTCGCGCGCCTCAGAAGCCAAAAATTCCCGCTGGAAGCGAGATTTTTAAAATGGTTTTGAATAAGACGTAGGTGCAGCCGATTGCGATGACTGGAATAAAAATCGAGGTTTTCCAACTCAAGCCCTCAAGCCAGCGCATGATAATCAGCAGCAAAATAAAACTACACAAGAAAAAACCTAGCGTCTCGAAAGCCAAAATAAACAAAATAATGAGAATCGAGATGGCGACCGCGCGCCACCAGTTACAGCCTGCCCAAAGATCAGCAATGCGAGTTTGTGCAGCTGGATCGCCTTTGAATGATTGGATAAATATTACGAGCGCCATGAGCGCAACAAAGCTACCTGCTACGCAGGTCAAAAAACCCGAGCCGGGAGCCCCCATCGTGCCCACGCCAAGATCCAAGGCTCCATAGACGGCAGCTGCGCCGAAGAGAAGCCAAAATAGACTGCCGACGCGCTCTGCGTTCAAGATGTCTCCTTCATTATTTTTGTAGTTGCACTGAGTATGGCTGCAAACTAAGTGTGCAGTGCAGCATTTTTGGCGACTCGTTGATGTTCGCCTTGCTCGTGCTCATATCCTTAGCAATCCTAGGTCTTAGCCTGCGTGTTGTCAACCGCACAATCGTCCCCCGTGATTGTGAGCGCGATCTCGCAATGTGGCCGTTGTCATCTCTCGCTATGTGGTAAGAGCGTTGACATAAGATTCGCCATAGGTTTAAGCTGATTCTCAATATTAATTATTCAAGAGACAACAGGAGTCCACCATGTCAGATCTGCCAAAACGCGTACGTATTCTCGAAGAAGGTCCTCGTGAGGGGATGCAAATTGAAAAGGGTCCTATCCCGACACAACGCAAAATCGACTTGATCGATAGCTTGTCAGAAACTGGTCTTGAGCAAATCCAGGTGACGTCGTTTGTGAGCCCGCAGGCCGTGCCGCAGATGGCCGATGCGCCAGAAATTGTTGCGGGCTTCAAGCGTAAGCCAGGCGTGCGTTATACCGGTTTATGGCTTAACGATAAGGGTCTTGAGCGCGCGATCGCCACCCAAAAGCTTGATATTCGTGGTTCGCTGTCGCTGACCGCTTCAGAGAAATTCTTGCTTCGCAATCAAAAACGCACTTTGGCGCAAAACATCGAAGCCGTGCATTCGATGATTGGTATGTTTAAGCACTACAACGTCGAGGTTAATCGCGCCAGTATTATGGCGGCCTTTGGTTGTAACTTTGAAGGTGACATTTCGACTGAGCGCGTGCTCGATCTGATTAAAACATTTCATGACATTGCTGAGCAGCACAGCATTAAGATCGGCACCTTATCGTTGGCCGACACCATGGCTTGGGCCACACCTGGTTCAATTCGCAGGGTAGTAGGTGCGGTACGTAATAAGTATCCTGATTTGGCGCTGTCGTTGCACTTGCACGATACGCGCGGCATGGGTATTGCTAATGCCTACGCGGGTATGCAGATGGGTGTAGAGATTTTTGACGCAGCCGTTGCAGGGTTGGGGGGCTGCCCATTCGCTTCGCACTCAGGCGCATCGGGTAACGTGTGTACTGAAGATCTGGTATTCATGTGCCACGAGATGGGTATCGAAACTGGCATTGATCTTGAGAAATTGATTGAATCGGCGCTGTTGGCCGAGCAAGTTGTTGGCCATCCCTTGCCGGGTTCAGTGAAGATGGGCGGTTCGTTGAACAAACTGCGCCAAAAAGTTAAAGAATCGATGCAAGCTAAAGCCTAAACAAGGACGCCATCATGACCGATATCACCCGTGAACTTGGTGCGTTTGTTTCAGGTTTAACCTACGACAAAATCCCCAAGGCTGCAGTCGAAGTCATTCATATGGGCTTTGCAGATTGTGTGGGCGTGATGCTCGCCGGTCGTGATGAGCCGCCTACTAAAATCTTAAAAGAGGTGCTTGCGCCGCCTGCGGGGACCTCGACGCTGATGTTCGGCGCCCAGACTGCAAGCGCAGCTGACGCAGCTTGGATCAATGGTGTCGCTGCGCACGCGTTGGATTTTGATGACGTAGCAATCAAGGGGCACCCGAGCACGATTTTGGTACCTGCGATTATTGCTGAGGCGCAAGCTTTGGGCTCAACAGGTCGTGAGATGGTGACCGCCTACGCTGCGGGCTACGAAGTGTGGGCCGAGTTGGCGCGTCGTGATCCTGATCACTACCACACCAAAGGTTGGCATCCCACCGGTATTTTGGGTGCGATCGCTTCCGCTGCGGCCTGTGCTTCTTTGAATAAATTGAATCCAGAGCAATGCACGATGGCCATCGCTTTGGGTGCATCGCAAAGCGCCGGCATTATGGCTAACTTCGGTACGATGACTAAGCCGTTTCATGCAGGACGTTCGGCACAGTCAGGGGTACTGGCTGCGCGGCTTGCGAAGGCAGGCTTTACCTCTTCGTTAGATGCGCTCGAGCATCCACAGGGTTTCTTGTCGGCCGTCTCGCCTAATAATCGTTTTGATGCCACCTCGCCAGTAGAGGCGGGCAAGATCTGGAAGCTTGCGGTGACCAAGCTATCGGTCAAAAAATATCCACTTTGCTTCTGCACACATCGCGCGTTAGACGGCATGCTCGATTTGGTCGCTGAAACTCCGGTGACTGCGGATCAGATCGAAAGCATTACTGCCTTGACCAGTCGTCGCAACACCAAAGTTTTGCGTAACCACCAACCTCAAACTGGTCTTGAAGCAAAATTCAGTATGCAATTTGCGATGGCTTCCTGCGTGGTGGCTGGACGCGCCGGTCTGACTGAGCTCGTTGATGATTTTGTGATCCGCAAGGATGTGCAAGATTTGATGAAACGAATCAGCGTTCAGGCTGATGATGCCGAGCATCCGACGATGCCAGGCTACTCACCTTTTGACCAAGTGACTGTCAAACTAAAAAATGGTCAGACCTTGCAAAGTAAAGAAGTTGTGACTGTGCGTGGCGGGCCAGACTTTCCGTTGAACCGTGAACAACTTTGGGCTAAGTTTGATGACTGCGCAGCTGTGGGGCATTTTGAAGGCTCAGCCTTGAAATTGTTTGATGCGTTTATGGCTCTTGATCAGGTCGCGAATGTTAGCGATATTCCTGGCTTGAGTTCGGGCAAAAAGTAAGAGGCTGCAGCACTACATATCTTTACGATGGTTTGTATGTAGTGTGTTGCCTAAATCTTGGCTGTGGGGGGCGTGGCGGATAGTGACCCGTCAGCTACGTCACATCGTAGTGTGAGCTAATAAAAAAAGGGGACCGCCTAAGCGCTCCCCTTTTTTGCTGCTTTGACTAAATTTAACCAACCAGCTTTCTAAACATCTCAATGGTACGCTCGCGTGCCAACTTTGCTGACGCTGCGTCATACGAACCGCGCTGATCGCAGTTAAAACCGTGACCTGCTGGATAGAAGTAGCTCGTTTCCTTTGGATATGCCGCTGCAACGACCTTAGCTTGCTCAAGCGTAATCGAATGATCGGTTTCGCCGAACTGAAACATGACTGGGCACTTTGGTGTTTCTTTTAAAAAGTTAGGAATGGCGCCACCGTAGTAAGGCACCGAGCAAGCCAAGCCATCGACGCGACCGGCTGCCAGCCAGGCAATGACGCCACCCCAGCAGTAACCAACGATACCAACTTTACCGGCGTGTTTGCCGTGCTCGATTGCAGCTTTGACATCAAGCAGCGTATCGTCGAAGCTAATTTTTTTCATGAGTTCAACGCCAGCACCGATTTCAGGCTGTGTGTAGCCTGATTCGTATTTGGTTTGTGCGCGATCAAAAAAAGCGGGGGCGATCGTGAGATAGCCATCGGCAGCAAAGCCATCGGCTACTGAACGAATGTGGCTATTAACGCCAAAAATTTCTGGTGCAACGATGACTAAGCCGCGTGGCTTGCCAGCTGGCTCTGCAACATAAGCGTCGAATTGATGGCCGTCTGAGGCTTTGAGTTGAATGCTTTTACCCATACTGATCTCCTTGAGTACGTCTTGCTTGAATAATTGATTAAACCGAACCTTGCGTGTCGCGAAAGGGGGGCACTGACGTCTGTGACGCTTTTTGCTGCGCTAATTATATGCACAGACGCGGTCAGATCGACAAGACATTTTGACATCCTCCCCGCTCTAAAGGCCGAGGCTTTCCGCGGACTCTGGTAAATGCCTGTTGAGACTACTTTAGATCGCCTGTTTTAGTGAAGTAATCTTTATACCAGGCAGTTTCGAGCGCCAAGTCGCGATTCAGTGTTTGACTGTCTTTGAGGTCAAAGGGTAAATAGTTTTGTTTGAGCATTGCCTTGAACTCAGCCGACTGGGCGATTGTCATAAAAGTGTCTTCAAGCTTTTTGATAATCGCTGGCGGTGTTCCGGCCCGAACGGTGACGAGCATGCCGCTATTTGGTGGGTTATCCCAGTCGCAGCCAATCTCTTTGAGGGTTCGAACTTCAGGGAAGTTTTCGTCGCGCATGCTTTGAAAGAGCACCAGTTGGCGAAATACCCCATCAACGACCAAGGGGTTGTGTGATCCTGAGCCCGAGGTGAAGTTCACATGTTTTCCCATCAGCATGGTGTTGGCTTCTGTGCCGCCTTTGGTGGGTACGTGTTTAAAGTCTAAGCCCTTGCATCGCTTTAAGGCCTCAACCCCCATTTGTTGAGAAGTTGTTGCCACACCACCACCACCCGCAGTCGCGAATGACATACCTGGGTTTTTTTTCGCTGCCTCAATGAAATCTTCAATGGTCTTCCAAGGGCTATCGGCGGGTATCACAACAGAACCGTTATGAAAATAACTATATTGCATCACGCCCACAATATCTGACGTTTTATAGCTGACCTTCATGAGGGCCGGGCGAGTTGTAATCGCGGAAGTTGAGCCGATCAGTACTGTGTAGCCATCGGGTTTCTTTGATACCAGCATGCCGGCGGCAACCGTTCCGCCGCCGCCGCCCTTGTTATCAATTGTGATGGGTACGCCTAGGATGGGCTCGGCAGCGCGGGCAAGGGCGCGCGCGGTAATGTCGGTCGTTGCTCCGGCCGCATAGGACACATAAAACGTGATCGGTTTGTTCGGATAATTTTGCGCCTGCGCAGCAAATGGTAGTGCGAGGCAAGCGGCACCCGTCAGCGTACCCACGAGCCCTGACCAAGCGACAAAATAACCCTGTTTCAAAAAGGTTACCCTTCGCATAGCCGGTGTGATCAGCTCTTTGAAATACATGGTCTAGACCCCTTTTTTGGTCGAAGCTGCTAGTCGTTCTGTTCAGGACTCAATACAGATCTTTGTTGAAATCGAAGCCGCAGGGCGCTTTACTCTTGAGTTAGGTTCGCCGCCTCAACTGTTTGCTTCCAATTTGCAATCTCTGAGCGCACGAAGGCATTGAAGTCTGCCGGTGAGTTACCGCCTGCAACACCACCCATCTCTTTGAAGCGGTTTTGGATGTCAGCGGTGTTTAAGACTTTGGCGGTCGCAAGTTGTAAACGATCAACGATCGCTTGAGGCGTTGCCGCTGGGGCAAAGAGGCCAAACCAAGCGGTCACTAGCATGTTTGACACGCCCGCCTCAGCCATTGTCGGGACGCTAGGTAGCTCGGGTGCGCGTACATCGCTCGTGACGGCGAGTGCACGCAGCTTGCCGCCTTTAATTTGCGCCATCACGCTCGGTGCTGTCGCAATCATAAAAGTGAACTGGTTCCCCAGTAAGGCGCCTGTCGCAGGACCCGCTCCCTTGTAGGGGATGTGCGGCACCTGAATCCCCGCTCGCTGCATAAACATTTCACCCGATAAATGCGGCGATTGTCCGGCGCCCGCCGAGCCAAAGGAATAGAGACTAGGATCTTTTTTGATCGCGCTGATCAGCTCTTGCACCGTCGTAAAGGGTGTGCTGCTGTTCACGACCAAGATATTGGGATTTGAGATAACAAGCGTGATTGCGCTGAAGTCATCAGGCGTATAAGGGAGCTTTTTATACAGGCTGTAATTGATTGAATGAGAGCCGATATTCGCCATCATGATCGTATAGCCATCGGGTGTGGCGCGTGCCACATACTGCGAGCCTAAAATGCCACCCGCGCCTGCCTTGTTTTCAACGACAACGGTTGTGCCAAGTTCAGCGCCGAGCTTTTCACTAATAATGCGAGCTGCTTGATCACCTGTACCGCCCGGTGCAGCCCCCACGATAATGGTGATGGGCTTATCGGGCCAAGCGGCTACGCAGGGCAGAGCGAGCGAAAGCGCTAAATTGAACGCCACGAATGCGCGCAGAAAAAACGTTTTATGCAAGGTTCTCAATTTGAGCGCCGACATCACAGCAGTCTCCTAATACTGAATTTATTTTGTTTGTTATCGCCTAAGGTTAGCAGGAAATCATCAGCCAATCGCATTTCTCGCTAGACGCAACAGAGCATGATGTCCATAATAAGAGCAAAACACAACGCGCATGCTGCATTGCGCCATAAGAATCTAAGTTAAGGAGAACAATCGTGGCAACAAAGATGGCAAAGGAAAAAAATTCTGGCTTTACAAAAGTAGGTGACATCTCGCGCCGAGCCATTATTGGCGATCAGTACGTAGATGGCATGCTGAAAGAAAAAAATCCGTTCGATCACGAGTGGCAAGAATATTTAAACAATCAGCTTTGGGGACGTACCTGGGCACGAGGCATTTTGAGTCATCAGCAACTGAGCCTTGTGAACTTGTCGATGCTGGCAGGCTTGGGTCGAATGGAAGAGTTTGAATTGCATTTTCGCATTGCACTGACTCGCACGAAGGTGCCGCTCATTCAATTGCGCGAAATTTTGTTGCACATCGGGATGTACTGTGGAGTTCCGATCGGTCGTGATGCTTTTGCGATTGCAAGACGGGTGTTAAAAGAAGAGCGCATCGATGTCTCTCAGTTAGACGATATCCCTGTTAAAAAATCAAGTGGAAAAAATAAAAAATAAAAAATAAAAAATAAATCTTGTTTTGGGTGGATGTCAGACATGACGAATCTCGTACAGCAAAATAAATCTTTCATGACTTTCAGAAAGATCTGCCAACTGATGATGTGTTGCTTGGTGGTAGGGTCTTGCACGGTTTATGCCCAAGGATTTCCTGTTAAGCCGATTACATTGGTTGTGCCTTACCAGGCGGGTGGGAGCTCGGACGCTATCGCGCGCTCGATGGCCCGATTAGTTGGCAAAGATCTGGGCCAACAAGTGATTGTCGAGAACAAGGCGGGTGCCGAGGGCATGATCGGCTCGCTAGATGTGATGAAGTCGGCGCCTGATGGTTATCGAATTCTCTTTGGTGGTGCGGGTTCGATGATCGTTGTTCCTGCGCTCAGGCGGACGCCACCCTTTGATCCAGGCACTCAATTTACACCTCTTGCGGGTACGATTGATTTTTCGTTTTTTTTATATGTGCATCCCGATTTGCCGGTCAAAAATTTGCAGGAGTTTGTCAACTACGCACGCGCAAATCCAGGTCAAATTAATTATGCAACTGGCAATAACCAGGGGCTACTCACCTTTGCTTATTTGAAAAAAAGTTTAAATCTTGATGTTGTGCAGGTGGCCTACAAGGGCGAAACCGCTGCCACAGCTGACTTGTTGTCGGGGCGGGTGCAGGCAATGTTTGCAACAACAGCCCCCTTGATGCACGCTAAAGAAGGTCGGCTTAAGGTGTTGGTGACGACGTTGCCCCAACGTACGCCCTTATTACCTGAAGTTTCGACAATGAAAGAAAGCGGCTTCCCAGAGTTTCCGTTTTCACCGGCGGGCGGTTGGCTTGGTATTTTCGGACCTGCAGACATGAGCCCAGAAGCGATTAAGGTGTTGCACCAGTCTTTTGGTAAAGCCCTCGTGACTGCAGAGGTGCAACAACAGCTTGCGCAAGCGGGGCTATCTTATAACCCGATGGGTCTTGAACAGATGGGCACCTTTGTGAAAACTCAACGTGATCAGTTTCGGTTTTTGATTCGCGATCTTGGTATCCCGTTGGTTGATTAGAATCATTGCAAAAATCATCCCTTTAAAATGAGTCGGTCTTTCATGTCGCAAATCGCTAAACAGCTGTATCCACTTTTGTTATCTCCAATCAAGGTCGGCGCACACACGTTACCAAATCGCGTCATCATGGGGTCGCTGCATACGCGACTTGAAAATGAGCCAGATGGTGTTCATCGTTTAGCCGAGTTTTATGCGGCGCGGGCTCGGGGTGGCGTAGGTCTTGTCGTCACGGGCGGTGTGTCTCCTAATTTTGACGGACGCGTCGAGCAGGGGGCCTGGGTGCTTGACTCTGCACAGGCGCTCGAGCAACACATCCCCATCGTGCAGGCTGTTCATGCAGCGGGCGGTAAGATTGCGTTACAGATTCTTCATACTGGCATTTATGCAAAACACGATGAGATCATCGGTCCTAGCGCGCTTCGTTCGGTCATTAACCCGCGCCAGCCACGGGCGTTTACTGTCGAGCAGATTGAGCAGACCATTGAAGATTTTGTGAACTGTGCGGTGCTCGCCCAACAAGCAGGCTATGACGGTATTGAGGTGATGGGCTCTGAGGGCTACCTGATGACTCAGTTCACCGCTTTGCGTACCAACAAGCGCGACGATGAATGGGGTGGTTCGCTTGAAAACCGAATTCGTTTCCCTGTTGAGGTTGTGCGGCGTACACGAGAGCGTGTGGGCCCTGGGCTTTTGATGATGTATCGCATTTCGGCGATAGATTTGGTTGAGGGCGGCTTAACAGGCGATGAAATTGATCAACTTGCTCAAGCCCTAGAACAAGCGGGCGTAGACGTCCTCAACACCGGAATTGGCTGGCATGAGTCGGTTGTACCAACGATCGCAACGAGTGTCCCACGAGCGGCCTTTGCATTTGCTGCAGCCCGACTTAGAAAGGCAGTATCGATCCCGGTCGTGGCCTCAAATCGCATCAATATGCCCTCGGTTGCTGAAGATATTTTGCAGCAAGGGCAGGCAGATTTAGTTTCGCTCGCGCGCGCATTTTTGGCCGATCCAGATTTTGTCGTGAAAGCCGCTACTGGGCGCACTGATGAAATCAATACTTGCATTGGTTGTAATCAGGCCTGCTTAGATCATATTTTTACCGATAGGATTGCGTCTTGTTTGGTGAATCCGCAGGCTTGTCATGAAACCGAATTCACGGCACCGATGCCGCAAAAAAAACTGAAGGTTGCAGTGATTGGCGCGGGGCCTGCTGGGCTTGCCTGTGCGATTACTGCAGCCGAGCGTGGCCATCACGTTCAGCTCTTTGAAGCGAGTAGCGAAGTGGGAGGGCAACTCAATTTAGCGCGACGTATCCCAGGTAAAGAGCAAGAATTTGCAGAGCTGGTGCGTTACTTCAATAAGCGCTTGACCGCCACGGGTGTCACTGTCAATCTTCGAACGCGTGTCGACGCCGCGGATCTTATCTCTGAGGGTTTTGAGCGTATCGTGATCGCGACGGGGATTAAACCCCGAACTCCGACAATTGCGGGGATCGAACACGCTAAGGTCGTGCGTTACACCGATGTGATTCTTGGTCGAGTGCAAGTGGGAGAACGTGTAGCGATTATCGGCACCGGAGGAATTGGCCATGATGTCGCAGAGTTGTTGACTTCAGCGCACGAAGGTATACAGTCGACTCAAGAGTTTTTGAAGATGTGGGGGGTTGATCCAGCAATCGGTTCTGCAGGAGGGTTGCAGGCTGCTGTCCCTGAAGGCTCTCAACGTAAAGTCGTGATGTTGCAGCGAGGTACAAAAAAGCCAGGGGCGCGTTTGGGCAAAAGCACGGGCTGGATTCATCGCACCAAACTCACCAAGCGTGGTGTCACCGCTGTTTCAGGCTGTACATATGAAAAAATTGATGATCAAGGTTTGCACTACAGTGTGAACGGTGAGCCGCACCTGTTAGACGTTGACACGATTGTATTGTGTGCAGGTCAAGATTCTGAGCAAGAGTTGGCAGCCAGATTGACTGGCCAAGTCTCTGATTTAAATTTGATTGGTGGTGCCCGCGTGGCAACAGAATTGGATGCGATGCGTGCAATTGATGAGGGTACGCGACTGGCTTATACGTGGTGAGGCTTGAGCGTCAGTCAATAAAAAACGCCCCGTGAAAGGGGCATTTTTTATTGTTTAGGCTTCAAGAGGCGTGAGTGTTAACTACTTGTGGGCCTCAGAGATTTGGGCGCATCCACTAATGTGGATGTGCCCGATTGCTTAGTTTTCGTAGGCAGACTCGCCGTGCGAAGTAATATCCAAGCCTTCGCGCTCTTGATCTTCAGGAACACGCAAACCAAACACCAAGTCTGCAATCTTGAAGGCAATGTAAGCAACGACACCTGACCAGGCTAATGTCACTAAGACGCTTTGGCCTTGAATCAAGAACTGATCCACAATTGAGTAGTCTGCGGCTGCAGCGTTGGTCACATAGTCATAGATGCCGGTGCCACCCAGTTTAGGTGCGGCAAATACTGCGGTTAACAAGGCACCTAGAATCCCTGCGACGCCGTGAATACCAAACACGTCCAAGCTGTCATCTGAGCCCAATAGTTTCTTCAGGCCACTCACACCCCAGATGCAGAGAAAGCCGGCCAAGGCGCCAATTGCCAGAGCGCCCATGGGGCCTACAAAACCTGCGGCGGGTGTAATACCAACCAAGCCCGCCACACAGCCAGACGCCGCACCTAACAGTGAAGGTTTGCCACGTAAGAGCCATTCTGCGAAAGTCCAAGCCAGCACGGCTGCTGCAGTTGCAAGCAAGGTATTGGCAAAGGCTAAAGCAGCTGTACCGTTGGCTTCGAGTGCTGAGCCGGCATTAAAGCCAAACCAACCAAACCATAGAAGCGCTGCACCAGTCATCACATGAACCATGTTGTGCGGCTTCATGGATTCTTTGCCAAAGCCCAAACGCTTGCCGATCACAAACGACCCAACCAAACCAGCGATTGCGGCGTTGATGTGAACAACGGTGCCGCCTGCAAAGTCGAGCACGCCTTTTTGAAACAGCCAGCCAGCTTTGGCAGTCATGGCTTCAAGCGACGCGGCATCTTTGACGTCGTCTGGGCCGGGCCAGAACCAGACCATGTGGGCGATTGGCAGGTAGGCAAAAGTAAACCACAGAACCATAAATAACAGGATGGCTGAGAACTTTGCACGTTCTGCGAAGGCGCCAATGATCAGGCAGCAGGTGATTGTTGCGAATACGCACTGAAACACCATGAACACGTACTCAGGGATTGCAACGCCTTTGCTGAACGTGGCCGCGACTCCTTCAGGCGTGAGCCCTGCCAAAAACAGCCGGTCGAATTTGCCGATAAACGCGCTGCCCTCGGTAAACGCCAAACTGTAGCCATAAATTGACCAGAGCACGACGATCAATGAGAACACGACCAAGCACTGCATCAAGATCGATAAGATATTTTTACTGCGGGTTAAGCCGCCGTAAAAAAGCGCTAAACCGGGCAAGGTCATTAAAAGCACCATGGCGGTACAGATCAACATCCACGCGGTATCGCCTTTGTTTGGGACCACAGCTGCTGCCGCGGCAGCGGGTGCTGCCGCAGCTGCAGGCGCGGCAGCCGTTGCGGCTGGCTTAGCGTCCTGCGCGTATGCGGGGCTTGTTGAGGCAAGCCCCGCAATGCCCATCACGACAGCCAAGAGGCCTGTTGCTAAGATTTTATTTAACCAATTTGACACAATACACCTCGTCTTTAAAGTGCCGACGCGCCGGTTTCACCGGTGCGAATGCGAATGACATGATCGATAGGAGTCACGAATATTTTTCCGTCTCCAATCTTTCCCGTACGAGCGGCTTTCTCGATTGCTTCCAGTGCCTGATCCAAAAGCTCGTCGGATACGGCGGCTTCTAGTTTGATCTTAGGCAGAAAGTCAACGACATACTCTGCACCGCGATAAAGCTCTGTATGACCTTTTTGGCGACCGAAACCTTTGACTTCGGTCACGGTGACACCTGAGATGCCAACGGCGGTGAGAGCAGTGCGCACTTCGTCCAGCTTGAAGTGTTTGATGATAGCTGTGATCAATTTCACGGCAGTCCCCTTAACAATTAAAAGGTTTTAGTTAACGTTGCTAAGACCGTATCGCCGCCCAAGGCCTTACCTTGAGAGTTGATGTAGGCGCCAGTTTTTGCATTCGTACCGATGTAGGCGATTGCCAGAGTCAAGCCGCTACCAAAGTCTTTTGTGACGCCGAGTTTCCAGTCGGTATATGAGTAGAGGCTGTTGTTCGAAACGCTAGAGCCACCTGCGGTACCTGCGACATACTGATAGCCGGCATGTGCGTTCAGAGATAAGCCCCAAACGCCGGTGTCGTAGTTCGCAGTTAAATCTGTGTAGTTTGATCCTGAGCTATTCGAGAAACCAAACAGTGTCGTCACAGCGTACGAAAACTTCAGATAACCCGTGACTGAGTCAAACGTAAAATTTTGAGCTGCGTAAAGTTCAGTCGTGTTGGGGTTGGTCGTAAAGCCGGTTGTGCCAGAGGTTGGGTAGTAGTATTGCAGGACACCAACGTCTGCAGTAAAACCCTTCGACCATTCGTACTTGTAACCAGCGTAAAAATCCATTTCAATCGGTGCTGAGGCGCTTTTGCCCGAGGCCGACGCAGAATCTGAAATCCAGCTGATCGATGAGTTCCAGTTGCCGATATAAAAGCCACTTGGGTGGGCGTAATCAAAACCACCTTGAATGGCTGGCTGTAGATTCGATTGAGAGATTCCGCGATAGCGGTAGTCGCTGGTCAGCGAAACGTTTGCCGTAAGTGGACCAGGATCGGCTGCTGCGGGCTCTGCCGCAGGCGCTGTGGGAGCGGCGGTTTGAGCAACCGCAATGTTGCTCAGGCCGAGGCAAGAAAACAACCCGGCTGCGAGTGAAGAGGCGACTGTTTTACGGCTGATATACATCCCGAACTCCTTTGTGTCATGTGACTTGTTCGGATAACAAAGCAAGATACATGCCAGTTGTTATTGAGAAAGTCTAGGCGAGTAAAGTGGACAATTCCGCTATTTCTTTGAATAGCAGTCACGAAATTGCCATTTAAAGGCGCTAATGCGATCCGCAAAAACTGACATATCCCAGCTAAACTGCACCATATTTGTGCAAATGCACTGGTATGGTGCAATAAGCTTGTCTGCTTACAGTGGGGTGTATCAGTCAAGCGTCATATTGCTAGTTCGGATAATTTTTGCCAAACGTTCGGCTTCGGCACTCAGGCGGGCAAAATAGGCAGCGCCTTCCTCCTGCATCGGAATAAAGCCCAAGTCACTAAAACGTTTTTGAACCTCGGGCGATTTCATGATCGTTTGTGTCACCGCACGCAGTTTGCCTAAGATAGGCTCAGGTGTGCTGATCGGTACGGCAATTCCGATCGAGCCGCCATAAGAGAAATCTTTGAAACCAAGCTCCTCCATCGAGGGCACCTTTGGCAAAAGTGGCGAGCGTTGGGGGGTCGTGACAGCCAGGGCCCGTAGACGTCCGGACTGAATGAATGGGCTGGCGTTTGCAACCGTGTCAACAAAGAGATCGACACGCCCCGCATACAACTCGATCAAAGCCGGGCCACTACCCTTAAAGGGTACATGACTGATCGACAGATTGGCAGCATTTTTTAAGGCTTCGTTAGCCATGAAGGAGGTCGAGGTGCCGCCAAAATTTGCAAAATTCAGTGTGTTTGGCTTGTTTTTGGCGTGTGCAATTAACTCTTGCATTGTGTGAAAAGGAGAGGCGCTCGAGACTACAAAAATGCCAGGTGACAATACAAGGAGCCCGATGGGTTGAAAATCACGTTGCCACACGTAACTCAGCTTGTCTCCCATAATGGTCGGGGCAATCGTAAACTCAGTGCCAGTCACCTGATACAAAGTGTAGCCATCAGGCGTCGCCTTAGCCGCAATCGCCGCTGCGATGGTGGCGCTTCCACCAGGCTTATTTTCAACCACTACCGGCTGTGAAAGTTGCTCAGAATATTTAGAGGCAATGAAGCGCGCAACGGTATCTCCGGCGCCGCCAGGTGGGTAGCCTACGATCAGTCGCAGAGGTCTGTTCGGGTAGTCTTGTGCCCACGCACAGCCAAGTGCGTCAAAACCTAGAACAACGAACGCAAGTGCACAAAGAAGATGTCGCATGGTGATTGTCTCTTATGGATGTTTGAGTGCAACCCTTTGATTATGCCTAAAAAAAGTAGGCCTGCCCTGTTTTAGGGGCTCATATCCACGCCCGCAGTACCCATGCTAATCTTGCCGCAGCATCTTCCCGTCTCACCAATTCACAGCGAACACCATGGCGTTAGTCGAGTCTTCAATGAGCAAATCCGATGGCGCTGCGAAGGGTCTTTCGGTGATCACGCTCAATGGCGTTGCCAAGCGTTTTGACTCAGGGCTACTTGCCTTGGATGAGGTCTCATTACAGATTGCACGTGGCGAGTTCGTCACGCTGTTGGGGCCGTCGGGTTGCGGAAAAAGCACGGTGCTCAAGTTGGTCGCCGGTTTGGTAATGCCTAGCAAAGGCACTGTCGTTTCGCCAGCACAAACAGACCAAACAGGGCGCTCGACGGCCTTTGTTTTTCAAGAGCCTACCCTGCTGCCATGGTCGACGGTCGCTGACAACGTCTGGTTGCCGTTGCGTCTGCAAGGCCAGTCGCGGTCAGCCGCGCAGTCGGTCATCACTCGTGTGCTCGAACAAGTCGGGCTTGGTGAGTTTCATCAGAGCTATCCGGCGCAATTATCCGGTGGAATGAAAATGCGTGTTTCTATTGCGCGCGCCTTGGTCTCGCAGCCTGAAGTTTTGCTGATGGATGAGCCCTTTGCCGCGCTGGACGATATCACTCGTCAGCGCTTAAACGCCGATTTATTGACCTGGTGGGAGGGCCGTTCGATGGCGGCGATGTTTGTCACGCATAACGTGGCTGAAGCAGTTTTTTTGAGCCAGCGGGTACTGGTGATGGGCGCGCGGCCAGGCAAAGTGATTGCAGAAGTACACATCGATCAACCATACCCACGTGATGCGAGCTTTAGACAAAGCCAGGTCTTTCATCAGCACTGCCAAGCACTTGGCGCCGCACTTGATGAGGCCGGTGCAAGTGCGCTGAGGGTTCGATGAAGATTAGTCATATTCTTCTGCCGACCGCAGTTTGTGTCGCGTTGCTTGCAGGGTGGGAGTTCTTTGTATGGTGGGCGCAGGTGCCCGCTTACACGTTGCCTGCACCGTCAGTTGTGATCGAGTCGCTTGTTGCTAACTGGGATTCGCTGATGGCGAGTTGGTGGTTTACTGTAAAGATTACGCTGAGCGCTTTGGGGCTGGCGTGCCTCGGTGGCGTTCTGATTGCCTCGGTGTTTGCGCTTTCGCCGGCCACAGAGCGGGCGTTCTTTCCGCTTGCAGTTGTGCTTCAGGTCACGCCAATTGTGGCTGTGGCTCCGCTGATACTGATTTATGTCGAAAGCACAATGGCTGCGTTGTTGCTGTGTGCCTGGATCGTGGCATTTTTCCCGATATTGTCTAATACCGTGATCGGCTTGCGCTCGATTGACGCCAATCTAATTGATTTATTCAGACTGTACCGTGCGACCTCTTGGCAACGCCTGACGCTGTTGCGGGCGCCCTCTGCCTTGCCGTATTTTATTGCGGGGGTAAAAATATCAGGTGGTTTGAGTTTGATCGGTGCGGTAACCGCTGAAATGGTGGCTGGTGCTGCGGGTCGTGAGACGGGCTTAGCATCGCGTATTCTTGAGGCAAGTTTTCGAACAGAGACCCCTAAAATGTTTGCGGCCCTGCTGTTGCTTGTCGCAACAGGTGTGATGGTGTTTTTAATATTAAATATTTTTTCTAGAAAACTATTATTTCAGTACCCAAGGCCCGAATGACTCCTGATGGTCTGAACGAGCGATTAGAGTGTTTTATGCTGGCGTGACTACTGAGCCTAATGTGCCTGAGCGTAATGCGTAAAGAGATCGTGAGTAGTCTGAGCCTTTGAGCCAAACAGGAAACATATGATGCATCAATTTTTTTTCAAAGTAGTAGGCGTTTTATTTTTGACTACTAGCTTTGTACAGGCTCAACAGACAGTATCCTTTGCAACAAACTGGAAAGCACAAGCCGCACACGGTGGCTTTTATCAGGCACTCGCTGATGGCACATATAAAGCGTACGGTTTAGAGGTAAAAATTATTCAAGGGGGGCCGCAGGTGAATAATCGCCCACTCTTGCCTGCTGGCCGTATTGATTTTTTAATGACTGGTAATTTGTTGCACAGCTTTGATAATGTAAAGAACAAAGTGCCGGTGGTTGCCGTTGCTGCAATGTTTCAGAAAGATCCTCAGGCCTTGATGGCGCATCCAGGGCAAGGATACGAAACCTTTGCAACGTTAAAAAACTCCCCCATTGCCTATATCGCAAAGGATGGTCAGTTTACGTGGTGGCAGTGGTTGAAGGTCACACACGGTTTTAAAGACGAAGCGTTAAAGCCCTATAACTACAATTTGGGTCCGTTTTTATCGAATGTTAAGTCGATTCAACAGGGGTATTCAGTCGCTGAGCCGATCTATATTAAAGAGCAAGGTAAGTTTGCGCCGGTTGTGCACCTGCTCGCAGACCATGGCTTCTCAACCTACAGTACGCTGATTGAAACCCGCGCGGATACCATTAAAAATAAGCCAGACATGGTGCAAAAGTTTGTTGATGCCTCGATCATTGGTTGGGTCAATTTTATGTACGGTGATCGCAAGGCGGCTACGGCACTCATGTTGAAAGATAATCCTGAGTTGTCGAGCGCCGAAGTCGAGGCGTCAGTTGCTTTGATGAAGCAGCAAGGTATTGTTGACTCGGGCGATGCAAGCTCGCGTGGTCTTGGCACGATGAACCCTGAACGCATTCAAGATTTTTACGCGCAAATGGTCAAGGCTGGGTTATACAAAGCCGGCGACGTTGATTTGACGCAAGTCGCCAACTTTCAATTCGTGAATAAAGAGCTTGGCGTTGCACTCGCTAAGAAGCTTCGCGAAAGCTCCTCTGCCTTAAAAGATTAGGCCTGTTGCCAGACTGCGAGCACGGACGCGACAGGTACTAGAGCGCACCGAACTCAATCGGGTGTCATCTTTGCGCTGATGATCACTTTTTTCCATTTAGCGGTTTCGCTTTTGATAAATGCAGCATAAGCCTCTGGAGTGCTGCCAACGACCTCTGTCGCCATTTCACTGATACGTTTGTTGACTTCAGGCATTGCGAGTACCGCTGCGACATCTTTCGATAACTGATCGACGATAGGTTTGGGCGTACCGGCTGGTGCCATGAAGCCAAACCAAGCAGTGATTTCAAAGTCTTTGATTCCTTGCTCAATGACAGTAGGCACCTCGGGCTGGGCAGGCGACCTTGCATCACTCGTGATACCGATCACTCGGATTGCGTTTGAGCGAATATATGGAAGCAAGACTGGCGTGTTGTGAATGAGAACCTCAAACTGTCCGCCAAGGCCATCGGTGGTCATTTGAGCGCTTGACTTATAAGGGATGCTGGTCATTTTGATATCAGCAACCAAGTTGAGTAATTCGCCCGTCAGATGTTGCGTGGTGCCAGGCCCTGGGGTGCCATAGCGCACTTTATTCGGATCCTTTTTTGCCAAAGCGATGAGCTCTTGCATGTTGTTGACAGGCACTGAAGGGTGAACCGTAATGAAGTTAGGCGTCTTGGTGGCTAGGCTCACCGGGATCAAATCCTTTTCAACATCGTAGGGCATTTTGCCAGCCATCAAGGTTGGGTTGACTGCGGTGGGCCCGATCGTGTTGTATAAAAAGGTATAGCCATCAGGTGCAGCCTTGGCGACGCGATCGGTGCCGATATTTCCGGCAGCGCCGACTACGTTTTCAATGACCACCGGTTGACTCCAGCGCTCAGAGAGCTTTTGACCAATGAGCCGAACTTGAGTGTCAGGAGCGCTACCCGGTGGGGCAGGCACAATCAACTTCACGGTCTTGTCTGGCCATTTTGGTTGAGCCTGAGCAGCTCCGCTAAAAATGAGGCTTGTTGCTAAGAGCGCAGCGCTCGTCGTTATGAATAGGCGTGTGAGCTGGAGTGGCAATTTCATTGATGTCTCGCTTGAAAGGCATTTGTTGTCAAACCTATCGTGGCCTGATCAACAGACATTTTAAACAGCTCGTGCTTGGGGCGGACTAATCGGTTACCCCTAGCCGTTTACTCTACTCGCTTAGCGAACAATGACGGAATTATGCTCACCCAGGCGAGGCGGGCGAACCCCTGCTGAGCCAGGTGTCTTTGATAATTTGATGGGCAGTCCCACACCTTGATAGTCATCTCGTTGAACAAACATGCTGCGGGCAGCCGTATGCGGTTGTTCAAAGGCTTCAGGGATCGTGTTGACTGGCCCCGCCGCCACACCAAGCGCCATGAGATCTTTGCAAAGCTCAGCTCGCGTAAACCCTTTGAGTGCGACTTCCATTTCATGTCGCAGCGCTTCGCGATTGGTCATGCGGCTCGTGTTGCTGTCAAACATTGGATTGCTCAGTAGGTCTTCGCGCTGGATGTGCTTGCAGAACTTTTTAAATTGGCCTTCGTTGACGATGCCTAAAAAAATTTGACCGTCGCCAACTTCAAACCGGTTGTAAGTTGGGATATTGGGATGCGCACTACCTGTTAGGGCAGGGGTTTTGCCAGAGTTCATCCAGTTTGCCGCGTGTGGGATGAGTAAGCTTAGGGCAGAGTCGAACAGTGTGGCTTCGACACGTTGCCCTTGCCCAGTGCGAATACGCGCCCAGAGCGCCATCATGATTCCAGAAAACGCGTTGTAGCCCGTGACCTGATCGACCACCGGCACACCGATTCGAGTGGGGCCCGCTTGTGGATCGCCATTGATACTCATCAGGCCGCACATAGCCTGCAGAACCGCATCGTAGCCAGGCAAGTTCGCAAGAGGGCCCGTGTCGCCAAAACCCGAGATACTGCAGTAAATGAGTTGTGGAAAGGCCTTGGACAAATGCTCATCGTAGCCAAGTCCCCATTTTGCCATTGTGCCGGGGACAAAATTTTCGATTAAAACGTCAGCGTCAGCCAATAAGGCTTCGAGGATCGCGCGGTCGGCTGGCTTGGTGAGATCCAGACTGAGCCCAAGCTTGCCACGATTAATCGCTGAAAAATAAGCCGCTTGTCCGGGCTCAACAAAGGGCGGCCCAAGTAACCGCGTTTCATCGCCCTGGGGAGCTTCGACCTTGATGACGTCGGCTCCGTGATCCGACAACATTTGTGCACACAACGGGCCCGCTAACACGCGCGAGAGATCAAGCACGCGTAGTCCGACCAACGAGCCCTGCTTGGCGCTCGTGTCGAGCCAGGCGGCACCCGTCAAAGGGCTTTGGCCCGAGTTGTCGAACGGTTGACCACTGTCTGAGGGCGCATGCATGGACTTAGCCTCGAGAGGGGAGCTGCACAATACACGAGCCTAAGACTGAGAGCTCATTATTTTGATTGTGCGCCTCTTGCGCAATAGCAACAAGGTGCCGATCACCTTCTTTATATTTCTTTGTGACTTTAGCCTTGATAAATAGCATATCGCCCGCTGGGTTGTGGCGGCGAATTTTGCAATCGGCCTGACGCAAAAAGCCTTCGTCTCCCATCCAGTTCGTCATTTGATGCATCAACCAAGAGCTGCGCTCTGGGCCGTAATCGTAAGCGCCAGGAGCACCCACTTCAAGGGCAAACTCTTCTTCCCAGTGGACACGCTCTGGCACGTCTGGAACACCAAAGCGGTTTTTGATGCCAACGCCAGGATGCGCGTCGATCAGTTGCCACGCAAGTTTATTGGCGCGAATGTAAAGCCCACCCCAGCCTTGTGCGTAGGCGATAAAACCAGTGACGGTCATCGGGCCTTTAAATAACACGGGAAGTTCTTCGCCTTCTTGAACGTCTTCCCAATAGCGCGTGTTGGCGCCACGGATCTCTTCATTGGCGTAGAGCTTATAGGCCTCTTGCAGTTGCTCATCGGTATAGGGCACAACACCCTTTTCTTGCACTTCAGTGTACTTGGTCCCTTTCTCACGAGCGTGGTCGCGTTCGGTACGAAAGCACCAGGTGTCAGCTTCGGCAAGTTTGTCGCCGGTCTGATTAAAAAAATCTACGTGGTAAGTCTGTTGAATCGCTTTGCCGGCAAAGCGCGTGTCATGTTCGACCAAATCTTTTAGATAGGCTTCAGTGCTAATGACGTCGTTGCGCTTGGCGTGTTGGTGCCAAGTCCAGTTCGAGCCGGACCACATGGCGTGTACGCCTGGCAAGCCGCCCACATAGCCCGACACAATACGACTGGTTGAATACAAAAAACTAGGCAAGGCGATGATCGTGCCGTGATTTGTTTTAGCAGCGTACTCTGGGTCGCACCACAGAGGATTGTCATCGCCGATACCATGTGCGTAGTGGCGAATATTGTCGCGGGTTGCCTCATAGCACCACGGCTCGGCGGTCGCGCCAATTTTGACACCAATGCGTCGTTGCAGGTCTTCGAGTCCTTGCTCAGTAATCTTTGGAAAACTGCGCTGGCCGATGAGTGGTGATGACATGTAGATCTCCTGATTATTTCTTGTAAAGACGATTCGTAAAAATGTTTAGCGGTACGTTAAATTCATTAAGCCGCTTGTTCGCGAAGTTTTTTTCGATGAATTTTTCCGGCCGGTGTCTTGGGTAATTCGGTGACAAAGACGATGTGGCGGGGATATTCATGCTGACTTAAACGGGTTCTGACTAACTCTTGAAGTTCTTGAATAAACGCGTCGTCGCCAGGCCTGTGACTGACGACAAACGCTTGAACGGCTTGACCCCTCAAGCTGTCAGGCACACCGATTGCTGCGGCTTCTAAGGCATCGGGGTGTTTCAAAATGGCATCCTCAATCTCAACGGCACTCATTGTCCAGCCAGCTGAAATGATGACGTCATCGGCGCGACCGCCATGGTAGAAGTATCCGTCTGTATCGACGTGCCCAAGATCCTTGGTGGCGAGCCACTGGCCTTTGCGCCAGACCTTGATCTCGCCGATGACATTGGGTTCGCAGGGGGTGCCGCTTGCGTCTTGCACTTGCACTTGCGCGCCGGGGATGGGCTTGCCCAGGGATCCTTGCTTGTGTGCAAAATCCTCAGCGCCAGGATAGCTGACTAGAATGACACCGATTTCAGTTGTCCCATACATGCTGCAAACTTGCAGGCCGAAGGTTTGCTCGATGAACTCTTCGGTGGCACTGTCGATGGGTTCGCCGGTAAACGACATTTTTTTAAACGCGTATTGGTATTGAGACGCGCAACCTGAATTTTTCATCATGCGGTAGTGCGTTGCTGCAGCCGAGATATTGGTGAAGCGGTGGCTCGATAGCCCTTTTAGTAACACTGCAGCGTTGAATTTGCCGGCAAAAGAGCCAATGGTAAGACCCAGCGCCATCGGAGCGAGCGTGCCATGCCATAGCCCATGACCCCAGGCTGGCGAAGACGGGCACATGAAGCGGTCACCTGGCCGCAGTCCTGTGCCGTAAAGCGCTGCGACCATCAGGGTCACGATCGAGCGATGTGTGTGTTTAACTGCCTCGGGTAGCTCGCGGGTTGTGCCCGAGGTGTACTGATACATGGCGTAGTCAGTCGATTGAGTCGTTGCCACGAAGGTGTCTGGGTATTGATCTAGCGACGCCATAAGCCCGTCATCAGCCAAGAGCGTGCGCGATTGATACTGGGCTGAAACAATGCCGATTTTTTCTGCGTTTGTGAAAAGCAGACTGGGTAGGCAGTCAGCTATTCTGAGATTTAAGCCATCAGGGCCGAACAGTGTGAACAGTGGTACAGCAATCGCGCCTGCTTTCATGATGCCGAATAAACAGGTGTAGAAGGCAAGCGAGGGTTCGAGCATCACCGCTACACGATCGCCCTTTTTGATACCCCGAGCTGTTAAAAAATGCGCCATCTGTGATGATTGCCTTGCAAGCTGCTCGTACGAGATGAGCTCATCCGGTGCATCGGTACGCAGCACGATGACAGCAGTTTGCGTTTGCAAGGCGTGTCGATCAACGCATTCGTGCGCGATATTCAGTTGCTCACGATTGCCGTCAAAGAGCTCCCACAGTTTTTCAGTTGAAAAATTTGATTGTGCATCAGCGTATGACGTAAATGCGGTGAGCTTTGCCATGGGATTGCTTTGCTGGGTAAACGGGTTGCGAGTGGGTGGCTGTTCAATGCGACGCCGTTGCGCAGTGCAATTGGTGCCGGTCGTGATTTGGTGACTGTCTCGATTACCTCACTGTATCGCTGGCTTTTTTTATTGTCAAATGAAGCTATTTGTTGTATTAGTACAATAATATTAAAATAAACCCATCTTGTTGTCTGATCAACGCGAAACCACTTATTGACCAAAGCACACCCGATCATGAGTCCGCCCAAGGAGATTGCGCAACCAGCCATTCAAGGCTCAAACGACAGCGGGCAAGAGCGCGTCGTGGTCAAGCCGTCGCCTCGAATCCGTCCGGTTCCTGCGGTATCGCGTTCGATCGCGATTTTGCGGTTGTTGGGCAAGGCTCGTGCGCCGCTTGGCGTCAACGCAATCGCGCAGGCGTTAAGCCTGGTACCAAGCACGTGTTTACATATCTTGCGCGCCTTGGTCGAAGAAAAACTCGTTGCCTTTGATCGTCAAAGCAAACATTACCGGCTGGGCATCGGCATGTTGGCACTCGCGCGCAGCGCCCTTGACTCAAATGCTTTTCCTGCGTTGATTCAAGCTAGCCTCGATCAGCTTTCGACCGCTTACAACGTGACTACAATCGCCGTTGATGTCACAGATCCAGATCAAATGGTGGTTGTCGCGCTATCGCGCTCAACGATCCCTTTTAGACTGCATGTTGATGTGGGTAGCGTGTTTCCGTCGTTGCTCAGCGCAACAGGACGTCTTGTGGCGGCATTTAGTCAACAATCTCGCAGCGAACTCAAAGCCCGCTTCGATAAGCTGAGATGGGCCGGTGCGTTAGATTTTGAAACATGGTATCAAGAAGTACAACAAGCCGCGCAAAATGAATATAGTGTTGATCGCGGCACTTACATTGCAGGTGTCACGATTGTGGCGGTGCCCGTGCGCCAGCCTAACAGCCTGCCAACACATACGCTTGTGTGCGCAAGCTTAACGAATCAGTTGACCGAGGCCGATCTAACCGATCTAATCAACCGCATGAGATTGCAAGCGAATCTCGCAACAAGCATTTAAAAAATAGACAGGATGACAAAATCATTATGCAACACAGTCGCGAAAGAATCTTGACGACACACACGGGCAGTTTGCCGCGCCCGGCGGCCTTGGTACAAATGTATGCGCAACGAGCGAACGGGCAACCGGTTGATGAAGCACTGCTCGAGCAAGCCGGACACCAGGCCATGCGGGCCAGTGTTGAACAGCAAATGGCGAACGGCATCGATGTTGGCAATAACGGAGAACAGCAGCGAGAAGGTTTTTTTCTGTATGTTCAGCGGCGAATGTCAGGCTTTTCGGGAAGCTGGAAACGTTGGTCGCGTGGTGACGTTGAACGTTATCCTGAGTTTAAGCAGATGATGGCTAGTCAAGCCGGTGATAAAGTTGCAGTCAGTAATTTTTTGCCGCCGCGCGTCACGGGTGAGGTGAAGTATCTTGACCCCGTGCTCGCAGCCTCTGAGGCGGTTGACTTCAAAGCCGAACTCGCAGGGCGTTCTAAAAAATTTACTGAGGCATTTTTAACTGCGCCGTCTCCTGGCATTATTGCCTCTGCGTGTAAAAACGAACACTACGATACTGAAGAGTCCTACCTTGCGGCGCTGGCCGAAGCGCTACGACTTGAGTACGAAGCGATCGTCAATAATGGTTTCATCCTGCAAATCGATTGCCCTGACTTGGCGCTTGAACGCCACGTTTCATATCACGATGAATCCGACGCAAAATTTATAGGTTTCATCGAACGTGTCGTGACCGCGATTAATGTTGCCTTACGAAACATCCCGCGCGACCGCGTGCGTATGCATGTGTGTTGGGGTAACTATGAAGGACCGCACGATTGCGATGTCCCGCTACAAAAAATCTGGCCAGTCATCAGTCAAACAAACGTAGGCGGGTTTGTCTTGCCATTCGCGAACGCACGACATGCCCACGAGATGACGGTCTTGCGTCAGCGGCCATTACAAGACGATCAAGTGATTGTGGCCGGTGTGATAGATGTCTTGACCAACTTTGTTGAGCATCCTGAGGTGGTCGCCGACCGCCTCGAGCGCTGTGCAGCAGAAGTCGGTGATCCGACGCGTGTTCTGGCCGGCACCGATTGCGGGTTCGATACTTCCGCCGGGATGGGGCGTGTCGCCAACGATGTTGTGTGGGCAAAGTTACGCACCCTGGCAGAGGGTGCACGTATCGCAAGTGAGCGTTTGATCAAATAGCGCTAAGCAAGCGACTCTGAACGAACGGCGCAAGGGTCATTGGTATGGCATATCGTTAGGCCGGAGCTCGATGCGTTCAGTCAACCGTTGCGCCCGAAGCCTTTACGATCGCGCCCCACTTGACGATATCTTCGTCTAAGCGCACTTTAAACTGCGCGGGCGTGTCAAAGGCAAGTTCAAGTCCGAGGTCACTGAGCTTCTTTTGAACCGCGGGCTTTTTCATCACCGTTGCAGTTGCTTGATAAATCTTATCCACAATATCAGTCGGTGTACCGGCAATGGCAAACAAGCCTACCCAAAGTTCGCCAGAGAAGCCAGGGATCTGTTCAATCATCGCTGGGACCTCTGGCAAGGACTGTGACCGCATAGCCGTGCTGACCCCTAGCGCTCGCAACTGACCCTGACGGATGTTACTCAGCGCAGAGGGCAGGCTTGCGAACGCAATGGGTACCTGACCGCCTAAGACATCCGCCATAGCAGGTGCAACACCCTTGTACGGGATGTGCTCCATTTTGTATCCGCCCATTTGATCCATCATCACACCCGACAAGTGATTGACCGTTCCGTTACCCGCTGAAGCATATTGATACTTGCCTGGGTTGGCTTTGATCAGGGCTAAAAACTCAGCAAGTGTTTTGGCGGGAAAAGAGGGGTGCACCACGAGTACGTTGGGGACGCTTCCGATGACGGTAATTGGAATGAAGTCTTTGACGGGATCAAAGCCTACGTTTTTGTAGAGCGCCGGGTTAATCGCTTGTGTGCTGTTCACCGTCATAAAAAGGGTGTATCCATCTGGGGTCGCCGTTTTTGTCTGCACCGTACCGATGTTGCCTCCAGCCCCTGGCTTGTTCACCAACACAACAGACTGTTTGAATTCTTCAGCGAGTTCGGTGGCGATCACGCGCCCAACGATATCGTTTGTACCGCCAGTGGCGTTTGGTACCACCATTGTGAGCGGGCGGTTAGGAAAGCTTGTCGTGGCTTGTGCGTACCCCGACTGAACACAAAGGCTTAGCGCTGCACCAAAGAACAGTCTGAGAGCCTGTACACTAAACAGTGAGCTGTGCTTGACCATGCGGATTCTCCTCGTCTGAGTCGTTTTCTTATGATCCACTATAGACTACAAGCTATGCTAATGACTACGAATTTCGGATAAACAAGAATGTCGATCGCCCCCCGCAGGTTAATCATTGCAATCACCGGAGCCTCAGGCACCGCGTACGGGGTACGTTTGTTGCAGGTGCTACAAGACACCGACATTGAGACGCACCTTGTCTTAACCGACTCGGCTAAATTGACGATGGCTGCCGAAACCGATTTTCAACCTTCGCAGGTGCAAGCTCTGGCAGATGTTGTGCATTCTGCAAAAAATGTCGGCGCAACCATTGCCTCGGGCTCGTTTGTGACGCTTGGCATGGTGGTTGCGCCATGCTCGATTAATACGCTTTCTGAGATTGCCTGGGGCATCACAGGTAATTTAATTTCGCGTGCCGCCGATGTGACCCTGAAAGAGCGTCGTCGATTAATTTTGCTCGTTCGTGAAACGCCTCTGCACGCAGGTCATTTAAAGTCGATGCTACAGGTGACTCAAAACGGTGCGATCGTGATGCCTCCGGTGCCGGCTTTATATGTCAAACCAAAATCTGTCGATGACGTGATTGATCATACGGTCGGTCGAGTGCTTGATTTATTGGGATTGGAAACAGACCTGGTGCAGCGTTGGAATGGCTTAGGAAAATCTAAACCATGAAGCTTTTTGTGTATTACAAATTTTTGCTACAAGAGCAACCTGATATCAAAGCGCGCGTTGAGCAGATGCAGGCGAATTTACAAAATATCTTTCAGACTGTTCACCCACAGGTGATGAGGCGCCCCAAACCCGATGAGCTTGGTCAGGTTACGTGGATGGAGGTTTATGATCTTTCGTTGATTGATGTTGACACCTTCAAGGTCGAACTCGAGCTTGCTGCGCACGCAGCGAAGCTGCCCCAACCCCGGCGCAGCGAACAATTTGTTAACTGCTAATGCTTACCGCTCACTGACATTGAAAGTTTTGCACGTCGAATACATAAAGGCCACACTCCGTATGTCTTACAACAAACTAGCCCCTCTTGTATTTTTGATGCTGAGTGCAATTTCTTTTCAGCACTCTTTCGCGCAGTACCCTGAACGCACGATTAAAATTTTGGTGGGCTTTGCGGCGGGCGGCCCAACAGATAGTTCAGCCCGTGCGATGGCCGAAGGGATGACTAAGGCCCTAGGGCAACAAGTCCTTATCGAAAATCGCCCGGGTGCAAATGCTCAAATTGCAGCCATCGAACTGATAAAAAGCCCCGCAGACGGTTACACGTTGATGCTTGCCTCAAGCGGAACGCTCGCGGTGGCGGGCGCACGGTACGCCAAATTGCCCTATGACGTCGATCGTGACTTTACGCCGATCGGTTCCGTGGCTGGGTATCCCCATGTTTTGGTGGTGCCAACAGAAAGCCCGGCCAATAGCGTTGAGGCGCTGATTCGTTTGGCGAAGGCCTCGCCCAAAGGGTTAACGGCAGCGGTGACCGGGCACGCAAATGAACTCACCGTTGAGTGGTTAAAAAAAGCTGCAAGTATTGAGCTGACCTCTGTGATTTACAAAGGGGCTTCAGCAGTCGTCAATGATCTGGTCGCGGCGCGGGTGGATATGGCCCTGCTTGCGCCAAATGTTGTGACACCGATGCTTGAATCAAAGCGGATGAAAGCCATCGCAGTGACGGGAGCAAACCCTGCCTCAGATTTACCTGGCGTGCCGACCATGATGGCTTCAGGCCTTGCGAACTTTGAACTCGATATCTGGAATGGGTTAGTGGCGCCTGCTGGCACCAACCCCGCTATCACCGACAAGCTGAATATGGCCCTGAAGCAAACGCAGAGATTGCCAGAGTTTCAAAAAAATCTGGCAATGTCTGGGCAATACGCAATTATTGATACACCTGCAGAGTTCAAACAAAAGTACGACAAAGAAGCCGCGCACTGGAAAAAAATTGCAACCGATGCGAAGCTTCCTTTGCTTTAATAAAAGGCCTTTTCATCAAGCGACAACAGAGGGAAGGCACTCAGCGCATCGTTAGGGCTCAGTGGTGCAACCGCTTGCAAATAGCTTGGGTT
>CALFXX010000124.1 GCA_937952975.1 uncultured Alcaligenaceae bacterium
GCTCTTCCGATCTCCAAGGCTGCCAAGGCACCCGTTTGCACGCTCAGTGGATCGGCAGCCAGCAACGCAATCTTTGAATCGTTCGCCACTTTCACCAAGCCAGGGTATGCGGCTTGGGTATGCGAATCCCAAAAGGTGTGCATTGCGTCGACCTTGCCGATCAAACTGCGCGCGGCAGCAGCCACGTCTAAGGCGCGTAAGGCGGCGACCTCAACCATCAGCATTCCGGCTTTTGTCAGCTGCTCTTGAAATTCGCGAATCACAACCACGGAAGCTGCGTCGGCAGGGTTGTACACCACGCCAACCCGCCTCGCCTGCGGAACAAACTGTCGAATCAGCTGCGCTCTACGGGCCATCGTCAGCAAGTCAGATACGCCGGTGACGTTCGAGCCCGATGCTGACCAACTTGGCACCAACTCGGCCTGCACAGGATCGGTCACGCCAGCAAACACAATCGGCATTTGCTTGGTGTGCCGCATCAATGCCTGCGCGGCGGGTGCCGACAGCGCCACTAATACATCGGGGCGGGCCAAGACTAGGTTGAGTGCTTGCTGACTAAGCTTTTGCTCATCGTCAACCACTGTCTCAATCAGCATCTTAAGGTTGCGACCTTCGACAAAGCCAACCGACCTCAGGGCCTCGCGCAGACCTTCTCGCATCGCCTCGGCCGCTGGGCCTCGCTCAGAGCCCAACACAAACACCGACTTGGTTTGCGCCCACGCGCTCGGCGCCACCAGACACAGGAGCCCGCAGAGCAACAGCGAAATGTAAGCCCGAAATATCATTGAACCAATTTTTCTCTCATTGTGCGTGGCGGTCTGCTCCGACGATGCCTGCTGCGTTGCGGCCTGCTGCGTGGCTCAAATCACCAACATTGCCTGTTCAGCGCGGCCCAGCATCGAGCGCGCCCACTTTTTTGCCGGCAGCCCATAATGCGTCTCAACCTCTTCGGCGCGTGATAATAACCGTTCGATTGACACCTCGAGCTTTGGTCCCTTGAACGCCAACACGATCTGGTTGCCGGCATCAATCTGAGGAAGCGTCAACAGTCGCCCATCGAAGGCCTGGCTCAGATTGCGAATATTGCGTTCAAAACTCGCGTGTGCGCCAAATAAATTGACCGTCAAAATACCCACCTCACTCAGCGCCGCGCGACAATTTTGATAAAACTCTAAAGAATCTCGCACGGGACCCCGAGCCTGTCCGTCATAGATATCCACCATCAGCACTGCACAGCTGCCCTGTTGTTCGGGGTCGGCAACCCACTCTGCGGCGTCGCAGTGTTCAATTTTCAGGCGCGCGGGCCTTGGCAACTTAAAGTACAACTCACACGCTGACGTCACAAGAGGGTTCCACTCGACCACGCGTAGACGGTGCTGAGTGTGCTTCAGGCAAAACCGCGCCACTGAGCCGGCCCCCAACCCTAACAAACCAAGATCCTGCCCGCGGGACGGATTCAGAAACAACAGCCAGGCCATCAACTGGGCGGTGTACTCGAGTACGAGCTCAGCTGGCTGATCCACCCACATCGCCCCCTGCACCCATTCAGTCCCAAAATGAAGATAACGCACACCTGCGGCCTCGGAGATGGTCGGGATTTCATGCTTACGTGACACGGTCGAGACTCCAAGGGCTTGTTTTAAATAGGTCTTTTTCAAAGACACGGGTGTCAGAATAGCATTACGGCTTTGCTTAAAGCTCCTATTCATTGTAGAATAGAGGGCTGAACACAGGATACGTGGCGGGCTGTCAGAGGGAGTCAACTTTAGACAACATCTCACCCACCGGCGACCCGACCAACCTTAAAGGATTCAAAATGAAAGACGGCATTCATCCAAAGTACCAAGACGTGGCCTTTGTTGACCTGCAAACCGGCAACAAATTTGTGACACGTTCAACGCTCACAAGCCGTGAAACCATCGAAATCGATGGCAAGACCATGCCTTTGTTCAAATGCGACGTCACTTCTGAATCACATCCTTTTTACACAGGCGCTCAAACCCGCTTGGTTGAAACCGGCCGTGTTGAGAAATTCCGTGCGCGTTTTGCTCGCACGACAGGTACAAAAAAGGCGTCTGCGTAATCTGATCACTTACGGTCAATTTGCGTAAACCAAGGCAGCCTTTGGCTGCCTTTTTTTTGTCAGAACGCCCAAGCAGGCTATATTCCCGACGTGTCCCCCAAACATCCCGCCACACCCGCTCGCATGACCGCACCGGCCACGGTTAAATTACCGCGGCTGTTGTTGTTTGTACTGGCATGTTCGTACATCGTTGCAGGGCTTCTAGGACGTGATCCCTGGAAAACCGATGACGTGGTTGGCTTGGCCAGCATGCTCTCGGCGTTGCGCGGTAGCAGTGGCTGGCTAACACCTCACATCGGACCGCTCGCACTGGCGCAAGATGGTCCGCTATCGATGTGGCTCGGTGGTGGGCTCATTGCTTTATTCGGGTCGCTGCTGGGCGATATCGTGGCCGCGCGTCTGACAAACTTAATTTGGTTTTCACTGACCTTGGCCTCGCTGTGGTACGGCACGTATCTGCTTGGTCGACGCACCGAGGCGCAACCTCTGGCACTCCCTTTCGGTGGCGAGCCCTCAGTCAAAGACTACGGCAGATTGCTCGCGGATGCGGCTGCACTACTGCTCCTGGCTACGATCGGCATCTTGTCACGCCTGCACGAAACCTCAATCGTGCCAGCGCACATTGCGTGTCATGCACTGGCCTTCTTTGCTGTAACACGCATGCTAGACAAGCCAAAATCAGGGGCAGCTTTATTAGCCGTTGCGCTGGCTGGCGCTTTTTTTAGCCGAGCCTGGCCGGGCCTGATACCTGTTCTATTCGCGCTGTTATTTGCAATCCATCCCAAAAGCGGCTTATGGCCCAAGCGCCACCATATATTGGGTGCCATTGTGGTCGCAAGCGCCATCATCGCCACGTGGTGGACACTCGCCACGCGGGCAGACCCTGATTGGATTGAAGCCTGGCGTTACTGGAACGCTAGCCGCCTTGGCCTGCCAGAGTTCGAAGTGGCCATGCGCCCCCTGCGAGATCTGCCTTGGTTTCTTTGGCCAATCTGGCCCTTGGCCTTGTTAGCGGTTTGGCAATGGCGGCGCTGGATCACCGCCCCACACATCTGGTTGCCTCTTGCGTTTCTCTGTGGCGTACTGTTCACGCTACCCGTATTGCAAGAACCCGGCGAACCCGAATATGTCTTGTTCGTCGTGCCACTTGCTGTGTTGGCTGCCTTTGCTCTGCCAACGATGCGCCGCGGTGTGATCAACGCACTCGACTGGTTTGCCTTGATGTGTTTTTCAGTCACCATCGTGTGTGTCTGGCTTGGTTGGTTTGCTCTGCACTTCGGTGTCCCTCAGCAAATCTCACTAAATATCGCTCGCCAAACAATCGGTTACGAACCGCGACTATTATGGTGGCCCGTCATTGCTGCAGCGCTGGTCACTTTTGGTTGGATTGCGTTGATCGTCTGGCGGCTACGACTACGACCAGCCGTGCTGTGGCGTGGCTCACTGCTATGCGCTTCGGGCTTAACGCTGACTTGGCTCCTACTGGTTTTGTTATGGCTGCCCCCGCTTGACTATGTGCGCAGTTACCGGCCAATGTCGGGCCAGGTCAAACAAGCACTGGCGCGTGCAGTTGCAGACTCGGGACAGACAAGTTGCATGCGTGCGCAAGGTTTATCGCTGGGCCCGCGCGCTTCGCTGTATGTATTTGATGGCATTACCTTTACGTATGATTCACGCTGCCCTTTTGTATTGCAGCAAACCACACTTAAACAAATTGAAGATGGCTCGGCGGGCTACAGCGGAGTCGCCACGGTGCTGTGGCAGGGATCACGCGGCGCCGACCGCTATGACCGTTATCGCTTGCTACGTATCTCGACTCAATGACCGCGTTACATTCTGCACCGCCATCCCGCAAAGCGACCTTGCTGGCGATCCTTAAACAGTCTTGGCCCGTACTCATCAGTTCGTGGGCAGGTATGGCCTTTGGCGTACTCGACACAGCAATGACCGGCCACGCCAGCCCAACCGATTTGGCCACGATGGCCCTGTCGATTGCAATTTACATTTCAGTGTTCGTTGGCTTGATCGGTGTCATGCACGCCTTGATTCCGATACAGGCTCAACACTTTGGTGCTGGCGAGCTTAAAAAGATTGGGCAAGTTTGGGGACAAGGTGTCTGGGTATCGCTGTTGTTGTCGGTGGTCGGCGGCGTTGTCATGCTGTTTCCAGACGTTTGGCTCAGTTTCTCGGGCGACATCGCCCCCGAGGTACGCACCAGCGTGCATCATTACCTATGGGCGTTAACGTTTGGCCTGCCCGCTGCGCTGCTGTTTCGCACAATTTATGGGTTAGCCAATGCAGTATCCCGCCCTAAACTTGTGATGAGTTTGAACCTGATCGGTATCGCCCTGAAGGCATTTTTGAACTGGCTGCTGATTTTTGGCAATTGGGGCTTGCCTGCTCTTGGCGCGACCGGCGCGGGGATCTCTTCAGCCATCGTATTTTGGATCACACTGGCTCTTGGCCTTTGGGTTGTGCTGCGCCATTCTTTTTATCGCCAGTTTCACTTAACCCTTAGTGCACCTGATTTAAAAAGCATCGGAACCATTTTAAAACTTGGCCTACCGATGGGCGGTTCATACCTTGTTGAGGTCTGCGCCTTTACCTTTATGTCTTTGTTAGTTGCCCAAGAAGGTATTGCTGCCATCGGCGGGCACCAAGTCATGTCTAATCTGGCCGCCCTCGCCTATATGATGCCAATGTCAATTGGGGTCGCCACAGCGGCCCTGACGGCGCAGGCGATTGGTGCACAGCAAATTTATCAGGCGCACCGCACCAGTATGACGGGGTTGGTCGTTGGCCTGTGCGGCGCAGTGGTCACTGCCCTAGCCCTGTACTTTGGTCGGGAGCTCATCGTAGCAGCCTACACCAACAACCCCGCCGTTGCGAGTGTCGCATTGTCGTTGCTGGTATTGCTACCCTTCTTTCATCTCGTTGATGCGATGCAGTGCATTAATAGTTATTTACTGCGGGCGCATAAGATCGCTTTCGTGCCGATGCTGCTGCAAACATTTGCCCTGATGGTCGTCGGGCTGTTAGGTGGCTGGTGGATGGGCTTTGGCCCTGGGAAAAGTTTGATCGAACCGGTGCGCAATCAGCTACTGGCTGGGTCGCCCGTCGGTGCGGGCAGCATGTGGCTGATGGCGACCATCGGGCTTGCCACATCCACCGTCTTGCTGCACTCTTGGTATCGGATCATTATCCGCAAAAAAGTGCTGGCAGCTCGCTCGCCCGCTAGATTTTAATAAAGTGTTCGCGGTAGTACTTCAACTCATCAATCGACTCATAAATATCAGCCAGTGCCTCATGCTTGCTTCGCTTCTCAAACCCTTTGAGCAACTCGGGTTTCCAGCGTCGCGCAAGTTCTTTGATTGTGCTGACGTCGATGGTGCGGTAATGAAAAAACTGCTCGAGCTTGGGCATGTAATTAAA
>CALFXX010000125.1 GCA_937952975.1 uncultured Alcaligenaceae bacterium
AGCCGGCACCATGCTCGACCTGCCTAATATCGAGCGCGCACAACTACCCAAGTGGATTGAGCAGCGGTTGGCTCGCCAAAAACAGCGCGCCGAAGCAACAACGCTCGAATGGCTTGCAGATAAAGTTGAAGGCAACTTACTTGCTGCTCACCAAGAGATCTTAAAGCTTGGCTTACTCTTTGACGAAGGCTTGCTGCCAGCCGATGCCGTAGAACAAGCGGTCATGAACGTTGCACGCTACAACATATTTGGGCTGCGCGACGCGATGCTAGCTGGTGATGTGCCACGCTTGGTTCGCATGATGGGTGGCTTAAAGGCAGAGGGTGAGGCACTACCTCTGGTGTTATGGGCGATCGGCGAAGAAATCAGAACCCTCGCACGCGTGTCTCAAGCGAATGCGGCAGGACAAGACTTAACCTCCGTGCTACGCTCACAACGTGTGTTTGGCACCCACGAGAGCCTGGCAAGACAGGCGTTATCGAGGGTAGCGGCGCGCAGTTGGCCGGCGGCGGTTCAACATGCGCACGAAGTCGATCGCCTGATTAAAGGCTTGCAAGTTGCCGGGCGCCTGCAAGACCCGTGGGAAGAAATGACCCGACTCGCAATGCGGGTAGCAGCAGCAGGCGCGCGTGCCTGACGATCGCGACTTTTGTCGCTCCGATGTAGTTTCTTCATTTGTTACCTCTTTTGTCACTTCATTGCCCCGTTAAGACAGCCCATACCTTCATGACGACTTTACAAGACACCATGCAACAGATCGGACGCCAGGCTCGAAACGCCTCACGTTTGATGATGCGCGCAAGCGGAGCGCAAAAAGCCCAAGCTTTGTTAGCAATGGCTCAGTCTTTAGCAGACCAACGCCTGATGCTGCAGGCCGCCAATGCAAGCGATGTCGCTGCTGCCCGTGCCCGCCAGCTTGAGCCTGCATTACTTGACCGACTCACGCTCTCTGAGCGCTCGATTGATGTCATGATCGAAGGCTTACGACAGATCGCGGCGATGCCCGATCCCATTGGTGGCTTAAGCGCAACCACCGTGCGCCCTAACGGTATGCAGGTGGCTCAAATGCGCGTCCCACTCGGGGTGATTGGCATCATCTATGAGTCGCGCCCAAATGTCACCATTGACGCCGCTGCGTTATGCCTGAAATCTGGCAATGCCTGCATTTTGCGCGGTGGCAGTGAGGCCTTGCAATCCAATCTGGCGTTAGCAAAAATCGTCGAACAAGGTTTAATCGCTGCAGGCTTACCTCAGCATGCTGTGCAAGTCATTGATACACCAGATCGGGCTGCGGTCGGCGAACTGATCACCATGACTGAACACATTGATGTGATTATTCCGCGCGGCGGGAAAAGCCTGATTAAGCGCTTGGCCGCTGAAGCACGCGTGCCCATGATCAAGCATCTGGATGGTAACTGTCATGTTTACATCGACGCGCAAGCTGATTTAAACCAAGCGAGCGATATCGCCTTTAATGCCAAGACTTACCGTTATGGCGTGTGTGGCGCAATGGAAACTCTTTTAGTGCACAAAGACGTTGCCGCAGCTTGTCTGCCGACGTTAGCCAAGCGTCTGATTGCGCATGGCGTCGAAGTGCGGGGCTGCGTTCAAACGCAGCAGCTGATCCCCCAGGCAACCCTGGCAACCGAAGAAGATTGGGCAACCGAATATCTGGGCCCGATTTTAGCCATTCGAATTGTTGCGTCAATACAAGAGGCGATCGCGCACATCGAGCGTTGGGGCTCGGGCCACACCGACTCAATCGTGACGCAGCAGATCGCGGCCGCGCAGCAGTTTCAGCGCGAGGTCGACTCGAGTTCGGTCTACGTCAATCTGCCCACCTGCTTTGCCGATGGGTTTGAATATGGTTTAGGTGCCGAAATCGGGATTTCAACCAATCGCCTGCACGCACGCGGGCCTGTGGGTCTTGAGGGCTTGACCACCTTAAAATGGGTGCTGCAGGGTAATGGGCAGCTTCGCGGATAGTGACCATGGTCGTGCTACACCGATCAATAAGGCAGTACGCTACTTTGCGGATATTGACTGATGCTTTGGATTAAAACCTTTCATATCGTATTTATTGCCTCATGGTTTGCGGGGCTGTTTTACCTGCCGCGAATTTTTGTCAACCTCGCACAGCAAACTGACCCCACGGTGCAGACCGTGCTACTCGGTATGGGGCGCAGACTCTATCGTTTCACAAATATCTTGGCGGTTCCTGCAGTGCTCCTAGGGCTTTGGCTGTATGTGCAATACGGGATCGGTCGCGGCCCCGGCAGCGGCTGGATGCACGCCAAGCTAGTACTTGTGGTCTTAGTCATCGGGTATCACCACAGCTGTGGTGTGTTGTTGCGTAAATTCGAACAAGGCACCAACCGCCGTTCGCATATTTTTTATCGCTGGTTCAACGAAGTCCCTGTGTTGATGCTGGTTGCAGTAACGGCTTTAGTCGTTATCAAGCCTTTTTAATGAGAGACCATGTCTGAGCAGGATCCAGAACGTAAAACACTCACCCTTAAAGCACGTGCGGTCAAACCGCGACCCGCTGCCGGGGGTGATCAAACACGTGCCCGTATCGGCGCACGTGCACGCCAGGTGGCACAGTTAAAAATCGCGAAAGAGAAACTCTCGCGTCTACAAACTGCAAGCAGTGAAACTCCCGCTAGAGAACCTTCACAAGACGGCAAACCGTTGATCGTGCGCAAGGCTCCTGAGGCCTCATATGAAGATAGACCACGCCGCGGCCAGCGTACAGGTAGCCGCACGCCTAATGCCGATTATCGAGGCGGGGCGGCTCGCTCAAACGAACGGTCAGACGATTACAAGCATCGTCCTGAACACTCCAGTGATGATCACCGCAAGGCTCCGACGGCGCAACGTGGCAATCAGGCAGACGAACCAGCACGTGCCAATCGTGGGTCTGCACCACGCACACCCACGCCACGGCCAGCCTCATCGCCCAAGGCCTTGCCTTTGCGAGACGGCGTTCAAACTGAACGCGCCTCTGCGCTGGTACTCGACACTGAACTCTTTCACATCTTTGCACCCTGCCCGACCGGGCTTGAAGAAGCACTGGCTGCTGAGCTCAGTGCGCTCGGGTACGCGCATGTGCAGGCCACGCGTGCTGGCTGCCATTTTGTAGCGGATTGGTGGGGCGTACAACGCGCCAATCTATATTCGCGCTTAGCGACCCGCATCTTGGTGCGCGTTGGTCAAGCACCCGTGCAACACGAAGACGATATCCTCGAGTTAGCGCAAAGCATTGGCTGGGAACGCTGGTTTGGAGCAGAGCACACTTTGCGGGTTGACACTTCGGCCGTCAAGAGCCCGATGCAAAGTTTGCAGTATTGCAATCTGCGCGCCAAAGATGGTATCTGCGATCGACTACGCGACCTCGAGGGCGCACGTCCGTCAATCGACACGGTACGGCCCGATGCGCGCGTACATTTATTTTTATCGCACGACACCGGCACGCTGTACCTGGATACCTCGGGTGAGTCTCTCTTCAAACGCGGTTGGCGACTCGATAAGGGCGATGCCCCGTTGCGCGAAAATCTTGCGGCCGGTATCTTAGCCTTGGCTGGTTGGGATCCTGAGGCAGCTTTACTTGATCCTTTTTGCGGCAGTGGCACGATTTTGATCGAAGCAGCATGGATTGCCTTGGGTGTTCCGCCGGGCATCACACGACCGTTCGGTTTTGAACGTTTACGGGATCACGATGCGCGTCGCTGGGAGGACCTGAAAGACGAAGCGCGCAGCCGGATTCTGCCCGAACTCGCCTCGCCCTTGATCGGCATTGACGCAAACCCTGACGCTATTGAGGCGGCGCGTCGTAACGCCGAGCGTGCCTATCTCACAGAGGATACGATTCAGTTTGAACTAGGCGACGCGCGCGATGCCGTTGCTCCAGCAGCAAGTGGATGGATCGTCACCAACCCGCCATACGGCGAACGTCTGGACGAAGAGGATCTTGAATTTTGGCGCGAATGGTCAGCTTGCCTGAAAAAAGAATTTGCAGGCTGGCAGGTCAATGTCATCACCTCTGACCTCGACTTGCCGAAACACCTGCGCTTAAAGGCCGACCGACGCACACCCATCTTTAACGGGGCACTGGATTGCCGACTGTTCAACTTTGAACTGGTCGCCAATAGCTATCGCGACAAAGCGCCAACGCAAGAACCCTAACGCGTTGCTGCGTTGGCTTGCATTGGGTCATATTCCGCAAAATTTTGTTGCATCTGCACAACGACTTCCTGATAACTAGGGTTTTCCCTTGCTTTGACTTGCGCTTGCTAGGGTTTTCCCTTAATATAGGGTTATCCCTAACAAACACAGGAAGTCATCATGAAAATCAACAACACAGCTCGCTTGACCGATAGCCTCGAACGCGAACTCTTGGCAAAAGCGATGGAAGATCAGTTTCGCCCACATCCCTTTCGTGCTGTTGGTAAAGTGATGCGCGGCTTAGTTGCTTTTACAAGCTCAGCGCGTGCGAACGCACGACACAACAGTTTGTACTAAAGCACCGCCCTTGAGGTGACAGGCTGTGAAGCCTGTGGCCCCAACGGAATTAAAAGGGGTTGCCCTAGGGTGGCACCCCCTTTTTTTATCGAGTGGCGCCATCGGCCTGAACAGGCTTTACGCCTCCAGCTCTCAGGCCTTAGACAAAATGCGGGATAATACGCCCGATGAAGCCTAGCCCTAAAAAACCGCTGTCGCCTAGCTCTGAAGGCATGAACTCGACTCCCTCGCGCGCTCGCCGCTTTGCTTCGATGATGTACGAAGGGGTCTTGCTTTTTGCAGTGGTTTTTTTATCTGACTACCTTTTTGACACGCTTACCCAAAGCAAACACGGTCTGACACTCAGAAGTGCGCGCCAGGCTTGGCTATT
>CALFXX010000126.1 GCA_937952975.1 uncultured Alcaligenaceae bacterium
AACAGGCCTGCCCCGCCTGTGCAAGCGCTTCCGAAGGCGCTGCCGAGTCGGCGCCGTCGACCTGGGTGCTGTTCCGTTTATGGCGATTCGCGCGTCCCTATCGTGGGCAGCTCGCGCTGGGCTTTCTTCTGACCGTTGCGGCAACGGCCGCCACGCTGGTGGCGCCCTACCTGACCATGCCGCTGATGGACAAGGTCCTGATCCCGTATCAGAAGGGGGTCCCGATCGATCCGATGACGGTCGGGATGTACATGGGTGGTCTGCTTGGCGCGGCCTTGCTCGCCTGGCTGCTCGGATGGGCCCGAACCTACATCCTGGCGCTGGTCAGCGAGCGGATCGGAGCCGATCTGAGGACGCAGACCTATGAGCATCTGCTGCGACTGTCCCTGCAGTATTTCGGGGGCAAACGCACTGGCGACCTGATTGCCCGGATCGGTTCTGAAACCGATCGAATCTGTATTTTCCTCTCGTTACACCTGCTTGATTTTGCCAACGACGTGCTGATGATCGTGATGACTGCGTGTATCTTGATCTCGATTGATCCGTGGTTGGCGCTCACCACGTTAATCCCACTGCCAGTGATCGTTTGGATGATTCACATGGTGCGTCATCGCTTGCGCTTTGGCTTTGAAAAAGTTGATCGCTCCTGGAGCGAACTCACCAACGTGTTGGCCGATACGATTCCGGGTATCCGGGTGGTGAAGGCGTTTGCGCAAGAGCATCGAGAGGTCGCTCGGTTTCGTGAAGCCAATGACCGTTATCTGGCGGTGAACGATCGCATCAACAAAGTGTGGGCGCTGTTTGCACCGACCGTCACGTTCTTGACTGAAATTGGGTTGCTGGTGGTCTGGATCTTCGGCATCTCGCAGGTTGCAAGCAGCACGATTACGGTAGGGGTGTTGGCGGCCTTTTTGGCCTATATCGGCCGGTTCTACACTCGCCTGGATTCGATGAGCCGCATCGTGTCCCATACGCAGCAAGCGGCAGCTGGTGCCAAGCGTATTTTTGATATTTTGGATCATGTCTCGAGCGTTCCGGATGCTCAGCGCCCCGTACCACTCGAACGTGTTGAAGGCCGTATTGAGTTGCGTAACGTTGGCTTTCGCTACGGTAGCCGAACTGTCTTGCGTAACGTCAATTTAAGTATTGGCGCGGGCGAAATGATTGGGCTTGTCGGCCACAGCGGTTCGGGCAAGAGTTCGCTGGTCAACATGATTTGTCGTTTTTATGACGTGACCGAAGGCGGAATTCGAGTCGATGGCGTCGATATTCGCTCGTACTCGCTTGCTTCGTTCAGGCGCAATATTGGTTTGGTGTTGCAAGAGCCGTTCTTATTTTTCGGAACAATCGCTGAAAACATTGCCTATGGCAAACCTGAAGCGACGCGCTCAGAGATTGTGGCGGCTGCACGTGCTGCGCGTGCGCATGAATTTATTTTGCGTCTGCCGCAGGGCTACGATTCACTTGTGGGCGAGCGTGGGCAAGCCTTGTCGGGTGGCGAGCGTCAGCGTATCTCGATTGCACGCGCGTTATTGATTGACCCGCGTATTTTGATTCTCGATGAGGCAACCTCTTCGGTTGACACCACCACCGAAATGGAGATTCAAGAAGCCCTCGATAATCTGATCCAAGGCCGAACGACGATTGCGATTGCCCATCGCTTAAGTACCTTGCGCAAGGCCGATCGGTTGGTTGTGCTTGATCGTGGCGAGATCGTCGAGATTGGCAATCACGACGACTTGCTTGCCCGCGGTGGCGCCTACCATGACTTGTATCAGGCTCAGTCGCGTCTGACTGGGGTTGATCAAGTGGCGGCCCCAAGCGCGCCCGAGGTGACCGCACCTAAGGTCGTTGGTGAAGTCAAAGCTGTTTCTCCACCTGTTGCCACGCCTGATACTCGACAAGAGGCAACGGATGTCTGATTTCTTGTTGTCGCGTAATCAAACAGGTCGCTTGCTGATGACATTGCAAGACGGGCGCACGCATGAAGGTGTGGTGCCTGTGCGTGCATTTCCGTTGCAAGCACCTGAGCAGTTTGTCGCGTTCATGAGCCTTGAAGGCAAAGAGGTTGCCTGGGTAGATGACCTGAGCACACTGTCGCAAGAGATGCGTGATTTAGTGAACGAAGAGATTGCGTTGCGCGAGATGATGCCGACAATTCAACGGATCGTAAGCGTCTCAACGCTTTCAACACCAAGCACGTGGGAGGTGGTCACTGACCGGGGCGCAACAAAGTTGATCCTCAAGGGCGAAGAAGACATCCGGCGTTTAAGTGTGTCGACGTTGATCATTACTGACAGCCACGGTTTAAGATTCATCTTGCCCGATATGCAGGCTCTCGATAAAAACAGCCGCCGCATTCTCGACAGATTTTTATGATCGAAGCATTTTTGATGTCTGTTGGCACGTTGGCGCTGGCTAAAATCTGTTAGCTGTTAGCTGTTAGTTGTTAGCTGTTATCTGGCGCAGCCTGATGTTTGCACTGGCTGCGCAAGACCCTCACTGCTTAGGGGAGGGTGCCAACTTTGCTACTCTGGTGCTAGACCGATCGTTTTGACGAGTTGCGCCCATTTATCTAGATGCGTACGGATGACCTCTTTAAATTGAGCTGAGCTTTGCGCGCCAGGATCAGCGCCGTTGTCTGTGTACCATTGCACAAGCTCGGGCGATTTCAAGACGTTGGCAACCTCGCGCTCGAGACGATCAACGATGGCCTGGGGGGTACCAGCTGGTACCAAGACGCCGTTCCAAGAGCTCGCCTCGTAGCCGGGCACGCCCGACTCAGAGACAGTAGGGACTTCAGGAAAACGTATTGATCGTTGCGGCGCAGTAATGGCAATGGCACGCAATTGACCCGAGCGCAAATGAGGGTAGGCCGCCGAAATTGTTGCGAATACCAAATCAATATGACCGCCAAGTAAGTCTGTGAGCGCCGGGTTGTCGCCCTTGTACGCAACGTGCGTCATTTGAATTGAAGCTTCAAGGCAAAACTGTTCGATTGAGAGATGTCCACTGCTGCCATGGCCGGGGGTGCCATAGCTGATCTTCTTTGGCTGTTGTTGCGCGTAAGACAGTAGGTCGCGAATTGATTTGATAGGAGACGATTGGCGCACTAATACCAGATAGGCTTGGGACGACGTCTGTATGACCGGGATTAAGTCACGTGTCACGTTGTAGGGCAGTTTGGCCATCGTGCTGGCAGTAATCGCTAAACTGGCTGAGCCTTGAAGAATGGTGTAGCCGTCTGGTGCAGATTGCGCAACCAGCGCGGTACCTATCACCGTTGCAGCTCCTGGACGATTTTCAACGATGACAGTTTGACCGAGTGCGCTCGACAATCCAGGCGCGATGAGACGCGCGACCACATCGGTTGCGCCGCCTGCTGCAAAGGGCACTACAAAGCGAATAGGGCGTTCGGGATACGTTGTGCCAGGCTTCGGGCTTGTGCTTTGAGCCATGGCAGCAACGCTCAGAAGTGCCGCGAAGGCAAAGCTTGCAAGGGCGCTCGCCTTTTGGGCGAATGCGTGCCAAGTTGTCTTGGCAGTGCCTTGCATGGCGTTACACCAGCTTTACAAGTTGTTTACCAAAGTTCTCACCCTTGAGCATGCCGACTAAAGCTTCAGGCGCACTCCCTAAGCCCACCGCAACTGACTCGCGAAACTTTAGTTTGCCCGCCACAACCAAGTCGTAGAGTTGTTGACGAATTGCGGGCCAGGTTTCGAGCTTGTCTGACACGATAAAGCCCTGTACGCGCAGGCGACTGACTAAGATGGCGCGTAAGGTGCGATAGGCGTGGGCATCGCGATTGAACTCAGACACCATTCCGCAAAGCGCGATACGACCAAAGGTGTTCATGTGGGTCAGCAAGCGCTCAAAAATTTCGCCGCCGACGTTTTCAAACAGGCAGTCGATACCTTGAGGTAAGGCCGCAGCAAGTTCATCGGCAAAATTGCTTGAACGGTGATCAATGCAAGCATCAAACCCTAATTCTTCTACAACGTACTGACATTTTTTAGCGCCACCCGCGATTCCGACGACTCGACAACCAACGTGTTTGGCCAGTTGCCCAACCACACTACCCACCGCGCCCGAGGCGGCGTCGACCACAACAGTTTCGCCAGCTTTGGGTTGGCAGATATCGATGAGGCCAGTCCAGGCTGTGATGCCAGGCATACCAAGAATGCCTAGGTAGGCGGTAGGGCTGACTTTGCTTGTGTCGATTTTTGTGACGCCTTTGGCGTTGATCGCGCCATAAAGGCGCCAGCCCGTAGCAGCTAAGACAGTTTCACCGATCTTAAAGTCTGGGGAGTTTGATTCAATCACTTCACCAATCGCGCCACCCACCATGACCTCGCCCGGATTGACGCCTTGCGCATAAGACTTTGCATCCGAAATACGACCACGCATATAAGGGTCAAGTGATAACCACTGGTTACGAATCAAGACTTGATTGTTGCCCGGCACAGGCATGTCGGCGTCAACGAGCTTGAAGTTTTCAGGGGTCACCCAACCTGTTGGGCGGCTAACCAAAATGACGTGTTGATTTTTCATGGGTAAGGAGTCTCGTTTGAATATAAATATTTTTCTTAGACGGCATACAACGTGCACCGATCATAAACCTAATCATAATCGACGACATACGATATTGAGCTGAATCAGTACCCGAGCTGCTGGCACTTTGGATTTGGAAATTGAGGCGCCACGATAGAAGATATTCGCATATCGACTAATGTTTTTTGAGAAGGAGTCAGTGTTTTATAGAGACGCTTGAATGAGGTTTCAATATTCTCAAGGAATGTATAGCGATTACGGCTGCGATTCACCGTGAGGGTGATGTACTTGATGCTGTCGATTGACTGGTACGACGTTGCGTTGTCACGAGTGTTTGGCGAGTGCTGGCGCTCAATTTCGGCGGCGTACGCTCGAATATGTTTGGTCAAGTCTTGCCAGCTTGGCTGTTGTTCTTTTGAGGGCTGTAAGTCAGCCTCAAGCATCATCAGGCGCGTGTCGACCAAATCAAAAGGCACCGCGTCGGCATTGACCTGACCAAGTGTGCACAGATTTTGCGCCTCGTTTGCTGGCGGGCGTTGGCTTGACTGTGTGCTACCGCGTCGTCCACCGCCCATTCCACCGCCCATCCCGCCACCGTACTGTGCACTGCATAGACCGGAGATGAGCGCTAGAGTGAGCAACAGAGACAAACGACGCCAGTGCATGAACTTGAGGTTTTTCAAAATCGTTTCGCAATCATGTCAATTTCAACACGTGCACCTTTTGCCAGACCGGTGACGCCGATGCAGGTGCGTGCAGGCCGTTGGCCTGGTTCGAAGTATGTGGCGTAGACCTCATTCATCCGATCGTAATCTTCGTAAAAGTGTGTCAGAAAAATACGAACCGAGGCAACGTTTTTAAGCGTGAGGCCAGCGCCCTCGAGGACGTTGGTGAGGTTTTTCATGACTTGCCGCGTTTGCGCTTCAATCCCCTCAGGATAGGGTGTGTCGATTGAGGTATCAACAAAGGGCATCTGGCCTGTCACAAAGACCCAGCCGTCGGCCTCAACCGCGTGGCTAAACGGGGCAACCGGATCGGGTGCGCCAGCAATCATATGAAACTGAAGAGGGCCCATCTTGCAATATCCTAAGTGAGAGGTAATGACACAGTAAACTACTATTCTCGTTTATCTGGAGCATATTGCAAAGATATTCTTGTTTCAGTGGATGACAGAACTCAGGCAGCAACTCTGACTGCGTCATACATGCCACGCTCGCTTTCGCTGTTCTGTTTAAAGCTTCTGCACGTGACGATGAATGTCACCCGGGGTCGTGAACCAGATCTCGCCGCGCTCACGTGCCGCGGCAATATGCTGCAGCGCGCGACGCAGATGTAATAAACGATAGGGTTGACCGACCAAGTAAGGATGCAGCGCAATCCCCATCACCAAGGGTTGTTGGGCAGATTGTCTGAGCATTTCATCAAACTGATCGATGATCATTTGCGCGAACGGTGCCATATCCATTTGGCGACCGACCAGCATCGGGATATCGTTGATTTCTTGCGGGTACGGAATTGACCACAGGTGTTTGCCCGATCGTGTCTGCATCGTCACGGGTTGATCATCGTGGCACCAGTTTAAGGTGTAGCCGTAGCCCGCTTCTGCCAGTAGGTCTGGCGTCAACGCGCTTTCAGAAATCCAGGGTGAGAGCCAGCCACTCGGTGCGACACCGCTTTCGCTGAGGATGCGTGCTCGACAATCTGCCAGGAGTGCCAGCTCATCAGCTTCGCTGAATTGCCCTTGGCGTTCAGCATTTGTATGGCCGTGTCCGATGAGTTCATCGCCACGCTTGACTAACGCTGAGATGAGTTCTGGGCAATGATCATATAACGCTGTATTAATCAAGGCGCCCGTGGGCATAGCGAGTTCGTCAAAGAGCGAGATACAGCGCCAGGCGCCAACGCGATTACCGTACTCGCGCCAACTGTAGTTCAGCACGTCGGGTTGTGGGCTTGCGGGCCCTAAGTTTGCGCCGAGCCCTGAGCCAAAGGCAAAGTGCTCAACGTTAAAGCCCAAATACACTGCGAGCCGACTGTTGTTCGGCCAGCAATAGTCAGGGCGTTGGGTAATCGCCTGATAGGCAAAGCGCCCGTGCGAGGCGAGAGGGGCGATCGCTTTGGATGAGTTCATAGCAGTTCAAGTAATTGTCGAGTGGTTAAATTGAGATGGTTAACGTGAGCTCACTGGTCAGGAGTTCGTGCGGCGAGGATTGGCTCGTCTGGGAAACTGGGCGACTGTTGCATAGGAAAAAGAAGACCCTTTGATTAAGCGCCAAGATAAGCTTCTGTTAATTTTCCTGAAGCTTGCAAAGCCTCAGAGGTGCCGCTGAACACCACCTGACCTGCAGCAAGTAAATTGGCGCGGTCTGATAAGGCCAAGGCCATGTCCGCCCGTTGGTCGACTAACAGCAGCGTTAAACCCCGTGCTTTGAGCTCTGCCAGTCGTAAAAATAAATCTTCAACAATGGCAGGCGCTAAGCCTAAAGAGGGTTCGTCTAATAAAAGCACCAACGGCTCACCAGCAAGACCGCGTGCGATTGCGAGCATTTGTTGTTCACCACCCGACAACAGGCCAGCGCGTCGAGTCTTCAGGATTGCGAGCTTTGGAAACATCTCATAAATCGCTTGTAACTTTGCGGGCGTGAACTCGGCACGAGCGTAGGCCCCGATGCGAATATTGTCTTCGACGCTGAGCTCTGCAAATACCTGTCGCCCTTCCGGCACCATGAGCAGGCCCAGGCGTGCGACCTGATGCGCAGCGAGATGGCTGATATCGCGACCATCAAAGCCTATCGCCCCAGAAAACTGCTTATGCAGGCCTGACAGCACGCGCATCAAGGTTGACTTACCAGCGCCATTCGCGCCAAGCACGGCAACGGTGTCGCCTTGTCTGACGGCAAAGCTCACTTCGGTCAACACATTGGCAGCGCCGTAGTGTGCCGAAATGTCACCAATCACCAGAATATCTTGCGCCCGCGCTTGTTCACCGGGTTCAACCTGAGAGGGAGGCGTCTTCGTTGCTTGTTTTAAAAACGTTGATTCGCCGCTCCCCAGGTAGGCTGCTCTGACAACAGCGCTTTGCTGAATCTCGGCAGGTGTACCTGAGGCGATCAGTCGTCCTGAATCCAGCACGTGAATCCGATCTGAAATGCTCATCACCAAGGCCATGTCATGCTCGATGACCAAGACCCCGATGCCTGCCTTTGCAATATTTTTGAGTACGACTGCGAGTTGAGTTTTTTCTTCAGCGCTTAAGCCTGCCGCGGGTTCGTCGAGTAAGACGAACGCAGGTTGCGCAGCAAGCGCACGTGCAATCTCAACCAAGCGACGATCGACATGTGCAAGTGCATCGGCTGTTTGTGTCACAGAGCCCTGATAGCCCACAATACGCAAAAGCTGAGCACAGAAATCGCTGCGCGACGCAACCGGTATCGAACCCCACAAGCGACCTTGCAGTAGCCCAAAATAGACGTTGTCTAACACGCTCAACGAACCAAAAAGTTGTGAAGTTTGATAGGTTCGACTCAAGCCATTGCGGCCAATGTCGGCCATCGTCAGACCGATGAGCGGCAGGTCGTTGAGTCTGACTGATCCTTGCGTTGCTTGATAAAACCCTGTTACCAGATTGATTAAGGTTGTTTTACCGGCACCATTGGGGCCGATCAAGCTCGTGACTTGTCCGCCCAGAGCGCTAAGGGTGACCTCTTTCAAGGCGTGATTGCCGCCAAAGGTGACGCCAAGATCTTTGAGCGTTAGTGAAGCGTTGGCCGCGCGTGTACGCCCATGGGTGCCCAGTAGCGCTTGCAACGAGACGGGCTCTGTGAAATCTTGTGCAAGAACCGTAGCACGTTTGGCAAAGCGCGAGACGAACGCTTGCCAAACCTTAAGCGCAGCCCCTGCCATGCCGTTGGGTGCGATCAACAGCACCACCAGAAGTAAGCCGCCAAAAAATATCAAACGGTATTCTGCCAGCATAGAGAGCGACTCGGGTAGCAAAATGACGACAAGTGCTCCAAGTAGCGGACCGGCAGAATAGCCCACGCCGCCGATCATGAGCATCAATAAAAAAGTGAGTGACTGAAAAAATGGAAACGACTCAGGGCTAATAAAGCCGTTCATGCTTGCAAAAAGAGATCCTGCGATACCAGCGAGCGCTGCCGACAGGCTAAAGGCGATGACACGAATAACTAATAGTTTGGCGCCCAGCGCACTTGCCGCAATTTCTGCGTCGCGTGTGGCTCGCATAATGATGCCCCAACGGCTGCGCGCAAACCAGGCATAGGCGGGGATCAAGGCCGCGCTGAGCAAGACGGCAAACCAGGTCAGTTGCAAACCGCTGATCTCTGTACCAGCGAGCATCGGCCGTGAAATATTCATAATCCCATTCCAACCGCCCGTCAGGTCTTTCCATTCTGCGATACCTTGTTCAACAAAATAGCCGAAGGCGATTGTGATCATGGCAAGGTAAGGGCCTTTGGCACGTAAGGCTGGCAGTGCAAGCAGGGCGCCAGCCAAACCTGCAATCAAGGCCGACCCCGCCATGGCAATCACGTAGGGCACACCAAATTTGAGGGTGAGTAGCGTACCCGCGTAGGCGCCAATGGAATAAAACGCAGCATGCCCAAGAGACGTTTGCCCGGCTAAGCCCATCAAAATATTTAAACCTACGCCCACGATGGCCGTGGTGGCAACAGTACCTAACACCAAGGATTGATAATCATTGATAAAAAAAACTGCAATCGAGCCAATGCAGAGCCACAAACAGCCGATCAGGTTCGCCGAGCGTAAGGTATTCATGATTTTTCCGTCAAACCTCGCCGTGCAGAGCAAGGGGTCAAACTGTTCTTGTCAAGCCTCGCCCCTCAGGGTATCGAGATCAAACTTTATTAATGCTGCGTTTTCCAAAAAGACCAACTGGCCGAACCGCCAAGACAAAAATGGTCAGGCCAAACGAAAACATCTGTGCGTACGTTGAGCCAACTGCGGTGACTAAGAGAGCCTCAAGGATGCCTAAAATCAATCCGCCAGCCATCACGCCTGCGGCACTTTCAATACCGCCTAAAATTGCGGCGGCAAAGGCTTTGATGCCAAAAATAGTGCCCATTCCAGCTGACACCGTGTAAAGCGGTGCAATCAAAATACCTGCCACCCCAGCAAACACTCCGGCCAACGCGAACGCCAGCCCAATCATTTTTTCTGAATTGATTCCCATCAGGCGTGCGGCATTACGATTTTGAGCAATCGCGAGCAAGGATTTTCCGGTCGCGGTGAGGCGCATGCTCAGCGCTAAGAGCAACGCGAGCCCAAAACCCGCCAGCGGGATTAAGACTTGTAAAGCATTGAGTCGCAGTCCACCAAGGTCGAAACCTTGTTGTAGCAAAGGTGAGCTCTGGCCTCTGGGATCTTTGCCGAAGCTAAACAGCACAACATTTTCAAGAATCAAGCCTAAAGCTACGGTCGCCATCAGCCAGGCGTCTGAACTTCTTTTTACGAAGGGGCGTACAGCAATGACCTCGACGAAATAGCTCCAGAGTCCGCAGCAGCTCAGCGCAACAAGCACCGCAAGCCACGCAGGCCAATGCCATTGCGTGCTGAGCGTAAAGGTCATGACGGCACCAAGCATTAAAGATGCGCCTTGCGCAAAGTTCACGGTACGGGATACGGCATAGGTGGTGTAGTAGCCCAGCGCGACTAGGCCGTACATGCTCCCAATGCCTGCGCCCGTGATAAGCGCAGAGACGTATTCTTGTAAGCCCATTGCGTTATTTCACCGGGACAATTTTGCCCGCGTCGTAGCGAACCATCACATAGTCCTCTGGTGCAAGCGCTTCATGAGCGGCGCTCTCAAAGGGTTTGTTGTATGTTTTGATCAGACCTTGATACGACTCGATTTGCTCAAGCGCGGCCCGAATGGCCTCACCGTCTGTGCTCTTTGCTTTTTCAATCGCAAGCGCAAGTAATTGCATAGCATCGTAGGCGTTGGCTGTGCCTACTGGGGCAATAATGTCTGCAGCTGTTTTGATCCCGTAACGCTTGGTCAATTCAGACATGATTTTTTCAGAGACGGGTGTTGGGGGCGAAAAGAAGCTATACGTCTGAATAAAATGCACGTCACCGGCAGTCGGTCCAACGAGTTCGTCAAAGCGCCCACCTGAAATTCCCCAGTGAGAAACGACCGGTACCGACCAGCCCATGCGCTCACGCGATTTCATCATCTGCGCGCCAGGCCCTGCATTGGCCACCAAGATGATTGTGTCAGCGCCTGCGCTTTTTAGGCGATTCAATTGAGGCGTCACATCGATATCTGACTGTTCAATTTTTTCAATCCCGGCGATCGGCAGGTTAGCCGCCGTAGCCGCGGCTTTGAGGCCTTTTTCGTTTGACTCACCCCAGGGGTTGTTCACGAGGATCAAGCCAGGCTTCTTTGCGCTGTATTTGCTCATTGCATACTTAATCAACGCGATATCAACGAGATCGTCTTGCGCCGAAACACGAAATACGTAGTTAGGGGATGCACCGTTTTTTGTGATGTTTGTGCCCGCAGCCCAAACCCCCATAAAGGGCTTCTTGTTTTGATTTGCGATCGGTACGATTGCTAACGAGACGGGCGTATCAATGCCGCCAAACAAGGCGACCACTTTTTCGCTAGAGATCAATTCGCGCGCAGCAGTCACCCCTTTTGGGGGGCTCGATTCGTCGTCGCGCTTGACCAGAACAAGTTTTTGGCCAAGGACGCCGCCTTTGGCGTTGATTTCGTCGATCGCTATGGTCAGGCCCCGGGTAATCGCTTCGCCTGATTGGGCAGACTGACCGGTGAGCGCCGCGACCAAACCTATCTTGAGCTCAGCAGTTTGTGCGCTTGCAGACAAGCCAATCGCGGCAAAGGCTGCGAGTGTGGCGCCAAGTCGAATAAAGCGTAAATGTTTCATAGCAAGTTCCTCAAAAATTCAACGGTTAAGCACGAGAGCGTCAAGCATGGTCGGCACGAAATTTGCTTGACTCCGAGACAGGGCGCAGCGTGTAGCATCTGACGGTTTGACCGAAGCTTCGTGACTGGCCCGCTTAAGACCCAGCCCTATGACCTATCGGAGCACAACGATCATGAAGCAGATTCCCTTGCTAGACCTTTCGGCTTACTACCAAGCTGCGGGCACCACCAATGACTTAAAGCAATTGTTGTGCCAAGTCGATCAGGCCTTGTGTGAAATCGGCTTTCTCTGTGTGAAAGGCACTCCGTTGACAGAGGAGTTTGTGAAGCGCACACAAGCCGCAGCGCTTGAATTTTTTGATTTGCCTTTGCAAGAAAAAAATGAAGTGAAGGCTGCCAAGTTTGCGCATCGAGGCTACACCGGTCTGGCTGAACTTGGCCTGTCGTACGCAATGGACGCGAGTGATTTAAAACAAGACCGCCGAGCACCAGCAGATCTCTTTGAGCGTTATCGGATCGGGCCTGTGGCAGAGTTTTCTGCGAGTTTGCCTGAGCAATATGGCCAGACGGCTTACGCACCAAATATTTGGCCTGCGCGGCCGGCTGACTTTGCAGCGCTCATGCAGTCTTACTATGAGCAAGCGAATCTACTGGCGCAAGACTTACTTGGTGTGTTTGCATTGGCGCTTGGTTTAGAGCGAGACTGGTTCAAGAGCAAAGTGGATCACAGCATGGCGTCGCTGGCGCTCAATCATTACCCCGCTCAAACTGAGCCAGCGTTGCCTGGGCAGTTGCGAGCCGGGCCGCACACTGATTACGGCACGCTAACGATTGTTGCACCCACTGCGGCCCCAGGCGGTTTGCAAATTCGCACTAAAAATGGGCAGTGGCAGGATGTCAGTGTTGAGCCGGGCACCTTTGTGGTGAATATTGGCGACATGATGGCGCAATGGACCAATGACCGGTGGGTATCTACCGTGCATCGGGTTGCCAATCCAACCCCGGGTCAGGCGCTGAGCAGTCGACGCCTGTCGTTGGTGTTTTTTCATCAGCCCAACCCCGACGCGCTGATTGACTGCATCCCTACTTGTGTGGACGCAAATCAGGGAAAAAAATACCAACCGGTCAATGCAGGTGACTACATTAGCGCAAAAATTAATCGCCATTTTAAAAATACGTCGGAATCTTAGCGCGCTCATCGATCCGTTGAAATGCTTAGCGTGACGGTCCTTTCGCTTTTTAGGTGGTTTGTTCTTCAATTGCTATTTTTGGTTTTAAGACTATCTTTGCCACGCCGCGGCGCCTAAAAATGCAATCGACAGGCAAAGCAAGCAATTGTGCGGTGAAACATAATGATCGACTAGACAAGTACTTACCCGAACGGTGATGATGCTGACTTGTAGTTTGAGTCCTTCAAAACTGGAACAAGTGCCATCCCTACCAATATTTCCTGCGGCGACGCATCTTCTTCAATGGTTCGGCATGCGCAATGTGCTCAGGTGTCTGGTTGGAGCCTGCGTGACTGTATCGCTCATCGGTTGCTCTAAGCCGATCGTCAAAGACGGTGATGCTCCTGCCGGCCCAGCTTATGTCAAGTGGATGCCTGCGTCTTATGCGGAGGCGGGCGGAGCCGAAGCGTTAAAACTTCCAGCCGTTCCAGAGAAATGGTGGCGCAGCTTTGGAAGCGCAGAACTCGACGGGTTTGTTGAAAACGCGTTTAAAAACAACTATGACCTTAAAGCGGCCATTGCGCGTGTGGCCCAGTCAGGGGCGCAAGCAGACGCGGTCCGAGCCCTGCAAAGTCCGACGATAGACGGCGTGGCTGGATATCAGAATCAAGGCCCTTGGAACGGCGTTGCGACAGCGCCCACGACCGACGCTTGGCGTACGCAAGAGGTCTATCAAGGGGGGCTGCGGGTCAACTATGAAGTTGACCTTTGGGGCAAGCTTGGATTTAACACAGAGTCGGCGTATCAAAAGTCCGTTGTGAGTCAGTACGCGCGCGATAGCGTGGCGTTATTGCTCGCTGCCGATGTCGTCAGTACCTATTTTTCAGTGGTTTCGCTGACAGAGCGTCTCGCGGTAGGCACCCGAAATCTTGAGTCGATCACCAAAGTCAGAGAGGGGATTGCCCGAAGAGTGAGTCGTGGCGATTCGACCGTGATTGATTTATCGCAACAACGCATTCTTGAAAAAAATACTCAGGCAAACTTGTCTTTGCTGAACGGTCAGCGGGTGCGTGAACTCAATCGTTTGGCGCAATTGCAGGGCCTGGTTCCGGGTACGCTGAAAGTACAAGCGACTTCGATCGATTCCTTTAAGCGTGTGGATTTGAGCGCAGGTCTACCCTCTGAACTGTTATGCCGACGACCCGACATCAAGGCTGCCGAAGCGAGTCTATTGTCCGCACAGGCTGATTTGTATGCTGCGCGCGCAAGCCTGCTGCCTGCGTTTTCGTTGTCCGGGCAAAGTGGCATGGGCAGCTACTACTTGTCGACGATCTTAAGTCCTCAAAGTTTTTTCTTCAATATCACGAGTAATTTATTGCAAAACATCTTCGATGGCGGCAGACGTGACGCCGATATTCGTGCGACCCGTGCAAGAAACTTTGAGTTGCTCGAGGCCTATGCCAGCACGGTGCAGGCTGCGCTGCGTGACGTGGAAGATGCGCTAAATGGTCTCGAAACGACGAAGCTGAGATATCAAGCACTGGCGGTGAGTCGTGATCAGGCGCAGCAACTCGCGAGCAATACACGCAAGTAGTTAGAGCGCGGCGCGATCGATTTTGTGCAGTTACTGACGATTGAGCAGACCGTGATGGCGTCTGAGGATGCCACTGTTAGCGCACG
>CALFXX010000127.1 GCA_937952975.1 uncultured Alcaligenaceae bacterium
AAAGCCTGCGGCTTGGAGCTGGCTGTCGAAGTGGTGAATGTAGCGCCCGCACACGGGTCCTAAGAGGGCGTTCATCACGGTCGAGCTGGTGCGCTCGTATTCTTGCATTTCAGGGTTGACCTGATGTGATGCGGTAATGAAGTGCTCTGGCAATAATTGCTTAAGCAGCTCAAAGGCTTGCTTTTCGTGTGTGGGATTGACGTAGGCGTGCAAAAAGCAAATCGCTACCGCTTCGATCTCTGAGGCTTTAATTTTTTCAGCCAGACTCGCAAGCGCCTGAAGGTCAAGCGGTGTTTCGATTGAGCCGTCGGGGCGTAGACGCTCGGGTACCTCGAGGCGCCAGCGCCGCTCTACAAGCGGCTTGGGATTTTCAAATTGCAAATCATACAAATCAGCACGGTCGTGGCGCGAGACCCTGCGAAGCTCAAGGATGTCGCGAAAACCGGCGGTGGTGATGAGTGCAGTTTTGGCGCCCTTACCCTCGACAATCATGTTGGTCGCCATGGTGGTGCCGTGCCCGATAAAGCCAATCTCGGCACTGGTCTTACCGCTGAGCTCTAAGATGCGATGAAAGCCGTGCATGGCACCGACCACTCGATCTGACGGGGTGGTGGCCACCTTGGCCGACCAGATTTTGCCGGTGGCGTCGTCAACCAAGACAATGTCTGTAAACGTGCCACCCACGTCAATACCAATGCGATTCATGAATATCAAGCCTTCAAGCAAAAACGGTAAGTTTTATCCTCGGTTCAGGCAGGCCCCTTGTCAAGCCCGCAGCCCCTAGGTTTGCCCTAGGTCAAGCGTATTTAGGTTTCATTGGAATTCAGTGCCTGAATAAATTAAAATGTTAATAACGTTACAAATTGAACGACTTAGCGCGTATGGCTCTGCTCCCGATCCTGCACTTTCCTGACAAACGCCTGCACAAGGTTGCTAAACCTGTGGCTGCGGTGACGGATCGCATCCGCCAGTTAGCGGCTGACATGGCTGAAACCATGTATGACGCGCCCGGTGTCGGGCTGGCGGCCACCCAGATTGATGTGCACGAACGTGTTGTCGTGATCGATGTAAGTGAAGATAAAAACGACTTAATGGTGTTGATTAACCCTGAGATCGTTTCTTCGAGCGAAGAAAAAAACAGCCATGAAGAGGGCTGTTTATCGGTGCCCGGCGTCTATGACGAGGTGGTGCGGCCTGCGACAGTACGCGTACGCGCGCTCAACCTTGAGGGCGAGGTGCATGAATTTGATGCTGAGGGGCTATTGGCCGTATGTGTGCAGCACGAGATCGATCACCTAAATGGCAAGGTGTTTGTGCAGCACTTATCCTACTTAAAGCAAACGCGTCTCAAGGCACGGTTGCGTAAAGAACAGCGCGAACTCGAGCGGGCGTAGCCCTGACCCATGCATATTGAAATCATGGGGTACCTTGCGGCGTTTTTAACGACTGCAGCCTTTTTGCCGCAAACCTATAAAACAATCAAAACGCGCGATACCAAAGCGATTTCGCTGGCAATGTATGTGTTGTTTACCTTAGGTATTGCCCTTTGGTTGGCATATGGCATTTTGATTTGGTCGTTGCCATTGATTTTTGCCAATGGCTTTACGTTTTTGATGGCGGCCACGATTTTGGTGCTCAAGCTCAAAGAGCGCTAAACCGGCGCGCGCACCAAGCTTTCAGCGCTTTCAGCAGAGTGTGACGGGGTGTTTGCAAGCGGTGAAAACTGTGCGTTAGGCCTTGGGCGCGCCAGCCCAGCCTTGAATAAACGCAGCTGCACTTTGTCGCTTGCCGCCAGCGCGTTGTAGTTCAGTTAGGCGCAACACACCTTGCGCCGTGGCAAGGTCGATCCCCTCGGGGCTGGCAGCGATGACTGTACCGGGCTCAGCCTGCTTGCCCGTGGCAGCGATTGCGACCGCATTCCAGACCTTCACCAGCTCGCTCATCGCTGGTAGTTGCAGCGTGGCACCAGGCACTGGGTTAAAGGCTCGAATTCGGCGCGCAAGCTGCACGGCTGACTGGGTGAAGTCGAGCGCGGCTTCGGCTTTGTCAAGCTTTGAGGCATAGATGGCGCCCTCGGCCGGCTGGGTTTGCGCGCGTAAGGTTCCAAGAGGCAGGGCCTGCAAGGCCGCTACGATCAGGCGTGCGCCTTGCTCGGCGAGCTTATCGTGCAAGGTTGCTGCAGTCTCGGTGTCAGTGATGGTCAACGCCTCAACCAGTAGTATGGCGCCGGTATCCAGCCCTTCGTCCATTTGCATGATCGTGACACCAGTTTGCGTGTCACCGGCTTCGATGGCGCGCTGAATCGGCGCGGCACCACGCCAGCGCGGCAACAGGCTCGCGTGAATATTTAGGCAGCCGTAGCGTGGAGCGGTGAGCACCCAATTTGGCAAAATTAGGCCGTACGCGGCCACCACCAAAACGTCGAGCTGAGCCAACTCTAGGGCCACTGCAGCGCTGCGCGCCTCGTCTGGATATTTGCCATCCAGGCGCAAACTGCGAGGCTGCGCGACCGCAATGTCATGCTCGAGCGCGCACTGCTTCACGGCGCTTGGCGTAAGCTTAAGCCCTCGCCCGGAGGGGCGATCGGGCTGAGTGAGTACTAACGGCACCGTAAACCCAGCTGCCAAAATCGCCTGCAGAGCCTGCGCCGAAAATTCAGGCGTGCCGGCAAACCCGACCCGTAAGGTCGTCGAGTGTTTGTCAGAAAGCAGTGTCGTGGCTGTAGACATCTTGGTCAGCGCTCAATCGAAAATTCTAGTGAACCGGCAGATCTGACCCAGAGTAGGGCTGGCTCAGGGATGGAGTCACTGCGCCGCCGCTCGTTGTCATGACTGAAGGAAAGGTGAAGTGTCTGGCGTGCGTCCTAAATCTTTTCAGCCCACAAGTCGTATTCATCAGAGTCGGTCACGCGTACTCGCACCATGTCGCCCGGCTTTAAGGGTACGGCACTATCCACAAACACGCTGCCATCGATTTCAGGTGCGTCTGCGCTTGAACGTCCCACGGCGCCGTCTTCGTCGACTTCGTCAATCAACACATCGAGTTCTTTGCCAATCTTACGCGCCAAGCGTTCGGTTGAAATCGCCTGCTGATGGGCCATGAAACGGTCGTAGCGCTCTTGCTTGACCTCATCGGGTATAGCACCTTCAAGCGCATTGGCAGGGGCGCCTTCGACGGGCGAATATTGAAAACAGCCGACGCGGTCGAGTTGAGCCTCTGACATCCAGTCAAGCAGGTATTGAAATTCGCTTTCTGTCTCGCCCGGAAACCCAACAATAAAGGTCGAGCGCAAGGTGATGTCAGGGCATTGCTCGCGCCAGCGATGAATACGCGCCATGGTGCGGTCTTCAAAGGCGGGGCGCTTCATGGCCTTCAAGATGCGTGGGCTGGCGTGCTGAAACGGGATGTCGAGATAAGGCAAAATTTTGCCCTCAGCCATCAGCGGGATGACCTCGTCGACGTTAGGGTAGGGGTAGACATAATGCAAGCGAACCCAAATGCCTAATTCGGACAAGGCCGAGCAAAGCTCGGTCATGCGAGTTTTGACAGGCCGGCCGTTCCAGAAGCCGCTGCGGTATTTGACGTCTACGCCATAGGCGCTGGTGTCTTGTGAGATCACCAACAGCTCTTTGACGCCGGCACGCGCTAAGCGTTGGGCTTCGTCAAGCACGTCACCGACGGGGCGGCTGACCAGATCGCCGCGCATCGAAGGGATGATGCAAAAGCTGCAGCGGTGATTACAGCCTTCAGAAATCTTGAGATAGGCGTAATGACGCGGCGTGAGCTTGATCCCTTGTGGCGGTACTAAATCTGTAAAGGGATCGTGCGAGGGGTTAGGCGGCGCGGCTTCATGCACTGCGCGCACGACCTGCTCGTATTGCTGCGGCCCCGTGACGGCCAAAACGCTCGGATGCACTGCACGAATGACCGACTCATCAACCCCCATACAGCCAGTCACAATGACGCGTCCGTTTTCGGCGATTGCTTCACCGATGGCGTCTAAGGACTCGGCTTTAGCACTATCAATAAAGCCACAGGTGTTCACCACCACCACATCGGCATTGTTGTAGTCAGGAACAATTAAATAGCCCTCGGTTCGTAGTTGGGTAAGAATACGCTCGGAGTCGACAAGCGCTTTGGGGCAACCGAGACTAACAAAACCGACTTTGGGGGAAGACATGGCACGTCACCTGGCAGGCCACAGCCCGCATGAAAGAGAGCGAGATTTTACCCGCGATCGACGCTAGCCCCTACAATCACCCCATGACACAAGCTGCCCCCGCACTCTCTGATAGTTTATTGGCCGCCGCGCGCGCCATCGGCGCCGTTGAAAACGGCCAATCTTTGACTGAAGCCTTGCTCGACGTGCGGCCTGATTTACGGCCCTCAGCGCAGTCTTTGAGCTTTTATGCGATGCGACACTGGGGGCAGGCGATCGCATTGCGTCGGCTGCTGCTTGATCGCGTGCCGCAAAACCCTACCATTTTTGCGTTGCTGGGCTTAAGCCTGCTCCTGCTAGAAGTCGCGCTGAGTGACCCCGCCGAGCGTGACGCGACTGCACCGACCTATACAGCGCATACCTTGGTGGATCAGGCCGTACAGGCAACCCAAGGGCAGCGCGACACATTAAATTTCAAAGGGTTAGTCAACGCCATTTTGCGTCGCTTTCAGCGCGAGCGTACGGCCTTGCTGTCGCAGCTCGCGCAAGATCCTGAGGCCAAGTACAACCACCCAATGTGGTGGATTGAAGCGCTGCAAACAGCGTATCCGCAAGACTGGCAGCGCCTGCTTGAAACAGCGAACGCACATCCACCGTTGACGCTACGGGTGAACTTGCGTGCGACAACGCGCGAGGCCGTAGAACAGGCCTTCGCTGCAGCCGGCATCGTTTCGACGGCGTTTGGCGTTGCGGGTTTGGTGTTAGATGTGCCCAGGCCGATTGCTTCGCTGCCGGGCTACGCGCAGGGCTGGTGGTCTGTTCAAGACGCGGGTGCACAGCTTGCAGCGCCCCTGCTCGAGTTAAAAGACGGTATGCGGGTCTTGGATGCCTGCGCGGCGCCGGGTGGCAAAACCGCGCACATGCTCGAACTGGCTCAGCTTAAGCTGACTGCGCTTGATATTGACAACGCACGGATGGCGCGGGTCGAGCAAAACCTTGAACGCTTGGGCTTGCTCAATGATGACGTTGAACTGATTGCCGAGAGCGCGATGCGCGCCCATACGTGGTGGGATGGCAAGCCCTTTGATGCAGTGCTGGCTGACGTGCCTTGCACGGCTTCGGGCATCGTGCGTCGCCATCCGGATATTCGCTGGTTGCGTCGCGTCACAGATATCAAGCCAACGGCGAAGCTGCAACGAGAGATCCTGGATTCGCTCTGGAGCTTGGTCGCACCCAGCGGTAAATTATTGCTTGTCACGTGTTCGATTTTTCCGCAAGAATGTGAGCTACAGGCGCAGGCATTTTTAAAACGTCATGCACAGGCAGTGCGTCTATCTGCACCCGGTCAGTTATTACCTTGTCTGGCCGATGCAGAACACCCTGCGGGGCAGGATGGTTTCTTTTATGCTTTGTTTTCGAGACAGGTTTAGGTGTTAGGCACACGATGATTGCTCGGGCGATTTTGGTGCTGGGATTGAAGCGAGGCCTGCGCGGGATACTCGCTGTCTTGTTCTGCCTGGCTGCCAGCATGAGCCAAGCTGCGGAGCCTCGCATCGAGCGGATTGAGCCCTTGATCGCAGAGGGGCAACTCACGCTTGATCTGGATTTGACGTTTGAGTTGGGGCGGGTAGTGACCGAGGCGGCCGAGCGCGGTGTACCTCTTTATTTCACGTTTGATTTAAAAATCACCTCGCCAAGGTGGTGGTGGTTTGACCGCGTCTTGGTCGAAGCGAGCTTAACGCGTCGCCTGACGTATAACGCGCTCACGCAACAGTGGCGCGTGGCGACGGGCGATTTGTTTTTGCCAGTCGGGTCCTTGAACGAGGCACTGGCGGTGCTCAAGCAAGTGCGCGGTTGGCCTGTTGCCCCCTCTGATCGTTTTGATAAAAACCAGCGCTACGACGGGCGGGTCAGGATGCGTCTAGACGCTTCTCAATTGGCGCGGCCCTTGCAACTTGAAGCGGCCAATCGTAGCGCCTGGTCGCTGGCAAGCCCCTGGGCGCCGTTTGATTTCTCGATTCAGCAGGAAGGGCCCGCCAAATGAAGACCCTACTTCGGTCGGTCGGTCCAGCGTCCCTTGAAACGTGGGCGGGGCGGCATCGATGAACAGACTGCTTCGTTTGGCGTTATTTATTGGGGTCAGCAGTGGCGCAGGCCTGTTCGGCTTATTGGCTTGGTCAACGGGCAACGCTTCGCGAGTTGCTCAGTATCAAGCGTTACTGTTGTGGCTGAACGGAGCGCTTGCGCTTGCATTGTTTGTATGGGTCGTGGCGCTCACCGTGCGCCTGCTCTTGCAATTACGCAGTGGGTTATTTGGGGCGCGCCTGACCGCGCGTTTTGCCTTGGCGTTTGCCTTAATTGGCGTGCTGCCAGGCACCTTGATTTATGGCGTGTCGTTACAGTTTATGGCGCGCTCGATTGAGTCGTGGTTTAACGTGCGCGTCGATACCGCACTTGAGTCAGGTTTGGCGCTCGCTCGCGCTGCGCTCGATTCTCAGCTCGCCGAACTCGAGTCGCGCGCCCGCGTGATGACGCCAGAGCTCAACGCGACCCCCGATGCAGACGTCGCAGGCGTATTGGCTCGGCTGCGCGATTCAAGTGGTCCGGTCGATGCGATGGTGTTCAGTGGCACCGGGCGTGTGATCGCCTTTTCGAGTGACAGGCTGGGTGCCTTGTCGCCAGTCCCGCCGCCCGCAGCTATTTTGAATCAGTTAAGGGTGACGCGGGGTTATTCAAACGCTGATGCGGGCGATAGCGTGTCGGGTGGTCCGGTTGATCCAGGCTTGCAATTGCGGGTGATTGTCGCCTTGACTGCGCCCGAGCGTGCTGAGACCTTGTTGGGTGTCAACGTCGAATCCCGTTGGTTGCAATTAGTGCAACCGGTCTCTGAAAAAATTGCCCGTAACGCGAGCGAAGTTCAACAAGGCAATCGTGATTATCAAGAGCTCGCGCTGTCCAGGCAAAGCTTGCGCAACTTGTTTGGTGTGACCTTGACCTTGGCGTTGTTGCTGGCGGTCTTTGCAGCCATTGCAGTGGCGCTGTACTTATCTAAAAAATTAGTCAGTCCCTTATTGGCGCTGGCCTCTGGTACGCAGGCCGTGAGCGTGGGTGATTACCGCGCGTTGCCCGAGCCGCCCTCTAACGACGAAGTGGGTCAATTGACGCGTTCATTTAACACCATGACTCGGCAGCTCGACGAAGCGCGACGAATGGTTGAAAGCAATCGCAGTCAGCTTCAGCGCTCGAATGTTTATCTTGAAAGCGTGTTGGCGAATTTGTCGGCAGGCGTGTTGGTATTTGACGAGCGGTTTTGTTTGACGACGTTTAATCAGGGCGCGCAATCGATTTTAAAAGTCGACTTGCGCACGGCGCCCGGACGACTCTTGCAGACTGTAGACGGAATGAGTGAATTCTCGCAGCGCATTCGGCAGGCTTTTTCTGAGCATACAGCGATGGGCTCAGAGCGCACCCATTGGCAAGAGCAATTTGAGTTGACGTTGCAAGAGCCTGGCCCAGAGGCTAAGGCGTTTACGCTGACCTTGCTTGCCCGTGGTACCCAGCTGCACGTGGATGGTCGTGAAAACGGCTACATGGTGGTGTTTGATGACATCACCGAAGTGATCTCGGCAAGTCGCAGCGTCGCTTGGGGCGAGGTGGCTCGCCGACTTGCACACGAAATTAAAAACCCATTGACACCGATTCAGCTCTCGGCCGAGCGACTTGCCATGAAGCTTGCGCATAAGCTTGAACCGCTTGACGCTCAGTTGCTCGAGCGTGCGACCAACACAATCGTGAATCAGGTGAGTTCACTGAAACACATGGTCGATGACTTTCGTGAATATGCGCGCAAGCCACCTCTGGCATTGTTGCCCGTCGACTTTAATGAGCTCGTGGACGAGGTGCTTGGCTTGTATGGCTGGGATCCTATCAGTGGCCAGGTGCAAGAGGACTCATCAGAGCCGTGGCGACTTGAAGTATCACTCGACCCTAAGCTGCCAGTGATTTTGGGTGACCCGACTCAGCTACGGCAGGTGGTTCATAATCTGTTGGCCAATGCGCGTGATGCGTTGGCAGAGGTGTCGCACCCTGGCGTGATCCGGGTGAGTACCCAAATGATTCCGCCTGGAGCGCCTGAAACGACCGATCGAGCGGCGGTGCGTTTTACCGTCGCGGATAACGGCGCCGGTTTTTCGGCACAAGTGTTACAAAGAGCTTTCGAGCCGTATGTCACGACAAAAACGCAGGGTACCGGGCTAGGTTTGGCGATTGTTCGTAAAATCATCGAAGAACATCAAGGGCGAATTGATGTGTCCAATCGCAAAGAAGGAGGCGCCCGGGTTTCAATTTTGCTGACGCAGTTAGCAGAACAAGTAGACGCAACGCCACAAGATAACGATAATGCAAGCTTGCAATAGGTGATTAAAAGTTTATGGCCAGAATTTTAGTGGTCGACGATGAAGTCGGAATTCGCGAATTGCTTTCCGAAATTCTCTACGACGAAGGGCACACGATCGAGTTAGCTGAAAACGCGGCGCAAGCACGCGCGGCGCGTCTGCGTGGTCGACCCGATCTCGTGCTGCTGGATATTTGGATGCCAGATACCGACGGCGTGACCTTGCTCAAAGAATGGAATGCAGCCGGCTTGCTAGACATGCCAGTCATCATGATGAGCGGGCACGCCACGATTGATACCGCGGTTGAAGCGACAAAAATCGGCGCGATTGATTTTCTTGAAAAACCAATTACTCTGCAACGTTTGCTGAAAACGATTTCGACGGGTTTGGCGCGTGGTCGTTCAACGGTTGCAAAGTCAGCCTCGGGAGTCTTTGCGCCTGTCAACTCACAAATTGCAACGCCGGTAGCCGCCACGGCCCTGGCGGCCGCGCCTGCGCCCGTTGTGGCTCCAGTCGTGGCGCTCGACCAAGGATTGCTTGGCGATATCTCTCTTGATCAACCGCTGCGCGAAGCGCGTGATGAGTTTGAGCGCGTCTATTTTGAATATCACCTAGCGCGCGAAAATAACAGCATGACGCGAGTGTCTGACAAAACAGGCCTTGAGCGAACCCACCTGTACCGCAAGCTTAAGCAGCTTGGCATCGAGGCCCGCAAGCGTAGTAGTTAAGCGTACGGCAATTAAGCCACCCTCGCGTCGAGCTTAGGCGTGATGCGAAGCGCCGACACCTTTGCCCTCTTGTGCATGCACCATTTTGAGGCGTGGCACCTTTCGGTGTTGTGCAAATGCTGCGTTTAAACCGCAAGCACTAAAAAAAAATTTATTTTTAGAAAAACAACTGGTGCTTAGAAATCCCTCACGGTATTTGTTTGATGGTTGAAACTGCCTTTTTCGCTGGGCTCACACTGCTTAGTTTGGCCTCTCAGATGTTCATTTCACAAAGTTAAGGATTCAGCATGATGTATTACATTAATCACGCGCCAGCGTGGGTGATTGTGGTTCTGTTTGCAGTGGTTTCGATCACGGTGATGCTTGTCTTACACAAGATTTTTCGCGCTTTTCTAGATAAATTTACGCCAGGTTACAAGGCAGATTTAGCACTAAACATTCATAACTCAGTTTCGACACTGCTTGCTTTAATCGTCGCCTTTTCTTTGGTGCAAGCCGTTGCGACCTACAAGGCCACTGAGCACATCATTCGCGCAGAGGCTGTGCGCATCAATAATTTAGATCGCTTGCTTGTGCGTTATGGCAACCCCGAGCTGGAAACCGTACGTAAAGCGTTGCGCGAGTACGCTCAATCAATCGTAAAAGATGAGTGGGTTGAGATGGATTCTGGCCACCATAGCCTCAAAACCGAGGCGTTGTTTAAGCCTGTGTCCAAAGGCGTTATCGAGATTAAGCCCGCTAACCCCCGCGAGGTTGCGATTTACAACGAAATGTTAAAGCTATCAGACTCTTTAGCCGATTCACGAAATGACCGCTTAGACGCTGCCGAGTTTGCCATCCCTGGCATTTTTTGGCTCTTGATTGGCACGTTGCTCGTGCTCAAGACCGTGCTCTCAGCCTACGCGGATCGCTCGCGTAGTTCAGATATTGTCTTGGCTGCGCAAATGGCTGCGTTTTCCTCGCTCTTGGCATTGACGTTTTCGTTTGATGAACCTCTCAAGGGCGAGGCCGGTATCAAACCCACGCCCATTGTCGAAGTGATTGAGATGATCAGCACAAGAACGAATTGATTCGTCACAACATGAATCGTTCTTTTGAAACCTACACTGCGTAAGGATTTGTATGGCTGACTGGCTCTACACCCAATCTGAAGTCATGATTTTTGTAGTTGGTTTGGTGGCCTCTGTCGCTCTAATGTACGTGTTGGCGTTTTTCTTAAAGAAAACGTCGATACTGACAGACATTACAGACCACGAAAAAGAGTTTTTGATTGCAATTCAGTCTGGCTTGGTGGCGTTAAGTGCCATTGTCTTAAGCTTTTCTCTGGTGTTGGTGATCACTAATTTTGATCACGTAGATACTAATGTCAGCTCTGAAGCCTCGCGCATTAATGATGTGGATCGCCTCTTGGTGCAGTACGGCGACCCGCAACTCGCGCCGCTACGCGCGCAATTAAAGGCTTATACCGAAGCGATCGTGAAAGATGAATGGCCAAAGTTGGCACGCAAAGAAGAAAGCGAACAGGTTGAGAGTTTATACGCCTTGATTTCGACCGAGATCGGTAAAATTAGTCCGACCACACTGCGCGAGGCTGCGATCTTTGCCGAGTTGCTCAAAAAGAGCAACGAGATGGGAGAGCTACGCGAAACTCGGATCGAAAGCTCGCACATCGGCTTGCACAGAATCTATTGGGTGGTAAATTTCGCCATCTTTTTCGGTGTGTTGTTTATGTCTGCGCTCGGCTTACTACTGAATCGGTGGCTTACAGCGATTGGCATCACGATGGAGCTCGCGGCACTGATCGGCTTAATGACAATTGTGTTTGCCTGCGATCAACCCTTTAAAGGCTCGGTGTCGATCAAGCCTGAGTCAATTGAGGCTACGCTCAAAACGATGACGGCGCGTCAAAAATAAAGCGACGCCCTCACAATCATTAACGAGCGTTTTTTTGTCAAAGCGCCCAACCTACCCGTTGGGCGCTTTGGTTTTCTAAGCGGTGAAGATCAACGCGTTGCACACAGCAGGCAGTTCGGCGCAACGTCACTATTGAGTTAAGCGGTGCTAGCCCCTGAGGGGGGCGTATCAAGCCCGCCTACGCGTGCGTCTTCAAATACACGGCGCTCTTGCACCAGTTGGGCCGCAACCGCTACTGCGATCTCTGCAGGCGTGCGACTACCGATCTGGAGTCCCACCGGGCCGTGCAGTCGATCGACGTCTGCTTCGGTGAGGTCAAAGCTGAGCAAGCGCTCGCGACGTTTTGTTTGATTGCGGGATGAGCCTAGCGCCCCAACGTAAAACGCCTTTGAGCGTAGCGCCTCAAGCAGCGCCATGTCGTCAAGCTTGGGGTCGTGCGTAATGGCAACGATGGCAGTGCGCTCATCGGTTTGAATCTCGAGAACGGCATCATCAGGCATGCCTGGCTGCAAGGTGACCTCAGGCATGTTCCAGTCGGTTGTGAATTCTTCGCGTGGGTCGCACACCAAGACCTGAAACTCGAGCATTGTGGCGATCTGTGCAAGGGCTTTCGCAGTTTGGTTGGCGCCAATAATCAACAGGCGCCAATGCGGCCCATACACAAAATAACAACCCTGCTCTTTGACCTCGGTGAGCTGACCCGGCTTGGCTTCGGTGAGGGTTGATTCGCCAGTGCTCAAGTCTAACCAGCGCCCAATCAGACGTTGCGCTGAGGTCACTTCAACGACGCGATTGAGCCAACCGTCTGCGGTGAGTGGCTCAATCACCAATTTAAGTGTGCCGCCGCAGGGCAAACCAAAACGTGCGGCTTCTTCTTGCGATACGCCGTAGGTCGCCCACTCTGGGCGCACAGGCAACTGGCCTGCCTGCGCACGCGCAATCAGGTCATCTTCAATACAGCCGCCGGATACCGAGCCTATGAGGCGACCATCTTTGCGCACCGCGAGCATGGCGCCGGCTTGGCGTGGCGCCGAGCCCCACGTTTTGACGACGGTTGCGAGGTGAACGGTGTGACCGTCTGCCAACCATTGATGGGCTTGTTTCAGTACTTCAGTGTCAAGAGAATCCATAGCGTTGTGCCGTTGTGAGATGCGCGCCTGAGCGCAAAGTACATCAGAAGAGGCGATACGCCTCAGGACTGGTGTTCATATCAGTATACTAAGCCCCTTTTGCGCGCTTTGACATTGAGACAAATCATATGGATCCGATATTTGCGTTAGCGTTGGCAGTCTTAGGCTGTGTGACAGGCTTTGCCGCCGGGCTCTTAGGAATCGGAGGCGGCATGATCTTGGTGCCGTTTTTAACCCTGTTGTTTACTTGGCAGAGCGTGCCGCTTGAGTTGACAGTGCACGCCGCGATTGCAACGTCGATGGCTACTATTCTATTCACTTCGGTATCAAGTGTTCGAGCACACAACAAAAAAGGCGCGGTGCGTTGGGATCTTGTCGCGGCGCTTACCCCAGGTATTCTAGTCGGTGGCTTTGTGTCGGGCGGCGCGCTTTTTTCGCTGCTTAAAACCGGTTGGTTGGCATTATTTTTTG
>CALFXX010000128.1 GCA_937952975.1 uncultured Alcaligenaceae bacterium
TTCATTTGATTGTGCCTTCAGAGGCCGGCGGAGGCACCGACTTTACTGCTCGTACCATTGGTTTGAAGCTCACAGAGCTGCTCGGGCAGTCGCTGATTGTTGATAATCGACCGGGTGCAGCGGGTAACATTGGCGTTGAGCAAGGTGCGCGTGCCGCGCCTGATGGCTATACGTTGGTGATGCCTATAACCTCATTACCGATGAGCCCGTGGCTGTATCCTAAGCTGCCCTACGATCCTGTTAAGGATTTTTCGCCCATTATTTTGGCCTGTGCTGCGCCGCTCATAATGGTGGTTAACCCCGAGGTGCCCGCCAAGAGCGTGCAAGAGTTTATTGCCTTGGCAAAGAGGCAGCCGGGGCAGCTCAACTATGCCAACTCTGGAAGTGGCACCACCGCACATTTGGCGGGTGAGCTCTTTAAGAAAATGGCAGATGTAAAGATGGAGGGCGTGAACTACAAGGGCGGAGGCTCTTCGGTGATCGACACCGTCGCCGGGCGAGTGCAGATGTATTTTTCAACGATTCCTGCCGCTTTGCCACACTTAAAGTCTGGCAAGCTACGCGCGCTTGCGGTGACGTCTAAACAGCGGGTTGAGATGGTGCCTGAGGTGCCAACCGTCGATGAGTCAGGCTTGCCAGGCTTTGAAGTTGTCGGTTGGTTTGGTGTGTTTGCTCCGACTGGCACACCAAAGAGTGTCATTGTGAAGTTAAACGACGCGATTAACACTGTTCTGAAAATGCCTGAGGTGCAGGCCCGTTTGGCCAAACAGGGGTTGATTCCAGGTGGTGGTACACCAGAGGCATTGGGGCAGTTGCTAAATAGTGATCTGAGCAAGTGGGAAAAACTCATTAAAGAAATTGGGATCAAGCCAACCGAGTGAGGTTTGCTCGATCTGGTAGGTTGGCTTGATTAAGGAACGATATAGTGACGATAAATCCTGGAAAGCGTCTGCGCGAATTGATTGCCGCGCCTGAAATTTTAGTGATGCCCGGAATTTTTGATGGTTACAGCGCGCGCTTGGTTCAGCGTTCTGGTTTTAGCGCAGGCTTTCTTTCAGGAGGTGGCATCAGTGAGTCACGCTTAGGACAGCTCGATATTGGGTTGATGGGCCTGGAAGAAAATCTACAAACATGTCGTGCGATGGTCGCTTGTTGTGCTTTGCCAATGATTGCCGATGGGGACACTGGCTACGGTAATGCGGTGAATGTGCACCATACCGTTCGCGCGTTTGAGCAAGCAGGGGTCGGTGGCTTGATGCTTGAAGATCAGGTCTGGCCTAAGCGTTGTGGCCATATGAAAGGCAAAGAAGTGATTTCAGCAGAAGAAAATGCTGAAAAAATCCGCTCGGCAGCGCAAGCACGGCGTAATCAGGATTTTGTGATTAAGTCACGCACTGATGCGTACGGTACGCATGGCTTAGCCGAAGCGATTCGGCGGTTAAACCTGTACGCAGAGGCGGGCGCCGATCTGTTGTTTGCAGACGCCGTGTTGGCCGAGCAAGATATTGCAACCTTAGTGAAAGAGACGATCAAACCAGTGTCTGTCAATATGGGTTTTGGAATTCGAACCCGTTCTACGACGCCGTTAATTTCTGCCAAGAGGCTTGAAGATCTAGGAGTCTCTGCGGTGATTTATCCAAGATTGCTGACGTCGGCCGCGGTGCAAGGGATGATCAACGGTATGCAGGCGTTACAGGCCTCGCTTGGCAAAGATGAAGTCGTGAATCGTCCAGATTTAGCAGTTTCGTTTGAAGAGATAAACGAGCTGTGCGGTTATGCCGAATCGCAAGAACTTGAGCAACGCTATTTGACCAAAGCAGAATTAGACAAAAAATACACGCGTTAGAAATTCTTGATCGCTTGTGGTGTCCATTCGAGATCATGAAAATTAAAACCACCCTCTAAGGTTGGTTTGATGATGGCGAAGTAGGGTGAGACATCAAAATCGCGCGGCGTGAGAAGACTGAAATGCTTGGGCTCAAAATTTGCCGGCTTAAAGGAAGATTGCAGCGTGTACGAAGAGTCGTTCGCTTCGCGCGCGATGATCGGGTAGCGGATCGTTTCGAACGCTTGTGCAATCAGCGTTGAGCAAATAGCACGCGTCGGATCACCGCTTCCGAGCGCTAGCATTTTGCGTCGATAGCGAGTCGGGATCGGAGGCGTCGGAAACAAATAGCGTGCCAGATCCCACACGTTACGCAGGTCATACTGATGCCCAAGTTGCGAAAGGGCGTATTGGATCACTTGGTCGCACTCTGCCTGACTCAAGCCGATAGGTCGACAAATTCGAGTGTGCAAGTGGGCAAAACGCTCGAGGCTACTGCTGCACACTCCTCGTATGGTGTCGGCTTCGATCAGGCAGTGGTCTCCCGGTGCACGATCGCCGAAGCAATCCGGGCCAACATAGAGCGCGGCATGCGACCAGGTTGATTGCGTGAGATATTTAATTGCTGAACTAATTCTGGTGCGCCCCTCTACAAGAAGCACATCGCCGGGGCGTAAGGCTTCTTGTAGATGCAGCGGATTCGAGGGCGGCGCTGTTGAACCAACCCGTACTTCTTTGGTGAGATAGGTGGCCAGCCATTTACCGATGGATAGCGTGAGCCGATTCATTATTTTTTACGACGTGCATCCACCCGGGCAACTAAATCGCGTTCGGCGGCATCGAGTTTGTCGAGACCGACCAGCTTTTGCCGTTCTTGGAAAGACGTCATGCGATCAAGCATGCTCTCGCTTGTGCCTTCTCGACGCAGCACCTCAAGGCCTTGCTTGATGGCGAACGAGCCCAAATATAGTGCAGCGTTTGCGTACAGAATGACGTTAAAGCCCATTGCGAGCAATTCTTTTTCTGGTACGAGCGGTGTACGGCTGCGTTCGATCATGTTGGCGACCATGGGCGTGCCTTTGAACTCTTTGCTGATACGCTGTAATTCTTCAAGGCTGCTAGGCGCTTCAACAAACACCATGTCGGCACCGATTTCGCGGTAGGCGTGTGCACGTTCGATGGCTGACTCTAGCCCTTCAGGGCCACGCGCGTCTGTGCGGGCGATGATCACAAAGTTCGGGTCGGTACGCGCATCCAGAGCTGCTTGTAGGCGATAAAGCATTTCTTCGACGGGTGCAACAGACTTGCCTTCGAAATGCCCACAGCGTTTCGGAAACACTTGATCTTCGATGTGTAGGCCTGCTGCACCGATGCGTTCATACAGTTTGATCGTGCGCTTCACGTTTGCGACGCCGCCAAACCCTGTGTCGCAATCGGCAATCACTGGCACCGAGACCGCATCGGAGATTCTTTCAACTTGGCTGGCCAGCTCGTTCAGAGTGATCAGGCCAATATCGGGACCACCTAAGTATGTATTTGCCGTACCGCCACCGGTCACATACACAGCGGGAAAGCCAGCCTGTTCAATGAGTTTTGCTGTAAAGCAATCGGTTGCGCCTGGAACAATACCGGGGCCGCCAGCGGCGATGAGTTCTCTAAGTTTTGCGGTGCGTGGATTCATAGCTTCTCGATCTTTGGGTGAGACTCACCTCACCAAGACGGTGGGGTGAGCGGATAAGTCATCATTTTTTAAAGGGGAAAACTATTTAACTTCAGTATTGAAAAATATTGACTGCATGTATTTGAAGGCTCGCAAGCGAGTCTAGGTCGCGAGCTTGGCATACTTGCGTCGCTCGGCCGCCATATCAGGCAAAAACCACGCTACCAAGCCCAGGACAGGCAAGAAAGAGCATAGCTGGTAGACGAAACTGATCCCGTACAGGTCGGCTAGTCGACCCATCACTGCGGCCCCGAGGCCACCAAGTCCGAACGCAAAGCCAAAGAACATTCCGGATACGAAGCCAACTCGACCGGGCATGACTTCATGCGCAAAGACTAAGATTGCTGGGAAGGCAGAGGCCATCAGCATGCCAATAATAATGGTCAGCACGCCCGTCCAAAACAAGTCTGCATAAGGCAGTGCGAGGGTAAACGGCAGGGTGCCTAGAATTGAAATCCAAATCATTGGTCTGCGACCAAGGCGATCGGTGAGCGCACCACCCACCAGCGTGCCCACAGCAATTGCGGCCATGAATATAAACAATTGCACTTGAGCCGCTTGGACAGGTAGGTTAAACCGCTCGATCAGATAAAAGGTAAAAAACGACGTCAGGCTCGAGCTGTAAACGTTTTTTGAAAACAGCAATAGCATTAGAACTGTAATGAGAAAAAGCATGCGCGCGCGCGGTAAGTCAGAAGCGGGATTCGCGCCTGCAGTGGCAGACTTACTACTCGGTTTGATATGCGCGCCGTACCATTTGCCAATGCGCGTTAAAAAGGCAATCGCGATGAGGGCGGCCACAGAAACCCAGGCAATTGCTTTTTGACCGTGCGGCAAGACAATAAAAGCTGCGAGTAACGGGCCAACCGCTTGGCCAAGGTTTCCACCCACCTGAAAAAAAGCCTGTGCCGAGCCAAATTTTCCTCCAGAGGCCATGCGCGCAACTCTAGACGCTTCTGGATGAAAAACAGCAGAGCCCGTACCGATGAGTCCTGCCGCAATCAAAATGATCGCGTAGCTGGGTGCGACCGACAGTAAGAGCAGGCCAATCAACGTTGAGCCCATCCCTATCGCTAACGAAAAAGGTTGAGGATTTTTGTCGGTGTAAAAGCCCACCGTTGGTTGCAGTAGAGATGCCGTGAGTTGAAAGGCGAGGGTGATGATTCCGATTTGCGTGAAGTCGAGGCTGAACTCAGACTTCAATAAGGGGTATAACGCCGGAATTAAGGATTGAATCAGGTCATTGAGAAAATGACAGAAACTCAGTGAAATCAAAATCGGGATCGCAGCACCTTGGGCTGTGATGGGACTGGCGCTCTTTTCTGCTTGTGTTGCTGCGTTATTCATTTTTTGCCGTGTCGGTCATTGAGTCAAGGGCGAGCCGATCGCCTCGGTACGCTCAGGGATTCTATGCAGGGCTTTGCTCTTTTTGCAACTCATTCAGAGAAATAGCCAAAATGTTGTACGCTTTGACCACGCTTGTGTCGCACGACTTGATTTGTTGCGGCGCGGCATTTCATGGTGTTCGTTTTAGATAAAGGGGTTGTGATGCATGTAACCGGAGCTTGCCATTGCGGGCAAATTCGTTATGAAGCCGAGATCGATCTTGCTGCGGTATCAATTTGCCATTGCACTGACTGTCAAAAAATTACAGGGTCTGCTTTTCGGGTCAACGTACCTGTAAAAAAAGAGAACCTAACAATGTTGGCGGGTGTGCCCAAGACCTACGTGAAAACGGCCGAGAGTGGTGCGAAGCGCCTGCAAGCCTTCTGCGAACATTGCGGCACATCGATCTATGCCACAACAGAGGTTGATCAAAAAGTATTTGGCCTGCGGGTGGGTGCCTTAGACCAACGAAAACAGCTCATTCCACAAAAGCAAATATGGTGCGATTCGGCGATGCCCTGGTTGGGCAACATCACCCATTTGCCCGGTGTGCCTAAGCAACCGACTTAGGCTTTGCAATGATGCCTCGCTCATCGCAGCGATCAAAGGAAGATACAGATGAGACTCTGGTACCAAAGTTTTTCTCGTTTTGATGCCTTCGGTCACTATGGCTCGGCGCTCAAGCAGCAGATCACACAGGCGGCTGACCCCGGCACATATATCGAGGCGCGCGGTTTAACGCGCGGTGGCGGTTTTGCCGATCAGTACCGTTACCCCGAATACGTCGACGTGGCCGAGGTCATCGCGAACGGACTTCTGGCGCAAAAAGAGGGTTATGACGGCTTCTTGTTAGGCAATATTACAGACCCTGGTATCAGGGAGTTGCGAGAGTTGCTGACCATTCCTGTCCTGGGTTTATGCGAATCCACCTTGAGCATCGCTTGCATGATGGGTGCGCTTTACACTTTGGTGACTGTGAATCCAAAATTTACACCTCGCGTCTTAGAGAACGTTCATCGCTACGGGTTTTATCCGAGGATGGCTTCGTACGAAGCCATGAAGGTTCACAATTTGTCAGATCTTGCGGTTGGCTTTTCAGACGCCCCTGAGCATGCTGCGGCCCGTGAGGCAATTTTTCAAGAATTTCGTCAGGCGGCACGGCGCGGTATCGAGAAAGGCGCAGAGGTCATTATTGCGGCCGGTGGTGTTGTCATGGCAATGTTGGCGCACGCCAATATTCACGAGGTCGATGGCGTCCCAATTTTGAACGGTACGGTGGCGCTGACCAAGATGGGCGAAACCGCTGTAAAAATTCAACGCTTAACGGGTCACTTTACGAGTAAGCACATGACCTACGCCCCTCCTCACGGCGAGCTTCTGAAAGAGGTGCGTCGGGTTTACGGTGCTGATGTCTACCCTGGAGTCGACTGAGTCTTAGACGCAAGCTCGGCGCTTGCGATCTCAAGCAAGGCTGAGCGTTGGATTTTTCCGGTCGTTGTACGCGGAATACTGTCTAAGCGTGTCAGGTAGCGCGGGACCTTGTAATCAGCAAGCTTCCCTTTGCAAAAGCTCCGTAATTCGGCGTGTGTGATGTGCTGATTTGGATGCGTTTGCACGAAGGCGAAGCCGACCTCGTCTAACCGCAGATCGGGCACTCCCACAATCGCGACAAGTGCAATCGCTGGGTGCTGTATCAGAAACTGTTCAACCTCTGCGGGGTATACGTTGGTGCCGCCGGTTTTGTACATTTCTTTTAAACGACCGGTCACGGATAAAAAGCCTTCGCTGTCGAAGCGGCCCAGATCCCCTGTTTTGAGCCAGCCCTCGGGCGTGATGGTTGCCTGTGTCGCCTCAGGATTTTTGTAGTAACCCAGCATCACGGTTTCGCCACGGCACCAGATCTCTCCGACTTCACCGCGCGGTAGCTCTTTGCCATCAATGGGGTCGATGATTTTGACTTGGCTCGGGCCAAGAATCGGTGCACGATTTTGGCAACAGACTTCAAGGGGATCGGTCAGTCGGTTGAAACTGGTCGAAATGGTATTTTCAGTCATGCCATACGTTGACATGAGTTGTTTGAGGCCAAGGGTATTTTTAAAATTCTCAAAGGTTGCTTGCATGACGGGGGACCCACCAATCCAAGCATGTTCGAGCGCCGAGAGATCACGCTGCGACACCATGGGGTGATTGACGAGGTCAACAAAATGCGTAGGGATCCCACCGAACGCTGTGATGCGTTCTTGTTCAAGCAACTCCAGAGCATGGCCCGTATCCCACTGAGGCATATTGACAAAGCAAGCACCTAGGGTGAGGGCGGGTACAAAGCCCATGTATAAGCCGGCCACATGATAAAGCGGCATGTGGCCAAGAATACGTCCGCCTGCTTTAAGGTCAAGTGCTAAACCCACTCGGGTCGCTTGTTTGAGCACGCGGTGATTGTGCATCACGCCCTTAGGTTTGCCCGTCGTGCCTGAGGTGTAGCAAATCAATAAAACATCTTCTGTGGTGACAACGTTTTCAGTCAAGTACAAAGGGTTGTCATGCGACGCCTCTGCGAGCGTTGGGTTCAGTAGCCGACCTGTGGTCGACTCCGCTACAGTTACATGTAGCTGCTCATGAGCAGGCGTTTGTTCAAGCATAGCCTCAAGGGGGATTGCATACGCCGAGTTCTGTGCGGCTTCGCGATGTTGAGCTTGGCCGTTGTGCGTATCATGGACGATGAGGCGTTTGAGGGCGGGTAACTCTGTCAAGTTTAATAAGTTGTGTTTGGCCTGCTTCAAACTAGGTGCAATGTCTTCAAGCATCTGTAGATAGTTCAGGCCATAGAGCTCCGTTGGCATCACAAGCGCTTTAGCGTCAGATTGCGCCAGAATATAGCCTGCCTCAGAAGCTGTGTAGCGCGTATTAATGGGGATCACAACGGCGCCAATTCTGGCGCAAGCGCAGAAACATAAGGCCCACTCAAGTGAGTTACCTAACCAAACGGCGATGTGATCGTGTCGAGCAAGGCCTAGCCCCAACATTGACTGTGACAACTGATCAACCAGTTGATCGAATTGCGCGAATGTTAAGGCTCTGTCGGTCGTTTTAAAAAACTCTTGGTCAGGCCATTGCCCAGCCGAGCGTCTGAGCGCACGACCTATCGTCAGGCCGTCTAGTTCAGAGAGAGGCGATTCGTTCATCATTTTCTTGGCGATGCTTCGTCGGGTACGCCACTTGGTCTTTTGAGGTCATCAAACCGAGTATCCGCCATCCACGCACAGATGCTGGCCAGTCACGTACGCTGCCGCAGGCGTTGTCAGAAAGACCGCGACAGAGGCAACCTCTTCGATCGTTCCAAAGCGTTTGAGTGCAGTATTGCGCTTCATGGCTTCAATAAATTCTGGCTTGACTTGCGGCTTGAGGCGTTCAAACAGGCCTCCGTCAATGACTCCGGGTGCGACACAATTGGCACGAATGTTATAGCGCCCCTCTTCGCGCGCGATTCCTTTCATGAGTGCTTCGATACCCGCTTTAGGGGCAGTTGAGAGGATATCTAAAGGGGGGTGGCGATCAAGCCCGGCGGTTGTGATGGCGACAATCGAGCCACCGCCCGTTTGGCGCATCAGAGGAAGGGTGGCCTTAATGACATGAAAAAAACCATTGAGCTCGCCATTGATGGTCTGTTGCCATTCGGCAGGATCAATGTTGCCGACATAAGTCATTGTGATGTCGGCGCCTGCGGCAAAAATGAGTGTGTGAATACGGTGATGACGGACTTGGATGTCAGCCAGCGCCGCACGAACTTGTTCAAGTGATGAAAGTTCAAGGGCGAACGCTTCGGCGCTTGAGCCAAGCGCTTCGATGTCGTTGATGGTTTGCTGTGCGGCTGAGGCATTTGAGCGATAGCTCAGCGCGACTCGGGCGCCGCGCCGTGCTAAGGCTAGGCAGATACCTTTTCCAATTCCGCCACTTCCACCGATGACAACAGCAACCCCCTCAGGGTAGTTGCCGTCGATCGGCTGCATTGCTTGATGGGTATTCATGGGGTGCTTCTGTTGCGCTGAAGGTGCTGAGGGCTATGTGCAGACTTATTCTGCCTTCACCCCTACCGTTTTAATCAGGTTACCCCATTTGGCGATTTCAGCTTTGAGAAAAGCATCGGCTTCGGCGGGGGTGTTCCCAACGGTGAGGATTCCCTGCTCTTCAAAACGTTTGATCAGTTCTTCGGATTTGAGCGCCTCTTTGACCGTGGCCGAGAGCTTGTCGACAATCGCCATTGGGGTGCCAGCGGGCGCGTAAAAGATCACCCAACTCGAGGACTCAAGTTTTGGACCACCTGATTCAACAATAGTGGGTACGTCTGGATAGCTTGGCAGTCGAGTATCGGAAAAGAACGCCAAGGCTTTGATCTTGCCGGCGCGAATATTGGCGCCAACCCCGCTGGGTGCATCGACCAAGATCTGTATGCTATTGGACATTAAGTCTGTTAGTGCAGGTGCCGTGCCCTTGTAGGGTACGTGTACCATCTGCAGACCCGCGGTGTATTGAAACAGCTCTGAAGTGAGGTGGGCAGCAGCGCCGACACCCGATGAGCCATAAGACAGCTTACCTGGGTTCGCTTTAGCGTAAGTAATCAGCTCGGCAATTGAGTTGACGGGCAAGTCTTTGTTGACCGACAGCACCAGAGGTGTAATCGCAACGAGCGAAATCGGAATCAAGGATTTGTAGGGATCGAAAGGCAGCTTTCCTTCATAGAGCGTCACGTTCGCCGCATGCGCGGTAATGGTTGTGAGCATCGTGTACCCATCAGGGGCCGCTTTTGCGGCTTGATCTACACCGATAATCGAATTAGCGCCCGGCTTGTTTTCGATGATGATCGATTGTCCAAGAATCGTGGCCATCCGGCTGGTGACTAAACGGGTGACGTTGTCGGTGTAGCCTCCTGGCGTGTACGGAACGATCCATTTGATGGCTTTGGTTGGGTAGCTCTGTGCAAAGCCCGTGCCTGTAGTCAGGGCCAGCACCGCAGCGGCCAACGCATACTTTAGATTTTTCATAGATCCCCCAGACGCTTTAGAATGAATGCCCACAAGATTAACCGCGAAATCCACTCAATAAACCTCTGAACCTATTAGGTAGAACCCTTGTATAAGGCTGCGGGCGTTGCGATCGCGCGCGTCTGGCTTTACGATGCATTGATATTATTCAACACTGAGAGAGACGAAGATGACAGACCGTCGTGAATTTTTATTATCAACCGCAGCGTTAGCTGCCAGTGCGCTCGCGCCTACTTTGGCTCAAGCGGCTAACTTTCCGACGCGTCCCATCAAATATATTTGCCCCTGGCCGGCCGGCGGAGCAACCGACGTTGTCATGCGAGTCTTGGCAGAGAGTGCGTCAAAGGTACTTGGTGTAAACGTGATTATCGAAAGCAAACCTGGCGCGGCCGGCGTGCTGGGCGGTGCTGAACTGGTCAATGCCAAGCCCGATGGCTATACCCTTGCACAGTTGCCAATTTCGGTATTTCGCGTCCCACACATGTCTAAAACGACCTTTGACACGGCCAAAGACTTTACCTGGATTATTTGCTTGACGGGTTACACCTTTGGTCTGGTCGTGCCGATTGATTCGCCGATTAAGTCTATTAAGGACTTGGTTGCTTGGGCCAAGCTCAATCCTAATAAGTTTACGTACGGCAGCCCTGGTACCGGCTCAAGTCCGCACCTGGCAATTGAAGAGTTTGCTCAACAAGCGGGCATTGAACTGTCGCACATTCCTTTTAAAGGGAGTGCACAAACTCTTCAGGCTGTCATGGGCGGTCATACGATGGGGATGAGCGACTCGACGGGTTGGGGGCAAATGGTTGATGCAGGAAAACTGCGCTTGCTGGCAACGTATGGAAGCAAGCGCACCACCCGTTGGCCAACAGTGCCCACCTTGAATCAACTCGGTTACGACACGGTGGCAGATTCACCTTACGGTGTGTGTGGCCCGAAAAATATGGATCCAGCAGTGGTCAAAATATTGCATGATGCATTTAAAAAGACCTTGACCGATCCAGCAGTCCTTGCTGTGTTTGCTCAGTTTGATCAGCCCATTATCGAAATGAACACAGAGGAATACACCAAGTACGCCATGAAGACGTATGCCGCAGAGCGTAAGACGATTGAACGCTTAGGGATGTTGAATAAAGACTAAATGCGAAGTGGTTCGAGCTGCGGATGTGACCCATCGAGCAGCCGATGGGTGGCAAGCACCATTTTGCTCACCGCTTTGCGGCTGATCTTGCCCTGAGGATTACGGGGCAGCGCCTGCACTGACACGTACAACCTTGGGCGTTTGTGGCGAGACATACCTTGAAGCAAGGTTTCACATTGCTGCTGCCACGGGTCTTGTGCGCCTTCGGCGACAGCAATAATAATTTCGCCCCAGTAGTCTGATACGAGCGAGGTGACGCAGATCTGTGCGCATAAGGTGTTGGCTGCCAACTGAACTTCAATCTCGTCGGGGTTGACGCGATAGCCGCCAGTTTTAATGACGTCGGCGATGCGCCCAGTTAGCACCACGCGACCAGCTTCATCGATATAACCTAGGTCGCCCGTGTGATGCCAGCCCTCAGGTTCGTGAGGTCGAAAACCATTGCTATCGATCAGCCCTGAAGACATGTGGGGCGAGCGCAATAAAACCTCACCGTCGCTACGTTCTTCATTTTGTGCTGTGATTGCATCGGGTGCCTCGATTTTAATTTCAACACCGGGGGCGGGCCAACCCACACAGGCTCCGGCTGGAACCTCAGCTTGTGAAAAATAGTCGTGGGTGTCTTGTGGGCCTAACACCGTGATTGGGTTCACACATTCAGATTTGCCAAACGTGATGCGCACTTTTGGGCCAAACATCGCATGTGCTCGTTGGTAGAGAGCGGGCGTGAGTGGCTGTGTCCCCGTAAAAATGCATCGTACGTGGTCGTAGCGTTTGCCGGCCAGCGCTGAAGTGATTTTGGCGAGCACCGTTGGAGGAGCAAATATGGCATCAAGCGCATCGCTCTCGAGCAAGGGCGCGATTTTTTCGATGTTGACGCCGTCGTGCAAGATGATCGTGGCACCATGGTCTAACCATGCAAAGGCAAGCAGTGAGGCACCATGCACAAAAGGTGTCATCAGCAAGATGGTGACGCCTGGCTTGGGCATAAAAGGCAGTGTGGCTTTAAGCAGCTGTTCGCCCAACCAGCGGGCACCGTTGGTATAGACCACTCCTTTGGGCTTTCCCGTTGTACCCGAGGTAAAAAGAATGCGCGCTGACTGGTTGAAGGCGACGGGGGCCAGCGGCTGTATCGTCGCGTTCGGTGCCAATGGTATCGCTGCAATGTTTTCAGCTAATAAGGTTTTGAAGCCCGAGCTTGAAAGTTCTGGTGTTCGTTTTTGAAGGGTCAGAACCGTTTTGAATGTTGCGAGTTGGGCGCACCATTGGATTTCATCTAGGGTATACCCCCAACTGAGCGGGATTTCAGTAGCGCCGGCAAGCCGTATACCATACGATGCCCACACCGCGTCAACAGAGTTGGGTAGCAGCGAAGCAATCGCCTCGCCAGGCTTTAGGCCGTCTTGAAGTAGGCGTTGTGCTAAAGCGTGTGCGCGCTGATTCAGCTCTGTGTAGGTGAGTCGGTTGTTTTGACCGTCGATCGCTGCGAGTTGGGGTCCAAAACGCTTGGCCAGGTTATTTAAGGTGTCTGACCAAGCAATTGGTAAACTAAGATTTTGGCTGGTCGCGCAGGGCTTATCGTGGGTCATACGAGTCGAGTCATGTTTCGTCAAAGAGGCAGTGTAATGCAGTGCGTTTCGATCAAACTGAAATCCTGAAGAGAATCATAAGGCGTTTACTCATGAAAAAAAATATACAGTCTGCTTTCGGTCAAGCGAGCGCTAGCAACAAGGCAACGAGTCTTCACCGTCGTTCGCTCTTGGGGGCCTTGGGTGCCTCGCTTGCCACCGCAGGGTTGGGTTTACCTGCCGTGTCGTCTGCCCAGGCTGCGTATCCTTCGCGGCCGATCAAAATGATGATCCCCTGGCCTCCCGGGCAAGCCACCGATCTGGTTGGTCGTTCGCTTGCAATGGGCTTATCGCGCATTTTGGGGCAAAGCGTGGTGGCCGAAAACAAGGCGGGTGCGGGTGGCATGATCGGCACCGACGTTGTCGCCAAAGCCGCGCCTGATGGCTACACCTTACTGGCGGCTTCAAGCGGCCCCATCACCGTCAGTCCTCTGCTGCAGACAACACCTTATAACGTTGATAAAGACTTGACCTTTATTGCGATGGCCGGTTTGTCGCCTTATTTGTTGGTCACCGCGCCTGATTTCCCAGTAAAAAGCGCTGCCGAGTTTGTGGCTCTGGTGAAAGCCAACCCTGGCAAGTACACTTTTGCCTCCTCGGGTACGGGTGCAACCGCACATCTGATTTGTGAAGCGTTTAATGCCGGTGCAGGCTTGCAGGCTGTACACGTTCCTTACAAAGGTTCATCGCCAGCGCTAACCGACGTGATGGCTGGTCGGGTGAGCTACTGCATTGAGACCGCTGCCGGCACCATGCCTTTTGTCCGCGACGGGCGGCTGAAGGCTTTGGGAGTTTCGTTGTTGAAAGGGAGCGCCGTCACGCCCGGCATCCCGCCGCTTGCAACGGCCGCCAATGTACCGGGCTTTAATTTAGGCGCCTGGGTTGGCCTTGTTGCTCCAGGTGGTTTGCCGCAAGATTTGCGTGACCGTCTGGCTAAAGCGGTGCAAGAGATCATGCAAGCGCCCGACACGAAAGAGTTATACAACCGTATTGCAGTTGAAATTGACTTCAAACAAGGTGCAGAATTTGCCAAGTATCTAAGCGATACGACTGCACAATTCGCAGACGTCATTAAGAAAAATAATATTAAGATCGATGCCTGAGGTCAGTTAAGATCAACCTATGAAATCAGGTAAGCTAGTCGAGTCACAATAAAATTTAAAAAACCCGGAGACACTCTATGAAAATGTTTAAAAAATTAGCCGTAGCCGCAGCATGTTCGGTCGGCTTGTTGGCAGCCGCACAAACCTGTGCGGCACCCGACGTCAAAGTGGGCATCACATTTCCACTTTCCGGCAATTCGGGTAATGCCGGTAAGTCTGCTGTCGCAGCAATCGAAATTGCTGCCGAGATTATTAATAAGCCTCATCCAGGCCTTGAGAGCCTGCCTTTGGGCGCGGGTGTGGGCTTACCAAATTTGGGTGGTGCCAAAATTAAATTAGTGATTGCTGATCACCAGGGCAGCCCTAGTGAGGGTCAAGCCCAAACCTTACGCTTAATTACGCAAGAAAAAGTAGCCGGCATGGTTGGTGCCTATCAGTCGGCAGTCGCGTTGACCGCCACGGCAATTGCCGAGCGTTACGGCGTCCCCTTCATCGTGGGTGATGGTGTTGCCGCCAACATTACAGAGCGTGGCTTTAAATGGACGTTTAGAACGACTCCGATTGCGAGTGACTTTGCCAATGCCTACATGGAGTTTTTGGGCGAGCTTAAAAAAGCTGGGCATCCAGGCGACAAAATCGCAATTGTCTTTGAAAACACCGACTATGGTGTTTCAGTGTCGGGCACGATCCGTGAAATTGCCAAAAAACGTGGTCTGAATGTCGTTGCTGATATCGCCTATAGCGCGAACGGTGCCGATGTCTCTGCCCAAGTGCTGCAACTTAAAGAGAAAAAGCCCGACGCGATTATCTTCATTTCGTACACTTCAGATGCAATCTTGTACATGAAGACGCTTAAGAGTCTTGACTACCGGCCACAGCTGATCATTGGCGACAACTCTGGCTTCTCTGATCCTGCATTTATCAAGGCTGTTGGTGAGTTGGCCGAAGGTGCGATCAACCGCAGTGCCTGGAGCATTGGCGCAAAAGATAGCGTGACTTGGCGCATCAACGAGTTGTACAAAGCTAAAACAGGTCAAGACATGGACGACACGAGTGGTCGTGACATGCAGGCTTTCTTTGTGTTGGCCGAAGCAATTAACCGCGCTGGTTCAACTAAACCAGAGGCCATCCAGGCTGCGTTGCAAAAGACTGATTTGAAGGCAAACCAGTTGATGATGGGCTACAACGGTGTGAAATTTGATGCCAAAGGTCAAAACGTGTTGGCCTCTGCGTATCTGATTCAACTGATTAACAGTCAGTATGTCTCAATTTGGCCAGCGACAGCGGCCGAAAAACCTTTGACTTATCCTTTCAAAGGCTGGAAATAAATCCATCCTGTTTGATTTAATTTTTAACGAAAGGGCAGGCAAATGGTTCTCATGCAGGTGATCGTTGCCGGCCTGTTGATCGGGGCAGTCTATGCCCTGTTTTCTTCAGGCCTGACGCTAGTTTGGGGCATGATGAACGTGATTAACTTCGCTCACGGCGAGTTCGTCATGTTAGGCATGTACGTCAGTTTTTGGACTTTCACGCTACTACATTTTGGTGTGGCAAGTTTTAGTGTGGCCGCGGCTGTCATGCTTTTCATGCTGGGCGTGTTGGTATACGTGTGCCTGATTAAACGGGTGATGCGTGGCCCCATGCTCGCTCAGATCTTGTCAACGTTTGGCTTGGTGTTGGTGTTGCGGTACTCGGCTTTTTGGGCCTTTGGCTCAAATTTTGTGAGTTTGCCAGAAGACATCTTAGGCCCTAGCCTAAACGTTGGCGGAATCTTGCTCAGTGCGCCCAAACTCGTGGCTGGCTGTGTCGCGTTAGTCATCACGATTGGTATGCACTTGTTGCTCACGCGCACGATGCTAGGCAGTCAAATTTTGGCAGTCGCCGAAAATCGTAATGCTGCAATGCTGATGGGCATACGTCCTGATCGTATGCAGGCCATTGCTTGGGGGTTGTCTGGTGCGAGTGCGGGCATTGCGGGCGCCTTAATTGCGACGTTTTTCCCGATCTCTGCAACGGTTGGTGAATCGCTGGGCTTAATTGCCTTCGTGGTTGTGACGTTTGGCGGCTTTGGCAGCGTGCCAGGTGCGATGCTGGCAGGCTTAATCATTGGCTTGATTGAGTCGCTCTCTGCGTTTTATTTCGGACCAATTTATCAAGACGTGTTCGTGTATGCGCTCTTTGTATTGGTACTTTGGGTTCGCCCTCGCGGTCTGATGGGGAAAGCATGATGATGCGTCGCAGCGGGTGGATTGCTCTGGCCCTGGTTCTACTTTTATTTCCACTGAGCTTTGATAATCCTTACTACGAACAGCTTGGCTCCTTGGTTCTGCTTGCGGCAATTTCTGCATCGGCATGGAATTTGATCGGTGGGTATGCCGGTCAAGTGTCTGTGGGTAATGCGGTGTTCTTTGGTGCTGGGGCGTACATGCCTTTGCTGTTTTATAAACTCTGGGAGGTCAGCCCGCTGTTCGGCTTTCCGGCAGGGATCGCGGTGAGTGTGGCGATTGCAGTGGTCATCGGGATCCCGACTTTTCGTTTAAGCGGTCATTACTTCAGCATGGCGACGATTGCGGTGGCTGAGCTGATTCGAATCCTGGTGAGTAATTGGGATTTTGTAGGGGCTTCAATTGGTTTGACTGGGCCCGCTGTGGCGCGCGATTGGTCTGACTTAGTCTTTCGCAGTTCGATTCCTTACTACTACATGTTTTTGGCGGTCCTCACGGTATTGCTCGTGATGACCTACTGTATCGAGCGCAGTCGCTTTGGCTACTATTTGCGCGCGTTGCGCTCGGGTGAGCGCGCGGCCCGTAGCTTGGGTGTGCCAGTGAGTCGATGCAAACTGTATATTTTTATCTTGAGTGCGGTCTTCACGTCGTTGGCCGGTTCGCTCTACGCCATCAAATTCGGCTTTGCAGATCCCGCAAGTGGCTTTGGTATTTTGGTTTCGGTCAACATGGTGATTGTGGCGGCGCTAGGCGGTGCAGGGCGGTTACTGGGGCCTTTGTTGGGTGCCGTGATCTTGATTCCTTTGCAGTCTGAGACCAACACGCTGTTTGGCGGAGGCGGTACTGGCTTCACTTACATCTTATATGGCGGCATCATCATGTTGATCGCTCGCTTTGAACCGGGTGGTTTGTTAGAACTCTGGGAGCGGATGCGCGACCGACGTGCGTCTCGCCGTGCGGCTGCACTTAAAGAGGCTCTGACTGACTCCTCTTCTTCTTCTCAGTTGGGGCGTTGATATGTTGCTTCAAGCTGAAGATGTTGGCATGTACTTTGGTGGCTTTCGCGCAGTCGATGGCGCCTCGCTGACCATTAATCAGGGCGAGATTATTGGATTGATTGGTCCAAATGGCGCCGGCAAATCCACCTTCTTTAATTGTCTGGTCGGTGACTTAAAACCCTCTAAAGGTCGGGTGCTTTTTGACGGGCACGATGTCACAAATGCCTCGCCCGAGGAGCATGCCAAGCTGGGCATCGGGCGCACGTTTCAATTACCTGCGACGTTCGAAGAATTAACCATTCTTGAAAACGTCATGGTGGGGGCGTTCTTGCGGCATCCGAAAGTCAAGGATGCGCGTGAAAATGCACAGCGCGTACTCGATTTAACCGGATTGACTGCGTTGGCGGATCAAAAGGCCAAGAGCCTTGGTACACCTGGGCGCAAGCGCTTGGAGATTGCTCGGGTGCTCGCTACTGAACCCAAGCTCATGTTGCTGGATGAGGCGTTGGCTGGGCTGACCCCGTCTGAAGTACAACTGGCTATTGAACTCGTGCGTCAAATCCATCAGTCTGGGATCACGCTTGTGATCGTTGAGCACATCATGGAAGTCATCTTATCTTTAACGGATCGCGTGTTAGTGTTTAATCAAGGCAAGGTGATTGCTAGCGGCGTGCCGACTGATGTGGTGAATGATCCTGCAGTGATTGAGGCGTATCTTGGTCGCTCGCAAAATAAAAAACGTGAACAAAATAAATGAACGTTAAAAATCCTCAGTTAAAAGTCGAGCACCTTGAGGTCCGTTACGGCGATCTTGTGGGTATCGCTGATGTTTCGATCGAGGTGCCCGCAGGATCCATTGTTGCCTTGCTTGGCTCGAATGGTGCAGGCAAGACCACCACCTTGAATGCCATTGCTGGGCTTGTACCGTCGAGTGCCGGATCGATTCGTTGGGGTGATGAAAGTATTGAAAATGAGCCGGCTTTCGCCGTGGTGCGTAAGGGGATCGCCTTGTCCCCCGAAGGGTGGCATTTGTTTACCCAGCAAACCGTTGAACAAAATCTGATGCTCGGCACGACCCCGCTGGGTGATAAAAAATCGATTCCTGATTTACTTGAGAAAGTATTCGAGTTTTTTCCGCGTTTAAAAGAACGACGTAAGCAACGCGCCGGTACGTTGTCTGGCGGAGAGCGTCAAATGTTAGCGGTTGGTCGTGCGCTCATGAGCGCGCCTAAAATTTTATTGCTCGATGAGCCAAGCCTTGGCCTAGCCCCGGCGATCGTTGAAACCCTCTATGAGACCCTGTCACGCTTGCATCGCGCTGGCTTGACCCTCTTGATTGCAGAGCAATCAGTTCAACTCGCGCTTGAAGTGGCAGATTATGCCTACGTGCTTCAAACCGGAAAAACCGTGCTCGAGGGCACGGCGCAGTCGCTTGCAACAGACCCTCAGGTGCGTCGGATTTATTTAGGTTTAACCGACGCAACGTAGTTTTTTCTAAGCCATTAATGGGCAGTTTTTTGGCCTCGTAACACTTTGCCTGGCAAGGCGCCCGTTGCCTGAGCATGTTCAAAGATTGTCTGGCCACTCACGATCGTCGCTAGATAACCCTCTGCACGCTGCACTAAGCGTCGGCCGCCTGCTGGCAGGTCATGCACAAATTCTGGTCGATGCAGGGCAAGCGCGTCGGGATCAATCACGTTCATGTCGGCCTTGTATCCGACCTTTAATAGTCCGCGGTCATGTAAACCATACACCTGCGCGGTGTCTGATGTTTGACGCTTCACGATATGCTCGAGCCCGAGCAGGGGGCCGCGTGTACGACCTTTGGTCCAATGCGTCAGCATGAAAGTGGGCAAGCTCACATCGCAGATATAGTTGCAATGTGCCCCACCATCGGACAGACTGTTTACGGTGTTGCGATGCTGCATGAGCTGATAAATATGATCAAGATTTTCGTATGAGTAGTTAAAACTTGGATAGTAAATAATCGCGCGGCCTTCTTGCTCGAGCATGATGTCGTACACCATTTCGAGCGGAACTTTGTTGGCTTGTTTGGCGAGCGCAGCCACGCTTTGGCTAGGATCTGGTTCGTAATCTGGCCGCTCGGCCATGCGATACATTTTGTGAAAACTGCCAAACAGCGTCTCGGCACGACGGTCCACCAGATCGCGCTGCTCAGTCAAAATGCGTTGTCGAATAGCAGGATCTTGTAGTTTTTTAATGCGTGCCTCAAAGGGCAGTGCGGCGATACTTTGATAGGTTGGGTGGGCGATGAATGGGTGCAGCGAGCTTTGAAACGAAAATAAAAGTCCGACGGGGCGGCCGCAAATAGCGGCAAACAAGGGCACGCCTTCAGTCTGGGCCGTATCTAGTGTTTTGACGATATCTTTCCAAAGGTCTGGCGCAGGATCCGTTTGTTGCAAATTGAACATGACCGGCAGTTTGTTTAAGCGAGCCAGTTGCATCAACCACGGGATCTCGCCCTGCAAACCCGTATGGTTAGTGGTCATCTGAAATACCCCGTGTCCAACTTCGCCCAAGACACTGCCAAGTCCGGTGATTTCATCTGCGGTCGCAAAGGTACCCGGCGGATACTTGCGCTCGTCGTACTTATGAATAAAAGTTCGGCTTGTCGAAAACCCCATCGCACCAGCTTGCATGCCTTCGCGCACGACGTTGCGCATGGCAAATAGATCTTTGGGTGTTGCTTCGTCGTGATGAATCGCTCGGTCACCCATGACATACGCACGCACCGCTGAATGAGGGATTTGAGCCCCAACGTCGAGTGCAAAACTGCGTCGTTCAAGTGCATCAAGATATTCAGGAAAGGTCTCCCAATCCCACTGTAGACCCTCGTGTAAGACACTGCCTGGAATATCTTCAACGCCTTCCATGACTTTAATCAGCCAGTCGCGACGATCAGCATGCACAGGTGCGAAACCCATGCCGCAGTTGCCCATAATCGCAGTGGTGACGCCGTGCCAAGTAGAGGGGCTTAAGTAAGGATCCCATGTCGCTTGACCATCATAATGAGTATGGATGTCGACCCATCCCGGAGTCACTAGAGCTCCTTGGGCATGAATCTCACGTTGTGCGTTGCCCGCTTTACCACCCACCTGAGTGATGACACCGTCTTTGACCGCAATGTCACCAGTTTGAGTTGCCGCGCCCGAGCCGTCCACAATAGTCGCGTCACGAATGATGAGGTCTTGCATAGGATCTTCTTTATAAAGGTTTGAAAGATAGTTCAGTGCGTGCAACCTTCGACGATTGCGTGCTGCGAACTGACGCCACTCAATCTAACGATAGCCCGATATGCTTGATGACATCGCCCCAGCGTTTATAGTCCTTTGCCACAATGGCTGCATACTCTTTTGGCCCAGCGCCGCTCAGTTCGTTGCCTTGTGACGCAATTACATCTTGTACTGCTCTAGACATGAGTGCGGTTCTAAAGACTTGCGCCACGTTTTCAGCTAGCTCAGGTTTCATGCCTCCTGGGGCAAACAACCCCTGCCAACCGACAATGTTGAGTCCCTTGATGCCTTGTTCATCAAGTGTCGGTAAATCAGGCAAGACACTCAAGCGTCGCTCTGTCGCGGGACCGAGTAGCTTGACTTGTCCCGCGCGGCCGCTTTCAACCGCAGTGGCAGTACCGTCAAAGTAAAGTTGGACGTCGCCAGCAAGCAACGCGCGGGTTGCGTCGGATGTCCCTTTGTAGGGCACATGAACGATATCGATGCCGGCCTGCATCTTCAGGATTTCACCGTTTAAATGCGAAGTCGATCCGGGGCTGTAGGAGGCGAAATTTAGTTTTCCAGGATTGGCTTTGGCAAAGGCAATCAACTCTGCTGTGGTGTTGAAGGGCGCGTTCTTATTGGCGACCAAAACAGTTGCCGAGCGTACCAACTGCAGGATTGGTGTGAAGTCCTTAAAAGGATCGTAGGGCAGATTTTTGTAAAGGTGCGGATTTTGGGTGTGCGTGACAACAATTGTGTAAAGCAGGGTGTACCCATCGGCGGGTGCTCTGGCAACGTTTTGCGCTCCAAGCATGGTCCCTGCGCCTGGTTTGTTCTCAATCACGACCGGTGCAGCGGTTTGCTCTGTAACCTTTTGTCCGATCATGCGGGCCAGGGCGTCGCTGCCTGAGCCTGCCGGGAAAGGCACCACCACTTTAATAGCCTTGCCGGGTGCGGGCCAAGACTCGGTCGAGCTTTGTGCAAAGGCGGGGGCCGCGGCGGCACAGGCGAGGAGGCATATCCCCATTATTAAATATTGCATTGCAGCAAAAATATCGTTCAGGCGCATGTTCTTGTCCTTTTCAGCGGATCGATACGATTAAATTTTCTTGAGCATACTTCAGACATGGAAATTTCTCAGCGGCGACCGGATCTAGGCGTTTCCACGGGACACCGTAATACAGATAGAATAGAATCACTTACGTAATGTACGAACAAGGTTCAGACAAAATGAACGGGGATGCGAGATGATGGAAATGCGTTTTGAAACACCCAAAACAGCCGAGGCCGCCTCAGCGCTGATTGCTGCGACACCTGGCTTGTCAAAAATTTTCTCAGGCGGTACCGACCTGATGGTTCATATGCGGTCGGGCAACATAAAGCCTGAGTTGGTGCTTGATATAAAAAGCATCGCTGAAATGAATGTGATCGCCATTGAAAATGGTGGGTATCGCGTTGGTGCTGCAGTGTCTTGTATGCAACTGCTCGAGAACACCGCCTTTGCCACAATGTGGCCTGGCGTGATCGATGGCGCGAACTTGGTGGGATCGATTCAGGTGCGCGGCCGTGCGACCTTGGGTGGCAATCTTTGCAACGCGTCCCCTGGTGCGGATACTGTTCCTGCGATGATCGCTGCGGGCGCAATTGCCAGCATCGTTGGCCCGAATGGTCGTCGTGAGGTTCCCGTCGAACAGATCCCCGCCGGTCCGGGCAAAACATCGCTGGCGAAGGGCGAGTTGATCGTATCGTTTTTCTTGCCAAAGCGTGCTCCTCATTCTGGGGATGCCTATCTTCGTTTCACGCCTCGCACCGAAATGGATATCGCGGTGGTGGGTGTCGGCCTAAGCCTGACGCTCGACGATAAAGGTGTCTGCACACATGCACGTGTCAGCCTTGGCGCTGTTGCCGATCGTGCTCTGTTAGTGCCTGAAGCCGCTGCTGCCTTGATTGGCACGACAGTTGACGCAGCTGCCTTGGCTAAATTGGCCGCTGCAGCAAGCGCCGCAGCCCGTCCAATCGACGACAAGCGCGGAACCAAAGAATTTCGAATCAAAGTAGCAGGTGTGCTCGCTAAGCGCGCAGCAGAAAAAGCGCTCGCTAGAGCGAAGGGGAAGAACTAAATGTCTAAGCATCACGTCACAACAGTTATTAATGGTGATCCGGTTGAGTTTTTATGTCAGCCGAATGTTTCTTTGCTCGATGTCTTGCGAGACGAGTTGAACATGACCGGCACGAAAGAGGGCTGCGGTACGGGCGATTGTGGCGCCTGTAGCGTCACGCTCGATGGCCGCTTAGTGTGCTCATGTTTGGTCTTAGGGGTTGAGGCACAAGGTAAATCGATTCAAACAATCGAAGGTATGGCAAACGGCGAAACCTTGCATGTGTTGCAGCGCAAGTTTCTTGAGCACGCAGCCTTGCAGTGCGGCATTTGCACCCCAGGGTTTTTGATTGCTGCGCGTTCACTACTTGAGCGCAACAACAATCCAACTGAAGAAGAAGTGCGTTTTTGGTTGGCAGGCAATTTGTGCCGTTGCACCGGTTACAACAACATCATTACCGCGGTGCTTGAAGCCGCGCGCGAAATGCGAGGAGCTTAATCATGTTGACAAACACTAAAGATATTGAGCAAGTCATGAAGGTAGTGGGTACTAGCCCAGTGCGCCCCGACGGTGTGCCAAAAGTGACTGGTATGGCACAGTATGGTGCCGATTATTCTTTGCCTGGCATGTTATGGGCAAAAGTATTACGTTCGCCGCATGCGCACGCGCGCATTTTATCGGTTGATACCTCTAAGGCTGCGGCTTTGCCGGGCGTAAAAGGCATCATCTTAGGTTCTGACTTTCCAGATCATCCCTTTGATTATGTGGGTCCAGAGCGCGTTGCACAAAACTATTGGCACATGACGCGTAACATTATGGCGCGCGAAAAAGCGCTGTTTGAAGGTCACGCGATTGCCGCCGTTGCAGCAACGACCTCAGCCATCGCGGCTGAAGCTATTAGCCTAATCGAAGTGAAGTACGAAGTCTTGCCGCACTGCATTGACGTTGAAGACGCAATGAAGCCAGATGCACCTCTGTTGTTTGAGGACATGATCACGCGCGGTGTTGATCCTGCGCCTAGCAAGCCTTCAAATATTTCTAAGCGCTTAGAGTTCAGCGTCGGTGATATCGCAGCAGGTTTTGCCTCTGCTGACGAAGTCGTCGAGATGAGCTTTAAAACCGCAGCTGTGCATCAGGGCTACATCGAGCCTCACTCTTGCTTGGCACGCTATGGTGCCGACGGTCAGTGCGAACTGTGGTCTGCCAGCCAAGGTCACTTTGTGGTGCGTGCGTACACTGCAAAATTGGTCGGCATGGAGATCGGCAACCTGTTGGTACATCCTGCAGAGATCGGTGGTGGCTTCGGTGGTAAAACGGTGGTCTACGTCGAACCGATGGCTGTTTTGCTTTCACGCAAAACCGGGCATCCTGTCAAAATCATGATGAGCCGCGAAGACGTGTTTAAGTCAACAGGCCCAACCTCAGGTTCTTCGATGACGGTTAAGATCGGCGTCAAAAAAGACGGCACGATCGTTGCCGCTGAAGGTTTGTTCAAGTTTCAAGCAGGCGCCTTCCCAGGTTCTCCTGTCATGAACGCTACCATGTGCGCGTTTGCACCCTACATCATCCCTAACGTTAAATCGGTCGGTTTTGATGTGGTCAGTAACCGTCCAAAATCGGCAGCGTATCGCGCGCCAGGTTCGCCAATTTCGGCTTTTGCTGTTGAAAGCGTGTTGGATATTCTGGCCAAAAAGATTGGTATGGATCCGCTCAAGATGCGTTTGAAAAACGCTGTGAAAGCTGGTTCGCCAACGGCTTGGGGTCCTAAGCACTCGCATGATGGCTATGCTGAAACGATTCAGGCCTTGCTTGATCATCCACAGTACAACAAGCCTTTGGGTAAGAACCAAGGCCGTGGTGTTGCCTCTGGTTTTTGGTTCAATGGCGGTGGCGAGTCGACCGCATCGGTGCATATCAACGAAGACGGTACGGTTGTGATCGCGACCGGCAGTATGGACGTTGGTGGTTCACGTGCTTCGATGGCCTTGATGGCCGCTGAAACTCTTGGCGTGCCTTACGAATCAGTGCGCTCAACAGTCGCTGACACAGCCTCGATTGGCTACAACCATGTGACGGGTGGTTCACGTGTGACCTACGCAACAGGTATCGCGGTTGTTGAGGCTTGTAATAAGGTCATCGAAGACCTGCGTCTGCGTGCATCATTGATGTGGGACACCGACATTAAAAACGTCGTGTGGTCTGACGGCTATGCCAAGCCTGTTGATCCGAGCGTTGGCAACTTTGAGCCTCTCTCTTTGAAAGCCATCGCCAGCAAGCGTGCGGTGACAGGTGGCCCGATTGGTTACGAAGCTTCAACGAACGCGGGTGGTCAGGCTCCTGGCTTTTCAACACAATTTGTAGATGTTGAAGTTGACCCTGAAACTGGTGCAGTCAAGATTCTGCAGTTCGTTGCAGCTCAAGACGTTGGTCGCGCGATTCACCGTGACTACTGCGCCGGTCAAATCGTCGGCGGTGTGGTGCAGGGTATCGGTTGGGCCTTGAACGAAGAATATATCTACGACAAGAACGGTCGCCTCTCAAACGCAGGTTTCCTAGACTACCGTATCCCGGTCGCCTCGGATTTGCCGATGATCGAAGCTGTCTTGGTTGAAGTCCCTAACCCAAGTCATCCTTTCGGTGTGAAAGGCGTAGGCGAAGCAAACATCGTTCCTCCGATGGCTGCGATTGCCAACGCTATCGAAAACGCGATCGGTCGACGTATGACAGATCTGCCGATGTCGCCACCTAAAGTGTTGGCCGCGATTGATGCAGGCTGAAGTTGCAACCACTCCTGTTAAAGCCGTCAAGGTGACCTTCACCGCCGGCTTTAGCAGGCGTTATACCGATAGCATTCGAGAGTTCGAAGTGCAGGCAAAAAACATTCGTGGCGTGATCCGCGCCATGAATGAATTGTTTCCTGGTTTGGGCGAAACGCTCGAAGAAGAAACCTCAATCGCAATTGATGGTGTGATTCATGAGGTTGATTACACCCAGGCTGTTAAGCCCGGCTCTGAGGTATTTTTTATACCAAGAATAGAAGGTGGTTAGTTGATCATGACGCAGATCGCTTGTGCGAGATCGTTTAAAAATGTCACGCTTCAAACAGCACTCGCTGTGAAAAGCGTGATTTTTTTTATCGTGCTGGGCTTAACGAGTAATGCGTATGCGCAAGTACGCGACGCCGCAAACTATCCCGATCGCCCAATCAAAATTATTGTCGGCTTTGTGCCGGGTGGGCCAACTGATCTCTACGCGCGGGTGGCAGCACGTGGGTTGTCTGATGTGCTCGGTCAACAAGTCGTGGTCGAGAACAAGCCAGGTGCAAGTGGGGCAATCGCAGCTGTTGCGGTCGCCGGAGCTGCTGCTGACGGCTATACACTGCTTGCGCATGTTGTGTCTGACATCATTGCGCCGATCGCGAATAAAAAAGTTGGCTACAACCTCGAGCGCGATTTCACCGCCATTGGGTTAATTGCAAGTGCGCCGAATGTCTTGGTGATTCATCCGTCAATCCCTGCAAACTCGGTGCAAGAGCTGATTGCGTACGCCAAGAAAAATCCAAATACTTTGAATTATGGTTCGGCGGGTGTGGGCACGGTGAGTCACCTTGCGGGTGCCTTGCTTGAAGCCGAGGCGCAGACACCCCTTGCGCACATTCAATACAAAGGTACGAATGGCGCACAGCTAGATTTGTTAGCCGGTCGTATCACCGTGATGTTTGATAACTTAGGCAACGGCTTAAGCAATGCACAGGCGGGTAAGCTGAAAGCGTTGGCGGTCACTTCGGCCGAGCCTTGGTCCGCCGCTGCAACGATTCCGACGATGGTGCAAAGCGGTTTTCCGGGCTCGACGATTTTGTCGGTCTTTGGTTTGGTAGCGCCTGTTGGTACGTCGTCCGCTGTGGTGAGTAAACTCTCGGCCGCGTTGAGCCAAGGGCTTCGCACTGAAGCCAATCGTAAAAGCATTATTGATTCGGGTGCCCAACCAGGTGGGTTAGCCGCTGAGGCGTACGGCAAGTACATCGCGGCTGAATCTCGTCGTTGGGAGGACTTCTTGGCTAAGCACCCAGAGATTATGAAGCAATAATCAGTCATGCATTGGGTGCTAAACGTCGAACATCGAACGTTGAACGCTGAATGAGGTTCGGGGCGTTGAACGTTGAACTGTGAGCGTTCGATTAGTTTGCGCATGACCCAATCAGCCACGCTGCTTAAGCAATATCTACAGAGATCGGCGAGCCTCATCCAAATAACTGTGATTGATATAAGACTTCGCTTCTGTATCGGCGCGCTTTGGAATAGCCCTTAACAAAGCGCTGATATCAATTAAGGACTGAATCGACTCTGGATTCGCCTGCGCATCACGCGGGAAAATTTCGGCTGCCGTGTACTCATCCCAAGCGCGATCTGCATACTCAGCCGTAATGCCTGTTTCGAGCATGGCGATGGTTCGGCAACCTTCTTTGTTGGCATAAAACCATTCGTGTGCACGAATGAAAGCGCGCATAAAGCGAATGACAGTGTCATGATTCGCACGGGCCCAGCGACTATCGATATTGAGTGAAGTGAACTGAAACCACGGAAACTCATCGCGTGGTTCGCATAGCGAATTAAACCCTTGATCAAGCGCGATGTAATTTAAGGGTGCGCCTTGTAGGCCCGCGTCGATCTCACCGCTTTGTAGCTTCTCCCAGCGGGCCAGAATGGGGCCACAGGCTACGATCTTATAATCTTGTGGGTAGTGCAAACCATGTGCGTCCATCAGCTTCATAACAAGCGAAGAGCTGCCTGCGTCAATCGACGACACGCCAATTGTGCGCCCCTTTAAATCTGCAAAGGATTTAACGTCTTTACCAGAGATCATTGAAAACGGCAGACGATTAACGTTGCCGCCAATGATTTCAAGATGACCGCCACCTTCGCTATCCAAGATAATGTGTTCAGTCACGCCTAGGGCAATATCCATCCGCCCGTCTTGCAGCCGCCGCCATACCTCATCAATGGGTTCGTGTAGGTCAATCGTGACGTCAAGCCCCTCGTCTGTGAACATGCCTTGGTGGGCTGCAATCCAAAAGGGCATGTTGAAATAATTTCTAGAGATGGCACCAGCAGTAATTTTTTTCATCGCGTATCGTTCAAGTCAATCACGAGCAAATGTACAGTAGAAAGCCCTGTCCAGAGTGATTCCACTCTTGACAGGGCTCAATGTTTAAGAGCCGTGTCTAGTCAGGTCTTTGGACAGTCTCGGTCTATAGTCTTTCGGAAAGGGAAAGGTCTAATATTACTAAGAGGCCCAGGTTAGTCTTTCGGCGCAAAGTCAATATGCTTTTCAAACACAATTTTGCCTTGTACGTTTTTCACGATGTTGTAGCCGTGCAAACCATCGCCATTTTTGTCGAAAGTATAGGTGCCTTCAACGCCTTTGTAGCCTTTGATTGCATGCAAGGCTTTGATGATGTCGTCAGGTTTCGTGCTGTTTGCATTGGTAATTGCCAAGGCAAGAAGTTTGACTGAGTCATAGGGCCAAGACGAGTACAGATCAGGTTCAATCTTGTAGGTAGTACGGTACTTGTCAGCGTAGGCCTTGGCCTCTGGGCTCGATTCAATCGCAAAATCGGCAATCGAATAACTGTCATATAGCGCATCGCCCGCTAGTTTCATTGCAGTATCCGTTGACAAAGAGGGCGAACCTACCCATGTTGCCTTGACGCCTAACTGCCGTAATTGCTTGGCGAAGATTCCGACATCAGGCGAGTTGGTGATGTAACTTGACACGATATCTGCGCCTGACTGTTTGATCGCTAAGACGATTGGCGTGAAGTCTTGCGAGTTGCTGGTAAAGCCTTGCACGAGTACAGGAGTAATCCCAAGGGCTTTCAGCGATTCAACAAGATTGTTTTTGCCACCGTTACCAAAGGCATCGGTTGCATGGATAACCGCCCATTTTTTGAGTTTTAGCGTGTTAACGCCGTAATCAGCGATCACCTTTGCCGAATAACCATCATTGGGACGCGCTCTGAACAGCCATGGGTTATTGGTGTGGGTCAGCGTGTAATCAGTGCCACCGATCATCATCGGCAGGCCGGCTTTTGCAACCGTGGGAGCAATCGCCTGAATTTGAGTGCTGCGAATCGAACTGATCAGTGCGGTGATATTGCCGCTACTGGTTAGTTTAGATACGGCGAGTACTGAACCCGGATTTGTACTTTGATTGTCTTCTGTTTGGACTTCGATTTTTCTGCCTAGTACACCACCTGCCGCGTTGATTTCGTCAACGGCAAGTTTTGCGCCGTTGATTTGATAGACGCCAGACTCCGCATTGGGCCCTGTGCTTTCGACGACCATACCGAACTTGATAGGATCAGCAGCTTGTGTGTTGAACGACATTGCGAGTAAAGCGCTCGCTGCATAGAGTGAAAATTTCTTTTGTTTCATGTGAGTCTCCCAGAGTCTTTTGACGTTCTAAAGTCGAGCAAAAACAGAAAAATACTGAAGCGATAGCTAAACAGTGCAGAGATAGTTAAACAGTGCAGAGATAGTTAAACGGTACTCATTATTTTTTTCCACCACCAAGATAGGCTGAACGTACTTCGTCGTTATTCAGCAGTTCTTTTGGCGTACCTTCAACGGTTAAGTTGCCGGTGACCAACACATAGCCGCGATCCGCGACAGACAAGGCCATATTGGCATTTTGTTCGACGAGTAAGATCGTCATCCCTCGCTCTCGAATCTTGCGAATGGTTGCGAACAACTGTTGAACGATAAGAGGGGCCAAACCAAGCGAAGGCTCATCCATGAGCAATAGCTTTGGCTTTGACATGAGTCCGCGTGCGACAGCAAGCATTTGCTGTTCACCACCCGACAGGCTCCAGCCCAAGGCGCCCGAAAGTCTTTCCAGCGGCGGAAAGATTTCAAACATCTCGTCGGCTTCAGATTCTAGTGTGCTGCGTGCCACTTTGCCTCGCGCTGAGCTGCCGATCAGTATGTTTTCTCTGACGGTTAGTCCAGGAAAGATGCGACGCCCCTCTGGAACGTGAGCAATACCCATGCTGACTATTTTTTCAGCGGGCATTTTTAATATCGACTGACCTTCAAACAGAATGTCTCCGCTAGTGACCGAGGTAAGCCCAGAGATACTGCGTAGGGTCGTGCTTTTACCAGCACCATTTGCGCCTAACAAGGTCACGATTTCTCCGGCGTTGACATGCAGCGTAATGCCTTTGAGGGCCTGCACGTTGCCGTAATGACTTTCAACTTGACGAAGCTCAAGCAGTGACATGAGAGGCATCCCCTAAATAGGCTGTAATGACATCCGGATGGTTCAGCACATCCGAAGGATTGCCGTCTGCAATTTGTTTCCCAAAATTGAGTACTGTGATTTTGTCAGAGACCTGTTCAATGAGACCAATATCGTGTTCGATCAAAAAGATTGTTAGCCCATGACCACGCAAGCGCTTGAGCAGTGCAACAAGCTCTTGCTTTTCAGTTTGATTCAAGCCGGCAGCCGGTTCGTCTAAGAGTAGAAATGTTGGATGCCCCGCTAAGGCGCGTGCGATTTCGACTAAACGCTGATGCCCATATGGTAGGTTCTGTACGATTACCTCGGCTTGCTCAGCCAAACCGACAAATTTCAGTGCCGATAACGCACGCGCTCGCAGCGCTGCTTGCCCTGGGGCGATCTGATTGTTGGGACGTTGTGCGCCGACCATCACGTTTTCAACCACCGACATTGACGGGAATAATCGAATATTTTGAAAAGTACGGCCTACGCCTAACCCTGCTCGCTCGTGGGGGGCGAGCTCGGTAATATCTTTGCCATCAAATACAATCTTGCCAGCAGTCGTTTTATAAATGCCGTTCAGCACATTGAGCGTGGTAGTTTTGCCTGATCCATTCGGACCAATCAAAGCATGCACCGTACCGCGTGCAACGTTAAGCGTAATGCCGTCTACTGCCTTCACTCCACCGAAATGCTTTTGTACATTTTGCAACTGCAAAATTGGAGTAGGGTCGGTGATCGGAACAGAGATATCAAGGGTTTGGATGCTGTCAAGATCAGTTGGTACTGGCTTGCGATATTTTGCCATTCTTGAACTAATGATCCCCCAGATCCCAGTGGGCAAGAAGACCATGATCAGGATAACTGCTAAGCCATAAGCCGCGAGATAAACCTCTTTTAGAAAGCGCAGCCATTCGGGCAGCAGGATCAACAGACTCGTACCCAATGCACTCCCGAACGCTGATTGCGCGCCGCCGAGAAGCACCATAGTTAAAAATTCAATTGAACGAGAAAAGTTAAAGTTGTCAGGGCTGATATAGGCGAAGCCTGCGGCGTAGAGTGCACCACCTAATCCTGCTAAGCCTGCACTAATTGTGAAGGCGATAACTTTGATTTGTAAACTATTGACTCCAGTGACTTCAGCTGCAAGTTCGTTTTCACGGACGGCACGCATGGCACGCCCAGTACTCGTTTGAGGCAATTGCCAAACAAAATAGATACAAGCGTAAAGAATCAAAGCGCACAAGAAAAGATACGCACGATCATCCGAAAGAGCATAGCCAAAAATAGAAGGGCGCTCGATCCCTGCGATACCGTCAGGGCCGCGAGTGAAGTCGATCCAGTTCACTAAAATCAGATCAAAGATTTGTTGAAAGCTAATCGTGATCATTGCCAAATAGTGGCCTTTGAGTCTGAGGGTTGTGAGGCCCAACACAAAGCCTGAAATGGTCGCCACGCTAATGCCCATGATCAGCGTGATCCAGAAATTGAGCCCGGGCCCGACTGTGCCGAGTGCCACGGCATACGCACCTAAACCAAAAAACGTGGCTTGCGCCAAGTTAATCTGACCGGTGTAGCCCAAAACGACTGTCATCCCAAGCACAGCGATTGAATAGGTGATTGCTTGCATGAAAATATTCAACACATAAGGTGAAATCTTCATCGTGTAGGGGAGCAAGGCAACCAAGATCCCCATAGCAAGAACGATCAGTATTTTCTTCATGCTTTCTCCGAGATCTTTTCGCCGAAGATGCCCTGTGGCCTAAGCAGCAAAAAGATGAAAAGCAATAGAAAAGCGAAGGCGTCTTTGTATGGGACTGAGATGTAGTGGGCTCCAAAGCCTTCTACAACGCCTAGCAAGAGTCCACCCACAATCGAACCTGTTACGTCGCCAAAGCCGCCAATGATGGTGGCAGAGAAGGCTTTGAGCGCGATGATAGAACCCATGCCGATCGAGACAAACAATACGGGGGATACCAAGATACCTGCGACACCGCCCAGAATTGCGCTATAGATGAAAGTGAAAGCAATCATCGCCGCAACTGGAATGCCGACTAAGCGCGCCATGTCTTTGTCTTGTGAGGTGGCCTGAAGTTTTTTACCAAATAGGGTGCGTTCGAATAAAAAATATTGGAAGGCAACAAGCAGCCCGGTGGCTCCCAAGATGGTGAGGTACTGGGTATCCATAAAGACACCGCCAATTTCAATACCCGGCACTGAAAACACTTTGTCCATTGGGCGGGGCTGGGGACCAAAAAAATACAACACCGCATTTTGCATAAAGATCGAGGCACCCAGTGTGCTGATGATCACTGGTAAGAATGAGCGGTGACGCAGTGGGTAATAGACGCCTAGGTTAAAGATCAAACCAAAGATGCCCATCGCGACTAAGGCTAGCAAAATCGCCAGCCAATAAGGGACACCGGCTGTTAAGAAGGCCACCATAGAGAAGCCTCCCAGCATCGCAAAATCACCTTGCGCGAAATTGACAACGTTAGTGGCGCGAATGATCAATACGAAGCCTAAAGCTACTAAAGCGTAGATTGAACCAAGTGCGAGTCCAGAGAACAGCACTTGAAGATTCATCACAATAAAGTCGTTCACGTTGTCTCCTGGCAGGCACGATTGAGTCATGCTGCAGTGTTTGTCTTTGTGTCAATTATCAAGGGCAAAGTGATATACCGCAATCCCTTATTGTTTTAAGGGTTTTCCCTGTGCGGCTTTGAAGCCTGCATGTGTAAGCCGCTGCGCTTGGGTTAGTAAACTCCCAGGCAGGTGCGCATAAGTCGATATGCTCAGTGCGATACGCTTAAGGCACGACCAACGACTCCGGCATCGGACGCTTGACCGACAGCGCGACACGCGGCGAGTGCCTGCGTTGCTTGTTCCGGTGTCATGACGTTTGATGCCAGGTCCATAAACTTTGCATCCACTTGTTCGTCATTCATTGGCCGTTCGATACTGCCTAAGGCATGTACGACATGGTGATGTAGAACGCGGCCATCTTGCAGTGTCATGGTGACTTTTGCTTCGTCTACCCTAAGGCCAGGCTCAATGGCGACTTGCACCTTCGAGCGCAGAGTGTTGACGGCAGGGATTTGAACAGCTGCATCTGAGTATTGTCTAGCCTGGCTCTTGCCCTCGTGGGTCACGATTGCTGCTGAGTGCTGCACGCTGAATTTGCCTTCAAGCCCCGTCGTTGGAGCGCTTTTTCCGGTGAGTTCGAGCACGAGTGGGTGTACCTTCAGATCAATTTGTTTGATGTCATCTGAACTAAATTGATGCTGCTGGCGCAAGGTTAGGCAGCCATCGATAATCGGATGAATCACCAAGCCACAGGCATAGGGCTTAAAGCTATTTTCAAGGGTATGCCATACCTCGCCAAGGCCGTCAGTGGTTTTGGCTAAGTTCTGTTCGGTTGACAAGACGTGAGCAAAACCCCGTGGCGCTTCAATGGCGCGTAGTGAGCTGGTAAAGCCAGACTGCGCCATGAGCGACGCACTGAGGCCGCTTTGTGCGGCGCGCCCGGGATGAAGGCTTTTGCACATGGTTCCAAACACTTCGCGCAACCCCGAGGCTTGTGTTGCAGCGATCCCTAATGCCCAAGCCATTTGTTGGGCGTCTAGCTTAAGTGCGCGACCAACCGCTGCCGCAGCGCCAAAGCCGCCGACAGTGCCTGTGACATGCCAGCCGATATCGTAGTGGGCAGGGCAGACACCTAACGCGATTCGGCACTCGACCTCAATACCAAAGACAATGGCCTCAATGAAGGCATTACCGTCAATGGGATGGTACTCGGCTAACGCAAGTAACGCAGAGAGCACCGGGCCGCTTGGATGTACCAGCGTTGCCATGTGCGTGTCATCAAAGTCGAGTACGTGTGAACTGATGCCGTTGAAGAGCGCTGCGTTCAGGGCATCGACTCGGTCATTACGACCGATCACGCTTGCCTGCGGCGCGCCGATAAAAGGGCGCATCGCCGTCATCGCGTTTAATAAGGCCGGATGGCGCGCTCCACCTAACGCGCAGCCAGCCCAGTTCACGAAGCTACGGACAGCAATCGCGCGTACGTCTTCAGGAATGTTTGCGCCATCAAAACTTGTGATGAAAGTCGCGAGTGTTTCAGTGGTGCCCATGTTGATCCAATCGTAAAAGTAAAATCATTCGGCTTTTAACTTCGCCTTATCAATAACCTCAGTCCACTTCACGACTTCTTCGCGAATGAGCGCATCAAATTGCTCAGGTGATTGGCCGCCGGGTTCGGCTCCCATCGCAGCAAGTTGTTTTTTCATCTCATCGGCCTGCAGTGCAGCGGCCACGTCACGGTTGATTTTAGAAATGACGGCTGGAGGCGTACCTGTCGGCGTGACGATACCCCACCACTGCAATACCGAATAACCTGGCACATCACGCGCGATTGGCGGTACCGTTGGGATCGCAGGAAATGCCTGTAGTGTGGTCACGCCCAATGCCTTGAGGCGCCCATTTTTGATGTGCTCGATCAGGGCCGGTACCGGACCAAAAAAGGCTTGAACTTGACCTCCCATCAAGTCGGTTAAGGCCGGACCTGTACCCTTGTAGGCAACATGTGTCATCTGCACGTTGGCCATCAGCGCAAGTAGTTCACCAGCCAAATGGGGCGAGCTACCGACACCCGCTGAGGCATAGTTAATTAAACCGGGTTTAGCGCGCGCGAGCGCAATAAATTCTTGTACCGAGTTGATTGGGCTTGAACTATTGACCACCAAAACCAGTGGGCCTGAGGCTGCAAGGACGACTCCCGTAAAGTTCTTTTCAGGATCAAAAGAGAGATTCTTGTAGAGTGCGCCGTTGATGGCATGACTTGGTGATGCCATCAGTAGCGTGTAGCCGTCGGCAGGTGCTTTTGAGACCTGATCTGTTCCGATTGAGCCACCAGCCCCGGCTTTGTTTTCGATCACGACGGTTTGGCCCCATGCCGTTGTGAGCTTTTGCCCAATGGCGCGAGCCAGAATGTCTGCACCGCCACTTGGAGGGTAGGGCACGACCATGCGTACAGTCTTATCTGGGTACGTAGGTTGTGCCCAAGTCAACGTTGCACTCAAAGCCAAGAGTGCAAAAAGGGATGCTCGCAGTCGTAGACGAGACTGACTCAACGATCGCTTGCATGGCTGAGACAAGAACATAAGAGGCTCGCTTTGAAAGGGCCGTAGCGGTTATGGTTTTTGGTTCAAAATTTCATTCATGCGCTGCGCTGCTTGTAACGCCAGAGTATCTTGACCCTTCGGGCATATCACTTCTAGTCCTATTGGTAAGGGGCCCGGCACTGGAACAGGAATGCTGACGCTAGGCATTCCTAGAATCGTCCACAGCTTACTAAAACAAGAATCGCCTGGGTCTTTCTCTGCAAGCAGGGGTGCATAGCCTGGCGAGCTTGGGGTGAGTATGCACGTCGCACCTGCAAATAGGCTTGCGCTTTGTTCACTGCACGCTCGACCCAGACTTTTTGCTTCCTCATATCTTTGACTGGGTATCTTCTGCGCACGTTGAAGTTTCTGTTGTACTCCGGCCGAGAGGCCCGCGCGGTGATGCAGCCATTCGTGCTCGAGCGAAGCAAGCCCTTCAACATCGCTGATGACATCAAGTGCAGTCCCTAGTTTTTCAAAACCAGAGGGCAGGTTGATTTTTGTCACGCGAATACCTGCCCGCTCAAGTCGCTCGCGCGCCAAAGACATCGCCTCGCGGGTCGCAGTTTCTGCAAGTGACCAAAAAGGGTCTTCACAGAAACCGACAACCAGTTCGTTCGTGAACCCCTGTTCGAACTCTTTGAGCCCTTGCCAGTCTGAGAGCAAACTCAGTGCAATGGCCGCATCCTGGACGTTGCGGGTATGCACGCCCAGCGTATCGAGTGTCGGCGACATCCGCTTGACGCCGGCGATATCAATTAATCCATAGCTTGCTTTGAAACCAACAACTCCACAATAGGAGGCAGGTCGAACAATCGACCCGGCTGTCTGGGTGCTCAAGGCTAAGGGAACCATGCCGGCACCGACGGCTGCCGCAGAGCCGCTTGATGAGCCGCCTGGGGTGTGCAGCGCAGAAAATGGATTGCGCGTTGGGCTCACGTTGCCGCGGGTTGCAAATTCTTGGGTGGTTGTTTTGCCCAGAACGATCGCCCCTGCATCGAGCGCACGCTTGACGATATTTGCGTTGGCTGTTGGTTGATGGGTTTGATAGATCGGAGAGTTGTAACTGGTGATAAAGTCGTTGGTGTCGATAATGTCTTTGACGCCAATCGGGATGCCATGCAGCAGGCCGCGAGGTGACTCTTTGTCGAGTTGTTGCGCGCGCGCCAGTGCTGCCTTGGCATTTAGGCTTGCCCACGCTAGGATAGAAGGGTCGACCTGCGCGATGCGCTCAAGGCAACTCGTGACCAGCGCTTCAGACGTTAAATCGCCTGCACGGATCGCCTGAGCCATCTGGCCGAGCGTCAGTTGATAGGGTTCAGTCATAGGTCTCATCATCTTTTTAGGGTACTTTACTGCATATTGCGAGCGCCTCGAAGGTCGCCTGTCATCCAGTCATTTGCTTATGCAAGCTTGAGTGCCTGCAAGCTAGAGCACAATTTTGCAGATTGACTTATTCTGATCGTTGTTCACTTGCTTGTATTGTTAACCATCACGCTTAGGATTTTTTATGCAACCCCAACAGATTCAGCAAGCCGTTTCTGCCCTATTGCCGGCGTTTCGCGATCACGGTCGCCTTGTCGCGCTTGATCCCAGTTGTCGCCCAACGAACCGTGCTGAGGGCTATGAAGTGCAGGCCGCAATGCTCAAGGCTGTCGGGGAGCCCGGCAATGGCTGGAAAATTGCTGCCACGAGTGCAGCAGGGCAAAAGCATATTGGGGTGAGTGGGCCGCTTGCAGGGCGCTTGTTGCAATCACGTTGTTTAGCAGATGGCGCTACGGTTTCGCTTGACGGTAACTTTATGGCGGTAGCCGAAGCAGAGTTTGCCTTTCGGATTGGCCAAGATATCAAGCGTACGGGCAGTGCACCCTTAAGCCTGTCAGAAGTGATGGCGGGCGTCGAAGCCTTGCACGTCGCGATTGAAGTGCCTGCGTCGCGTTTTGAAGATTTCGCCACAGCAGGTGAGGCGCAATTGATCGCCGAGTTTGCCTGCGCGTGCTTTTTTGTCGTGGGTCAAGAAGTCAAGGTGGATTGGCGCAGCGTTGACTTAAAGGATCATCAAGTGAGTGTGACTTGCAATGGCGCCACGGTGGCTCAAGGACAGGGATCAAACGTCTTGGGTGATCCAAGGCTTGCGTTAACTTGGTTGGCGAATGAACTTGTAGATCACGGCCGGCATCTGCAAGCAGGGGATATTGTGATGACGGGTACGTGTGTGGTACCAGTACCCGTTAAGGTCGGTGATGCGGTGACTGCGGACTTCGGCGTATTTGGCTCTGTGAGCGCGCGCTTCAAATAAAAACTCGGCCGTCACCAACTTGATGACTGCCGAGCAATTTTCTAGCAGCGTGTTGAGCAATCGTCGTCACCCCTACACGTCTTTATCTTGTTACATTATTTTGCCGCGGGTGCAGTCTCTTCTTGCAGGTTGGGGCGCTCTTGAGCGCGAATGTCTGCGGTTAAAACCTTACCCGAGTCGGCGACCGTAATTTTCTTTAAGGCACCGCCCTTGTCTCCGTTGCGCAGGGGGCTGAAATTAACAGTGACCTTGTCGCCTTTTTTAACGGCGGTGCGAGTCCAACCGCCTGCACGCACTAAATTGCCGGGGCTTGTCATTTCCATCAGCCAAAGGGCTGGAGCCTCGCCTTCTTTGGTGACGCCGTAAATAAAGATGGCGACGTGTGGGTTGGTCCACTGAACTTCGCGCAC